>CBDTYM010000034.1:0-19674 GCA_965364605.1 uncultured Muriicola sp.
TCGGATGCTGCAGAAGGGATCTATTGATGAGAAGACCTTACAGTCAACCCTGGATCATCTCAAAACCACGACTGACATGACCAGTGGAGTAGAAAATGCGGACCTCGTGGTGGAGGCAGCAACGGAGAACCTCGAGCTTAAACTCGAGATCTTCAGAGAACTGGACGAATTCTGTCCTTCCGGAGCGATCCTGGCGACCAATACCTCCTCCATTTCCATTACCCGGATCGCCTCGGTTACTTCGAGAGCGGAAAAGGTCATCGGCATGCATTTCATGAACCCAGTGCCCATTATGAAACTGGTGGAGATCATCAGGGGATACAGCACCTCGGACCAAACAGCTAAAACCATCATGGACCTCTCTCTGAAACTGGGTAAAACACCTACCGAGGTAAATGACTATCCCGGATTCGTGTCGAACAGAATCCTGATGCCCATGATCAACGAGGCAGTGGAAACCCTTTACAATGGCGTGGCCGGGGTTGAGGAGATAGACACCGTTATGAAACTGGGAATGGCCCATCCCATGGGACCCCTCCAGCTGGCTGATTTTATTGGCCTGGATGTCTGCCTCTCTATCCTGCACGTACTATACGACGGATTCAAGAACCCCAAATACGCCCCCTGCCCGCTCCTTACCAATATGGTGATGGCCGGGAAACTGGGCGTGAAATCAGGGGAAGGCTTCTACGATTATTCCCAAAGCCGGAAGGCAGAACAAGTGGCTTCCCAATTTCGCAGGGCGTAATGGCAGTCGTCCGGCCCTTTAAGGCGATAAGACCTGCAGCCGATAAGGTGGCACATGTGGCTTCCCGTTCCTACGAGGCTTACTCCAGAGAAGAATTGAAAGCTATTCTGAAATACAATCCCTTCTCCTTTCTTCATATCATCAACCCCGGCTTCAAGTTTCACAAAAAGGTGATGGGGGAAGAGCGATTCAGGTTGGTCCACAACAGGTACCAGGAATTCCTGGAGGAACAGGTCTTCATCAAAGACGAGGAGCCTAGTTTTTATCTCTATCAGGTGCAGCGGAATGACTTCAGTTGCTGTGGGATCTTCTGTGCGACCAGCGTGGCGGATTACCGAAAGAATATCATCAAAAAACACGAAAATACTATTGAAAGCCGGGAAAGGCTCTTTGCCAGTTACCTGGATACCGTAAAATTCAACGCCGAACCCGTCCTGATGACCTATCCGGACCATCCTACTGTCGCAGGTATCATAGAACAGACTAAAAAGGATCTGCCCGTCTACCATTTTACCACGCCAGACAGGACCACCCATTTTCTGTGGAAGATCTCAGACCCAAAAATCGTGAACTCCATAGCAAGGGCATTTACACAAATCGACAGCCTGTACATCGCTGACGGACATCATAGAAGTGCTTCTTCAGACCTTCTGGCCCAATGGTGCGAGGAAAAGAACCCCAACCACAGCGGGCAGGAAGCTTACAACTACTTCATGAGCTACCTGATCCCGGAAAGCGAGATCCGTATCTTTGAGTTCAACAGGTTGGTCAAGGACCTTAACGGACACACCAAGGAATCCTTTCTTGTGAAACTGGATGAATTCTACCGCATTAAAAAAACGGACATGGAGTTGTACAAACCCACCAAAAAACATCACTTCAGCATGTATCTGGATGGGGATTTCTACTCCCTTTACCTGCGAAAGCATATCCTGCCCCTCGAGGACCCTCTCAGCCGGTTGGACACTCACATCCTTTATAAAACCATCCTGGAACCCATCCTCGGTATCGAGGACCTCAGAAACGACAAACGCATACAGTACGGCTACGGCAAACACAACGTGCTCCGAATGAAGAAGGAGATCGATCAGGGGAATTTCAAAGTAGGGTTTAACCTCGTACCCATCACCATAGAGGAGATCAAGGCCGTTGCCGATGCCCAGTTGGTTATGCCCCCGAAGAGCACTTACATAGAGCCCAAATTAAAAAGCGGGCTCACTATCTATGAACTGTAGAACAATGAATCAGATCGCAGAGAATTTACGAAAGATCAGAGAAAGCCTGCCCAAACACGTGGAGCTGGTGGCCGTTTCAAAGACGAAATCAAATGAAGAGATCTTGCAGGCCTATGAGGCTGGACAGCGCATCTTTGGCGAGAACAAAATACAGGAGATGACCGGGAAATGGTCTGAGCTGCCTGAGGATATCGAGTGGCACATGATCGGCCATGTACAGCGCAACAAGGTGAAATACATGGCCCCCTTTGTATCCCTGGTACATGGAGTAGACAGTTTGAAACTGTTAAAAGAGCTCAATAAACAAGGTCGAAAAAACCAGCGTGTGATCCCCTGTTTGCTTCAGATGCACATCGCAAGGGAAGAGACGAAGTTCGGATTGGATGAGGAGGAACTCCAGGCTTTACTTTCCGGCGACGAGCTCAGAAATTTCAAACATGTTAGTATCAAAGGGCTGATGGGTATGGCCACTTTTACCGACAAGGAAGAAGTGATACGAAAAGAGTTTCGGTCCCTGAAAACAATGTATGACACCCTCAAGAACATCCTACCAGGGGTTAGCATCCTCTCTATGGGCATGAGTGGGGACTACCACATCGCGGTGGAGGAGGGCAGTACAATGGTACGGATCGGAAGTAGTATCTTTGGGGAAAGGCAATAGACCACAGGAGGAGGATAATCATTTTATGTATTGTATTCTAGACATAGAAACAACCGGAGGAAAGTATAATGAAGAAGGTATTACTGAGATCGCGATCCACAAATTCGACGGACATCGCGTTGTGGACCAGTTTATCTCCCTGGTGAATCCGGAGAAGGAGATACAGCCATTTGTAGTCAATCTCACTGGGATCAATAACAAAATGCTGCAATCTGCACCTAAATTCCACGAGGTGGCCAAAAGGATCGTTGAGATCACCAAAGACACAGTCATTGTAGCCCACAATGCCCAGTTCGATTATCGCATTCTCAGGACAGAGTTCAGGCGACTGGGATATAACTTTGAACGCAAGACCCTTTGTACCGTAGACCTGGCCAAGCAACTCATCCCTGAAGCAGAATCACACAGTCTGGGAAAGCTGGTGCGTTCCCTCGGGATCCCAGTCAGTGACCGGCACCGGGCCAACGGGGATGCCCTGGCCACCCTGAAACTGTTCAAGATCCTCCTGCACAAGGACCTGGATAAAAATATCATCAGTGAAGTGACCCGGGCAGAGACCCTCGGGGAACTCTCCCACCGGCAACTGAGGATCGTAGACCAGATGCCGTCCTCCACCGGCGTTTATTACATGTTCAACAAGGACAAGAAGATCATTTATATCGGAAAAAGCACCGATATCAAGAAGAGGGTAAACGAACATTTCACATCTGACTCCACCGTCAGTCGCGGACTGCAAAAGGAGACCCGCAAAGTGACCTATGAACTGACCGGGAGCGAATTGGTGGCCTACTTAAAAGTAACCGAAGAAATCAGGCGAAAACGCCCAAAATACAAGGTGAACGGGGAAGACATGAAACTGCTCGCCCTGCCCAATGGGGATGGAAACAGCGGGAAAGAGGCCGTTAAATTGGCCGGTAAAAGCGTCATGGTCCTCGACAAAGGCCGTGAGGTAGGCGAAAGAAGTGCCATCCTCATCCGGGACGGGCAGTTGCAAGGGGTAGGTTATTACGAACTCAACCACCAGATAAACCATTTGCATATCCTCGAGTCCATTCTGACCCCTATGCAGGGCAACAGGGAAATGCTCCGTCAGATCGAACTCTATCTGACGCACAAAAAGGTACTCGATATTGTGGAGATCAACTCACAGAATTGATGAAAGCTGCTCAAAACAAAGACTGGAAAACCAAATTGCACGAGGTCATCTACGGCACCCATACTCCTGCCGGAAAACTGTTCGATATCGCATTACTGGTGGTCATCGTATACAGTGTGATCATAGTCATGCTGGAGAGTATCCCTAGGATCGACCAGAAATACCACGGTTTCCTGAACATTTCGGAATGGATCGTGACCGTGCTTTTTACCATTGAATACATCCTTAGGATCATCTGCATCCGAACACCTAAAACCTATATCTTCAGTTTTTTCGGGGTCATCGATTTCCTTTCCACCATCCCGAAGTACTTGTCTGTGATCATAGGTGGCTCCCAATATATGACCGCTTTCCGGGCCCTGAGGCTTCTCAGGGTATTCAGGATCCTCAAACTGGTGAGGTTTATCGGAGAGTCCAATAACTTATTGCGGGCCCTTAGGGCGAGCAGGACAAAGATCTTTGTCTTTGTGTTCTTCGTTCTCATCCTCTCTGTGTTGCTGGGGACGATCATGTACCTGGTTGAAGGTCCTGAACACGGTTTCAACAGTATTCCGCACAGTGTGTACTGGACCATTGTTACCCTGACCACTGTGGGGTACGGGGATATCTCTCCGGAAACAGGTCTCGGGCAGTTCATCGCAACCATTATTATGATCGTTGGATACGGGGTGATCGCTGTTCCCACTGGGATCGTAAGCGCAGAATACGTGGCAGAACACAGCAAGGGAAAAGGGAAAAAGAAAAAGAAAGAACGGAGCTGTCCCGAGTGCGGTGCTGAGATCCTTCGTCAGGACGCCCATTATTGCCGGGTCTGTGGTTTCAGGTTAAAGGACGACTGATGGAACAGAAGACCCTCCTGGTCATTGCAGGCCCGACAGGGATTGGAAAAACGGCTATGGCCATCAGTCTCGCACAACATTTCGGTACGGAGATACTCTCAGCCGACTCCAGACAATTCTACCGCGAAATGTGTATTGGCACGGCAGTCCCGACAGAGGAAGAATTAGAGTCTGCACCCCATCATTTCATACAGCACAAAAGTATACAGGAAGACTACTCTGTCGGGGATTACGAGAGGGATGCCCTGGAGCGGATCGACATGCTTTTCCAGGAGCACGATCTCCTGATCATGGCAGGCGGAAGCGGGTTGTACATCGATGCCGTCCTTTTTGGTCTGGATTCCTTCCCGCAGATCGATCCTGGGATTCGTAAAAGATTAGTCATTGATCTCGAAAAAAAAGGGCTCCCGGCCCTCCAGGAGGAACTCAGGATCAAAGACCCGGTATATGCGGCCAGGGTAGACCTGCAAAATCCACACCGGGTGATCCGCGCTCTGGAGGTGTGCAGGGCAACCGGGAAACCTTATTCCGGTTTCCTGGGAATGAAGAGAAAAAAAAGACCTTTCAGACTTATCATCCTGGGCCTGGAAGCCCCCAGGGAAGAGCTCTATCGCCGTATTGAAGCACGGGTAGACCGGATGATGGCCGGAGGCCTGCTGGAGGAGGCTGGAAAACTGAGGCAGTACAAACACCTCAATGCCCTGCAAACGGTTGGCTATCGCGAACTGTTTGACTATTTCGACGGTAAAATTGAACTCGAACAGGCCGTTTCAGAGATCAAAAAGAACAGCAGGCGATATGCCAAGCGCCAGACTACCTGGTTTAAAAGACACAAGGATATCGTTGCCATACCGTATGACACCTCGATAGAGGCAGTGGCAGAACTTGTGGCTGAATTACTAAGGAAAGAAACCGATGACTAGTTCCACCAAGATCTACTTTGTCATGGGGGTCTCCGGCAGTGGAAAATCCACTATTGGAAAGAAACTGGCATCGGCCCTCCACCTTTCTTTTTTTGATGGGGACGACTTTCACCCTGAGGCCAATGTCATCAAGATGGCAGAGGGCAGGCCCCTGGATGACCAGGACCGGGAACCCTGGTTACGCAAGCTGAATCAGCTGGCCAGGGAATACAGCGAAGAAGGAGCTGTGATCGCCTGTTCAGCCCTCAAGCAGAAATACAGGGACCTCCTGGAAGAAGGGTTGACTCCCCCACCCGCCTGGATATATCTTTCAGGTGATTTTGAGACCCTCAGTCGACGTTTGGGCCAGCGGAAAGACCATTTTATGCCGGCATCCCTGTTACATAGCCAGTTTGAGGCCCTTGAGATACCTTCCAATGCCGTGGAGGTGCCCATAACCCTCAGTCCCGACCAGATCATCGAGGAGGTGATCAGGAAAGTCAAGGCATAAAAAAAGGCACCCTGGAGTGCCTTGTTATTTCAGAAGTGTGATGACTATTCCTTATCGTTCTTTACGACCAGCCTGAATCCTTCCCCATGTATGTTGAGGATCTCCACCACATCGTCCTTCTTCAGGTATTTACGGAGTTTGGCAATGTACACATCCATGCTGCGGGAGGTGAAATAATTGTCATCTCTCCAGATCTTGGTCAGGGCGAGTTCCCTGGGCATGAGATCGTTCTCATGAAGCGCCAGAAGTCGTAAAAGTTCGTTCTCTTTCGGGGATAATTTGATAGGTTCTTCATCCTTGTATTTGAGGAACCTAAGCTTGGAATTCAGATGGAAATTTCCAATTTTGAATTCAAATTGCTTGCTGTCTGCCAGCGTACTGGAGGCTTTCCTTTGAAGTATTGCTTTAATTTTCATCAGAAGCACCTCAGAATCGAAGGGCTTATTTAAATAATCATCCGCCCCAGCCTTGTATCCCTTCAGAACATCTTCCTTCATGGTCTTGGCGGTGAGAAAAACGATGGGAACATTTTCATTCTTTTCCCGGATCTCCTTGGCCAGTGTGAACCCGTCCTTATAAGGCATCATCACATCCAGAATGCAGATATCAAAATTGTCTTTCTTGAACTTTTCAAAACCTTCCATTCCGTTTTTGGCGAGAGTGACGTCGAAATCGTTCATGGAGAGGTAATCCTTCAGGACGATACCGAAATTCGGATCGTCTTCTACCAGTAATATTTTCTTATTTGCTGTTTCCATATCCATTTATATTAAAGGCATTTTAATGTAAAAAGTGCTTCCTTTTCCTTTTTCACTTTCCGCATAGACCTCGCCTTGATGGTCTTCTACTATTTTCTTAACATAGGCCAGTCCCAGACCGTGCCCTTTTACGTTGTGTATGTCACCGGTGTGTTCCCGGTAGAATTTCTCAAATACTTTTTTCAAAACAGCCTTACTCATCCCTGCACCCTGATCCTCTATCTTGATGATCATTGAATTCTTCACCACTTCGGTGTGTATGTCAATCTTAGGCGCATCCGGGGAATACTTGATCGCATTGTCCAGGATGTTGACCAGAACATTGCCAAAATGCATATCATTAGCTAGTATTTCCGATCGCTCCGCTTCGAGGTGTGTGTTGATGTAGCCCCCTCGGTCGAGCACTATGAGCTCTACATGGGATATCGCTTTCTCGATCAATTCATGGGCATCTACCCGGTCTTTGGTGATATCGAGCTGGTTCTTTTCCAATTTGGAGATCCTCAATACGTTCTCCACCTGCGCATGCATCCTTTTGTTCTCATCCCGTATCATCTGTAAATACCGCGTAACCTTATCCTGATCGCTGATGATTTTAGGGTTTCTGATCGCCTCTACCGCAAGGTTGATGGTGGCTATGGGTGTTTTAAACTCGTGGGTCATGTTGTTGATAAAGTCTGATTTGATCTCCGATATCTGCTTTTGCCTGATCAGCTGATAGATGGCACTGGCATAGGCCACGACGATCACCAGGGTAAACAACAGGGAGAGGAACGCCATTCCCAAAACCGATTGTAGCAAGAATTTCTTTTTCTTTGGAAAAGTGAGCAATAATGCAAAATTACTGCTGCCTTCGCTGTTCTTAAAGATGGGCGCTTTGTACACCGTGGATTCCCCAAACTTGAACCTTCTCGACTTGATCTTGGTGGGCAGCCCCCTACTGTAGATACCGTATTCAAAGTCGGTATCTATGGCCATATTGATCAGTTCCTGATTGAGCAGGAGTTCAATCTCCTGGGTAGATATGCGCTTGTGAATGGGCACGTTTTCCGCATATTCCCGGAACACATCGTCGAAAAGGGCCTTGTCAACGCTGGTCAATCCTCCGATCTTTTCCAATTTTTGAATGGGGTTTAAACGAAAGGACTTGCCATCGAGGCCGTATTCTTCTTTAAAAATGGTCTTGGTACGCTTACTGGTGATGTTTTTCAGCTGTGCGCTATCCCCTGTAATGCTGTCAAAGAACGTTGAAGCGATATTGTAATCCTCTTCCAGAATGCCGTGGGAGTAAAAAAGGATCTCATTGGAATTGATATCCCTGTCTATAAAGAAAATATTGCTGAGGTGCGAACTCCTGATCTCCCCCAAACTGTCTTTCAGGTTGAGGAATCTATTAGAGTATTCCCTCATCTCCCCTTCCTCGATCTTATCGGTGACCCGATTGAGGACTTCTGCTATCGCATTTGAGAACTGCTCTTCTTTGTCATCCACCGATCGTTTGATCCAATAGAGCTGGACCGATATGATTCCCACCAGGGACAAACTCATCAGAATGACAAGAAAAACAAATAATCGCTTATTCATTTTAAAGTAAAATTAAAAATTTAACATTTAGGGGATTGGCTGTTTAACCTAACCTTAACAAAAATGTTAAAATTCTCGCCTGAGGCCCTATTTTAACAAGAGTTCATGAATTTCCAGGATCTGTTTCCGGGTATCCTCCAGGTCCTTGTTTTCGATGACATAATGCGCCAGTGCTTTCTTTTTTTTCTCAGGCCACTGATGCTTCATCCGCTCTTCTATGGCACTTGAGGAGAGACCGTCCCGCTCCTTGATCCTCTGGGTCCGGATCTTTTTTGGAGCGGTGACCAGGATCATGCTGTCAAAAGCCTCGTTGCTGCCGTTCTCGAAGAGGATGGCTGCTTCCTGAAGGACGTAGGGAGCCGACTGGCGGGAGGCCCACGCCTTAAAATCCCGACGGACAGCAGGATGCACGATGGCATTTAATTTTTGCAACAATGACGGATCAGCGAATACTTTTGAAGCTACGAATGACCTGTTCAGGACGCCGTCCTGATAGGCAGCTTCCCCAAGGAGCTCAATGATTTTTGGGGCCAGTTCTCCGTTTTCATTCATCAGGCGCTTGGCTTCCTTATCGGAATTGTAGACCGGAATGCCAAGTTCCGTGAACATTCGGGCCACAGTGGTCTTACCACTGCCTATGCCTCCGGTAAGTCCTACCAGTTTCATTCCCGTTTCAAGATATATTCCACCTGCAATTGCATCATCTGGATACTGGGAACCCCATCCGGTCTCCGGATCATTTGTAGTGGGATGAAGGGCGAATCTTCCTGCACTTCCTCCATATCGGCCACTACCCTGAAATCCCCAGGGTTTATTCCTTTTAAGGTCTCCAGTCTTGCCTTACAAAGAACCTCCACGCTGTTTGGAAAGGTCTTGACCCGGGCCCCTTCCGGCAGATTGATAACTTCCACAGGTATATCCAGGATCTTTTCCGAAAAACGAAATACCTCTGCCCTCACCTGTACCTCTCCAATACTGTATTTGGTATTTGATAAGGTCGCCGGTTTTTCCAGTTTCAGGGACCTCACTACCCTTTCGCTGACCTCCCTGAGTTCTACCTGCTCCGTTCTTATCTCCCTGATCGTGTCCAGTTCCTGCTCAGGCCCTGTAAGGGTAATGGAGTCCGGAACAACTTCCAGATCACTTTCCAAAAGGTAGTTTTGGGCGAGCTGGAGTTTTACCCCGGGCACCACAGGTACCTTTTTTTTGACCAGACGTGAAAAGTTCAAAAGCAGGGAGTCGGCATCCATCTGAACGATGTTCATGGATTCCGGGAGAGCCTTGGCAAGTTGTTCCCTGTAATTACGCTCCCTCAGGTAATAACGACCTCTGTTATATGAAACCCGACTCAGATCGACATCCAGGGTGCCTGAGGAAAAGCGGGTCCCCAGAAACTTCCAGCCGCTACCGCGTACCGTCAGCGTGATCTCATCCCTGGAAGAATCCATCAGCATGAGGGAGTCCGGAGGGTTTACATAGTTGAGCGTGTAGGTGATATCGTCTGTATAGGTCTCTGAAAGCTGACTGATCAGCCAGGCCACAAAAGAACAGGTGAGCAAGATGGCAAAGACCTTGATCTTTCGTTTTGTGCTACTTTTCAAGACTTTTTTGGCGGCCATTTTATCTTTTGAAGAACAGGGAGGGAAAGAGTTCCTGAGGTTTCTCTTTCTTAAATGTAAGTAAGAAAGTCGACTTAAAAAAACCTGTGCCGTAGCCCAGGAATTGGATAAATACGGCATAGAGGGACAGCAAACCGATCAGGGGTGACCCGTTCTTTAACCAGGAATCCATAAAGATCAGACCGAAATAGAGGACATAGGCATACAGCAGCCAAAAGATACCGAACAGGGAAGCGGCTAACGCTATGCACAGACCCGAAATGAAAAAAAAGGGAAACCAGTAGGTCAGCCTCGATGTTTCCGGGTGCCAGTGGTTGAGTATAGGCCGCACCATCCCAAATTTATTCACCTGCTTGTAGAACTTGCCAAAATCGATCCTTCTCTTGTGATACACCCTGGCGCCGGGGACAAAGCTCGATGTGAATCCCAAATTCCAGAGCCGAATGCTCAGGTCTGGGTCTTCTCCCGGATGAATGTCTCCAAAACCTCCTGAAGCCTCAAATGCCTCCCGGGAAATGCCCATATTGAAGCTCCTGGGCTGAAATTTTCCAGAGGCCTTTTCACTGCCACGGATACCTCCAGTGGTCAGTATGGCCGTCATGGCGTAGTTGATCGCCTTTTGAACCGGGGTAAAATCGGGATGGGCCGTATCGGGTCCGCCAAAGAAGTCGACGTACGACCTTTTCAGAGCACGATCTGCCTCATCCAGGTACTCGGGAGGCAAGATGCAGTCCGAGTCGAGTATGATAAAGTACTCCCCACTGGCCTTGTGCATCCCGTAATTCCGGGAATCCCCGGGACCACTGTTCTCCTTGAAATAATAGGATATGGATAAGGACTCTCGAAAATTCTCCACCTCTCCTTCTGAGCTGACCTGAGAACCATCCTCCACGATCACCACCTCAAAGTCTGAGGTGTAGGTCTGGTGTTTCAGGCTTTGCAGGAGTTCCCGGATCTCGTCAGGTCTGTTGTATACCGGGATGATTAGTGAAAAATAGGGCTGCATAGGACTTTAAAAACAGGGCCATCCACAGACTGGACGGCCCATAGATTAAAACCGTTAATCCGGATTACTCTTCCGTGAACTTTTCGATCACCTCCTGGCTCACCCCTGTCATAGAGAACCCTCCATCGTGGAAGAGATTCTGCATAGTGACTTTTCGGGTGAGGTCTGAGAAAAGGGAGACCGTGTAATTGGCGCAATCGAGGGCTGTAGCATTTCCAAGGGGGGACATTTTCTCGGCATAGGCGATAAAACCGTCGAAGCCTTTGACACCCTGCCCTGCAGTGGTAGGAGTAGGCGACTGGGATATCGTATTCACCCTTACCTTTTTCTCTTTACCGAAGAAATACCCAAAACTCCTAGCAACAGACTCCAGATAGGCTTTGTTGTCTGCCATGTCATTGTAGTCAGGGAAGGTCCTCTGGGCGGCCATATATGTGAGCGCCACGATACTACCCCACTCATTCATGGCATCTGCCTTGTAAAGGCTCTGCATGACCTTGTGAAAGGAAAGGGCAGAGACATCCCAACCTTTGGTGGTGAAGTCGTATTTCTCATCGGTATACATCCGTCCCTTTCGAACATTGACTGACATCCCTATGGAATGAAGGACGAAATCGAGCTTGCCCCCCAGTATTTCCATAGCTTTAGAGACCAGGCTTGCGAGGTCCTCCTCGTTGGTGGCATCTGCAGGAATGATCTCGGAATTTGTCTTTTTAGCCAATTCGTTGATCTGCCCCATACGCATAGCGATAGGCGCATTGGTGAGGACAAAGGTCCCGCCTTCCTCATGTACTCGTTCAGCTGTTTTCCAGGCAATTGAGTTTTCGTCAAGTGCCCCAAAAATGATTCCTTTCTTTCCTTTCAGTAAGTTGTATCCCATGATTCTCTTCTTAGGTTAGATTTTTATTGTGTTGATTTCGTTCTCAATTGAGCAATTGTTTGGCATGGGCCATAGCCGAATCCGAGAGGGCTTTGCCCCCGAGCATTTCAGCCAGTTCCACCACGCGTTCCTCGGCACTGAGCTTTTTCATCCGGGTCCTCGTCACCTGTCCATCATCCTCCTTGAATACCTTGTACTGCTGGTCTCCTTTGGAGGCCACCTGAGGGAGATGGGTGATGGAGAATACCTGCATCTTGGAAGACATTTGCTGCATGATCTCTCCCATCTTGTTGGAGATCTCTCCGGATACCCCGCTGTCTATCTCGTCGAACATGATTGTGGGGAGTTCTTCATATTTGGCCAGGACGGATTTGATGACCAGCATGATCCGGGAAAGCTCTCCTCCCGACGCTACCTTTTTCAGAGATCCGTAATCTCCTCCCCTGTTAGCTGAGAAGTCAAATTGCAACAGGTCCATCCCTGTAGAGGTAAACTCCCCTGTCCGTTTTAGAGCGATCCTGAAACTGGCATTGGGCATCCCGAGGTCCTGCAGGGCATTTTCCATTTTTTGGGTCAGTTCCGGGACGAGGTCCTGTCGCCTCTTGCTCAATTCTTCACCGATCCTGGTCAGTTCCTTTTTGCCCACCTCTACACGGGATTCCAGGTTCCTTATTTCCGATTCCAGATTTTCCGTTCTCTCGATCTCCTCACCCAGCTGATCGCGTATCTGCAGCAGTTCCTCCACCCCAGCGGCATTGTGCTTTTTCTGCAGCGTATATAATAACTGCAATTTGCCGTTCACCTCTTCCAGCAAACGGGGATTGGGTTCAACTTTTACCTGCAAGTTTTCTATTTCAGCAACCATATCATCCAATTCGAGGAAGACAGATTGAATCCTCTGCGATAGTTCCGAATAGGCAGGACCGTATGACGTGAGCCTGGATATGCTAGACTTCAGGTTGGTAAGCAGGGTCTGAATACCGATCTCCTCGTCCGTGAGGACCTGATGGCTGGAGGCCAGTTGTTCCAGTATGCTTTCCACGTTGGAGAGCTCTTCGTATGTAGCTTCAAGTTCTTCGAGTATACCCGGTTGCAAGGGAGCCTGTTTCAGCTCGTTGTACAAAAAGGTATTGTAATCCTGGGCTTTCTCTGCTTCATGCTGCGTATTCCTGAGCGCCTCCAGTTCCCGTACGTCTGTCTGGTATTTTTTGAGTAAGGACGAATACGTGCTGAGCAGGGACTTATTACCCGCCAGAGCGTCTATGACCTTTAGCTGGAATTCGTTTTCCGTAAGCTCAAGGGTCTGGTGCTGTGAATGGATGTCGACGAGCCGCTGGCCTAGAGATGAGAGGATGTCCAGGGTAACCGGAGTGTCATTGATAAAAGCCCTTGATTTGCCACTGGGGAGAATCTCCCGCCTCAGTATCGTCTCGGGGTCATAATCGAGATCATTGCTTTTGAAGAGTTCCTGTAACCCATAAGGCTCGATCTGAAAGACGGCTTCTATGGTACATTTCTGTTCTTTGTCCCTGAGTGTTCCCAGGTCTGCCCTTTTACCCAAAACCAGGGACAACCCCCCGAGAAAGATGGATTTACCGGCCCCGGTTTCCCCTGTGATCGTACTGAATCCGCGGTCAAAAGCGACAGACAGGTCGTCTATGAGGGCGTAATTCTTGATCGTCAGATGCGTGAGCACGGTTGCGGGCTTTGATTGAGCCGTAAAGATAACCGATTATCACCTGTAAAAAAATGAGGTCTATTAATATTTTATATCGTTCCAGGTAGAGGAATAGAAGGGTGCCACTTTGTTCAGCGTGGTCTTGAGGGCCACTACATCCACTTTTGGTCCATCCGAAAAGATATTCAGGATCTCCTCCGACTTGGCGTCGAAAAAAGTCTGGATAAGGAAGGCATTCGGCCTTCGCTGGATAAGGGTCTCAAAGAGCCGCATGGAGCCAGAGATCACCTGTTTGCCGGTGCTGTTGTTGTCCCCGAGGATATCCAGCCCCTTGCGATGGTAATTGTACATGGCGATGCGGTATTCCCGAAACGTATTGGAGAGCAGGTTGTCTACGAGGACAAAACGGGTGCGATTATCGGTAGCCGACTGGTTCCACCCCGCAAAATTGCTGCCCTGTGCCTGGGTCACGATCTTTTGTGCTTCTTTGAAATAGGGGGTTCCGCCTTCGAGGGCGTAGGTGTCAGCATCGAGGCCGAGCACGATATAGACGTAATAGGAGATCACGCTGACGAGGTTCGACTCGAAGATATTGGGATTGTAGATCAGCGGCTGAAATTCAATATATTCAAAATTGAACTGGTTGTCCTTGTAATTGAAGACAGGGCTTTCATACGTCGTATTGAAAACAGGCCTGGAGGATTGTATCTGAATATTAGCCTCAAAGCGATTCGATTCAAAAGCGGTAACTGTGATAAACATCCTGGCGTTCACCCGCTCCTGCTCTTTGTAGGTCCTGTTGGTCCATTTGTTCTTGTTGACAAAGTCGTTGAGCGACCTCTCCAGGGTCCTGAAGATCTGCTGGTTGGTCTGCCCCACCTGGTCTGAGTTGACGGTGACCACACAATTGAGCTCCTGTGCACTGAGGATGAAGGTTCCTGAAAAGAGAAGCAGTAAAATAAGTGCTTTACGCATTGAGTCTGGAGATAATTTCATTCCAAATGTCCTGGGCCACTTCGGCTTTCGTCTTTACATCAAACGATTTTATGGATGAATTCTTGTCTATAAAGGTGATTTTGTTCGTGGATCCTCCAAATCCGGCTCCTTCGTCCCTGAGTGAGTTCAGGATCACGGCATCCAGGTTCTTTTTCTCGAGTTTTTGAAGGGCATTGGCCAGTTCATTTTCCGTTTCCAGGGCAAAGCCGACGAGGAACTGTTTCTTTTTTTTCTTTCCGAGCTCCTTAAGGATATCCCGGTTTTTGACCAGTTCAAGGGTCAGATGTTCCTCCTTTTTCTTGATCTTCTCAGGGGCTGGGTTTTTCGGGCGATAATCGGCCACAGCAGCCGCGCCAATCACAACATCACATGATTCATACTCCTCCGAGGCGGCAAGGTACATATCCTCGGCAGAGGTCACCTGTATCAGTCTGACACCGGAACCCGTAACCTGTAAAGCAGAAGGTCCTAGGATGAGGACCACCTCTGCCCCAAGTGCAGCTGCTCTTTCGGCAAGCTCCAACCCCATACGCCCGGTGGAATGATTTCCGATATAGCGAACGGGATCGATAGCCTCGTATGTGGGGCCTGCGGTGATCATCACCTTCCTGTTCTCTAAGGGCAGACCTTTTCTGAGGTGCTGGATAAGGAATTCAACAATTTGCTCGGGTTCTTCCATCCTACCCTCTCCGGATAACCCGCTTGCCAGTTCTCCACTGGTAGCGGGAATGATGATGTTGCCGAAGGATTCTAATTTTTTCAGACTGGCCTTGGTGGAGGGGTGGCGATACATGTCGAGGTCCATGGCAGGAGCGACAAATACCGGACATTTGGCAGAGAGGTAGACAGCCATCAGGAGGTTGTCACAAGTGCCGCTGGCCATTTTAGACAGGGTATTGGCAGTGGCCGGAGCGATGAGCATCAGATCTGCCCAAAGGCCCAGATCCACGTGATTGTCCCAGTCTACCGTCCCACCTTCTTCTTTGATGAAGCTCTGGTGAACAGGGTTCTTTGACAGGGTGGCTAGTGTAAGGGGGGTAACAAAGTCGACGGCGCTTTCCGTCAAAACAACTTTGACTTCAGCGCCGGCTTTGATCAGTAGTCGAACCAGGAAAGTAGACTTATAGGCGGCAATACCTCCGGTAATTCCCAAAAGGATCTTCCTGCCGGCCAACATTTACTGTCCGTCTTTCTCTGTATTTCGGTAATAGATCTTGTCCTCCAGCCATTCCGTAATCGCCATGGCGTGAGGCTTGGGTAGTTTTTCGTAGAATTTGGAGACCTCGATCTGTTCCTTGTTTTCAAATACCTCTTCCAGGCTATCGCTGTAAGTGGCAAATTCCTCGAGCTTTTCGAGCAATTCCTTTTTGATCTCAGAATTGATCTGCACAGCTCTCTTGGCGGCTATGGATATGGCCTCGTAAATATTATCGGTCTTCTCATCGAACTCATTCCTGTTGATGGTGACCGTAGTGACGGGAGCCTTGGAGTTTTTTAAATCGTTCATACTCATTTGGATGTGGTTTCTTGATCTTTATAATCACTTAATTCGTCGTTGATCCTCCCCATCAGATCATTCGCTTCTTTTGCAAAAGTAGTTTCGGGGTAATATCTCATCAAATTCTTATACGCTGTTTCTGCGGTTTCCAGACGTTCCTGTTTTCTGTTTTCCGTGCTGTTCAGAGCGAGGTTGGACGTCGCTACCAGCTTGAGGTAAAGAGCCTCTTCCCTGAAAACGGTTCCCGGGAAATCGGCTATGAAGTTATCCAATGCTGCGACAGCCGAGACGCTGTATTCAAGGATGAAGGAATTGCCCAGTTTGGTAAATTGCTTGGCGATCTCAAAGGCTTTTTTCTCTTTTTTGGTCGTAAGTTCCTTGGCCATAGTGTTGGCCTCTGCAAGAAATTCCGATTCCGGGTAGGAGTTGATGAAATTCTGCAATTTAGCCAGTGCCTTATCCGTATCCGTCTGGTCCAGGGAATACCTTGGAGAGAGCATATAGTAACTTTTTGCCCCCAGGAATGAGGCTTCTGCGGCCTTGTCGCTCTTGGGGTAGGATTTCAGGAAACGCTCAAACTGATAACCCGCAAAATTGTAATTCTCAATTTGAAAGTACGTATCTGCCAGAAAGAACTGCACCCGTTCTCCCTGAGGCTTCCCCACGTACTGTGGCGCGATCTGCTCCAGGAGTCGGTTGGCCCTTTTAAAATCCTTTTCTTCGTAATACTTCTCCGCCAGGTCGTACTTGGCCTTTATATCCTCATTCTTAAGCACCTTCTGATACTCATTACAGGATAAGAGCAAAAGGAAGGTCACGGCAATGGGAAAGTAACTTCGGAGCTTTGAAAACATTTGGCAAAATTATGAAATCCGCTTGGATTATAAAATAAAAGTTCTCCCTCAAACATAGAAAGACTGGTTCACTAAAATCCAGATATTGAGGAAGTTTTAACGAAAAAACGTTAAATGGAGATGGTAAAGGGCTCTATAAACGCTGAAATCTTTGCCTTCAGAGCCGGTGAGGCCTCAACCAAGGGCAACCTGACGGTACTGTGGCATATCCCCAACAATTCAAAAATGGCCTTGATCCCAGCGGGATTGCCTTCCTCAAAAATAAGGCCCATCCCCGGGGTTAAGGCGTCCTGGATCTGCCGGGCGGCATCGAAATCTCCGTTAAGGCCGTGCCTAACCATCCGGCTAACCTGGACCGGCATACCCTGCCCCAGTACGGAGATAACGCCTATACCTCCCTCCATTATCGTCGGCAGGGCGGTAATATCATCACCGGAAATAACGTAAAATCCTTCAGGAACCTCCCGGATGAGTTTTTTGATCTGATCCATATCGCCACATGCCTCTTTGATCGCTACCACATTGGGACACTCGCGGGCGATGCGCGCTACTGTGGAAGGAAGCATATTGCTTCCAGTCCTGCCAGGTACATTGTAGAGGATAATAGGAACAGGCGAAACGGAATCCAGAGCCTGATAGTGCCTGAAGATACCTTCCTGAGTAGGTTTGTTGTAGTATGGCGAAACCGATAGGACCGCGTCAAATGCTGACAGATCAGATGAACCCAGTTCTTCAGCCACCTTTCGGGTATTATTTCCGCCTATCCCGATGACAAGTGGCAGAGCGCCATCATTCTCATCGATCACGGTTTGTATCACCAGTTTCTTTTCATCGGGTTCCAAGGTGACAGATTCTCCTGTCGTGCCCAGGACCACCAGGTAATCGACCCCACCATCCACGGCATGGCGCACGATCCTTCTCAATGCCGGAAGATCGAGGGACCCGTCTTTTGCAAAAGGGGTTACCAAAGCTACCCCGGTACCGTATAGTTGTTCTATTTTCATAATTCGTTCAATACTCTTAGGTACTTCTTCAATTCCGAGTAAAATGCATCTATGTCCTCCATCGGTGTCTGCAGGATGAGGTCATTGAGACTGGGGTCGACCTCTGCGAAACCCACCTTGATCCTGGCCCTGGTCTTTACCGTCATCAATTTGAGGATAAGATTATCCTGGGTGTAATAGTTCAGGAGCAGGTCGTATTCCTTGGTCAGGAACTCAAGGGCATAACTATTTTCAACAGCCCCTTTCCACCCGAGGTCCTTATCCGAAAATACCGGGGTGGAATACGGGGAATTCTTGTCGTAAAACGCCCTGTATCCGATGATCTTTACGGCATTTGGCCTGAGATCGAACAACTCCACCATTTTGTAAAAGGCCTCAGCCCTGTTAAAATTATCCAGGTCGACGATCACCCCGACGCGATTCAGCCCCGTCCGGTCAATTTGATGTCCCTGATTGGAAAGCAATTCGTTCCTCAGGTATTTCTCCCCGGATTTGTGCTTGAATTTGTCCTTGAGCGCCTGTAAAAACATCTTATCTTTACGTTTTTACAAAGGTAATTATTCTCCCTGCATTCAACGGGACCAATTTAATGGCTCTAAGAGAATTATATATGAAACATTTTGTGTTATTTATAACAATGTGGGTGCTTCTCTCTTGTGCAGGTGAGCCCTCCCGACTTAGTTCGATCACCGGAAAACAGCTGCCTATCAATAATGATATCATTCCTGTCGATTCAGTCGAAGCCTTTGTCGAACCGTACCGGAACCGGGTGAATGCGGTTCTGGACAGTGTCTTGGCTTATGCCCCTGTAACCCTAACCAAGACCGACGGTTTATTAAATTCTTCAGAAGGCAACCTGATGGCCGACATCATCCTACGACAGGCAAGACCCGTATTTAAATCCCGCACGGGCAAGGACATCGATATGTCCCTGATGAATTTTGGCGGGATACGAAATGTCATTTCAGCCGGACCTGTCACCGCGAGAACGGCCTTTGAGGTCATGCCTTTTGAAAATTATATCGTTGTCCTGGAAATTCCGGGAACCACGGTCAGGCAAATGGTCAATTATCTTATCGCTTCAGACAGGCCGGAGCCCATAGCCGGACTACAGATCACTATAGACGGAAATGGCGATCTCCAGGCTGTCAGCATCGGGGGTGTACCCCTTGATGAAAGAAAAACCTATTACCTGGCTACCATCAACTACCTTCTGGAAGGAGGCGGCAATGCTGATTTCCTTAAAAATAACAAGCAGGTGACCGATCTGGACTACCTGGTCAGAAATGCCATGATCGATTATTTCTCAGCCGTGGACACCGTTAGGGCTGCGGTAGACGACCGCTTTATCCAAATAGAAAATCCATGAAGCGACGCTCCTTTCTAGTAAGATCCGCCGCAGGTGCAGGCTATGTGAGTCTGGGAGCGCCTCTGCTCAACAGTTGCTCCTCCCCTTCAAAGAAGATCACGATCCTGCACACCAATGATGTGCACAGCCATCTGGATCCCTTCCCTCCGGAACATGGGGCCTTTCCCAACATGGGAGGCATCGCCAGGCGGGCTACTGTGATCTCCAAAATTCGAGAGGAAAACCCCAATACCCTGCTGTTTGATGCCGGAGATATTTTCCAGGGTACCCCCTATTTCAATTTCTACGGGGGCGAGCTCGAATTCAGGTTGATGAGCATGCTGAACTATGACGCCGCCACCCTGGGCAACCATGATTTTGACAACGGGATCGACGG
>CBDTYM010000035.1:0-19602 GCA_965364605.1 uncultured Muriicola sp.
GTCCCGCTGGTCTTGGCAAAGTAACTGGGTTTGCCCGGCCAAAGAACATCCGGTTTTCCGGCAACTGACAGATCTATATATTCCTTCAGTGCCTCATAATCCCTGACAGGAACTTTCCTGATAAAGTCAGCATGGGATGAAATCTGATGAAATCCATGGTCCTTGCCAAACTTGGTATCCTTCGCTTTTTTTACCAACCCCTCAAATACCTTATGCTGAGTTCTAATGGGGTCTTTCACCCATTTTTGTGTCCGACGGTAAACGATCTTGGCAAAGATTCCGGCTGCAAAGGATTTTAAAGACATAGCGATCAGTTGAAGTCTATGTAGTCTGAAGGGTTCACAGGATTGCCGTTGTTCCACAGTTCAAAATGCAGGTGCGGACCGGTAGTTAGCTCACCAGTGTTGCCCACTGAGGCGATTACCTCCCCAGCTTTGACGATATCTCCCTGCTCCTTACTAAGGGAGCCATTGTGCTTGTAGACTGAGATCAGACCTTCTTCATGCTCCATAATGATAACATAGCCGGTACCCACCGTCCATTCCGAAAAAATAACCGTCCCGTTGGCGACTGCCTTCACGGGGGCATCCTTTTCAGCCGCTATATCTACCGCAAAATGCTTTTTCTTGGCATTATAATCCTCGGAGATGACTCCGGACACCGGGGAGAAAAGCACCGGATTACCTCCGGTGATATTCCGTTGAAAGAGGTTGTACTTATCTTCCAGGGCTACCTGGGCCCTGAGGATGGAATCCTCACGTATAGGCGTCAGGTCGACCGTGGAAGGATCGATCTTAAATTGTTCGAACAAAGAATCCCTGTTGATCTGGTTGTTTTCCACGTCTCCCCGAAGCACCATCCTGATATTCTCCAAATACCGATTAGTATATTCCAGAACATTCACCAGGGAATCGGTTTTGTATGTGAGTTCTGTGGCTTGTTTCTTCAGCCGTGTTGAGGAATATCCGGGGATGTACTCCCGCAGGGGGGTAAAAGCAATCAGCAACGTAGTAAGGGCGATCAGGACAATGATGAAAAGGGTACCGGTGATAAATACGTTCAACCGGCTCAACTTAAAGGATATCTTTTCCTCAAAGGTGCTTTCATTGAGGATCACCAGGCGATACTTGTGCAGCAGCTTGCGCTTGATCTCCTTTCGTTTTTGCCCTTTCTTTTCCATGAAACACAAAGATACATTCTCCATGGAATATCAACCCATACCATTCACAATTTTGAAATCATGCCTGAAATTTGTCACTTTTTCACAATTGTCTTGATAAGCTCCGATTTTCAGGCAATGAATCGCCCATCTTAACGTTTGATATTCCATAAGTCTATCGAGTTTTTTACTACCTTTGTTTACCTTTTAAACTAAAGCAATGATCTTAACAGTACCTTTTCTGGCCATAGGCCCCTGGCAAATAGCCGTAATTGTAGTTTTAGTACTCCTTTTATTCGGCGGAAAAAAGATTCCCGAGCTCATGCGAGGGCTGGGTAGTGGCATCAAAGAATTTAAGGATGCCTCCAAGGAAGATGACAAACTAGAGGAGAAAAAAGACTGATCTCCAAGGCACATACATCTAAAGGCACCCACCCGGGTGCCTTTTTTGTTTTTAAGATCCATTACTGAGTATTGCGGGTGCAAACAGACCTCTCTAAAAAAACGCTTCCTGTACATCCCGATTATCTTCACATCAACGCTTCGAAATCAAGGGTGCATTTCATCCGAAACAGTACGTAAAATCGAGTATTTCAGAGGCTCAGCAGTACTTCTGTCACACAGACATGCACATATCTACATCATTCACGACAAAAAACACCCATTTCACAACAAAAAATGAGGCCTTAGAGAGCAATCCTCTAATTTCGGCGTTATGGTTTCGAGGGATTTATCTCCCATTTTCATTCGTGAACCAAAACCAACTGAGTCTGCCTTTGAAACGCAAAGGTAAAAAGGGGATATCGCGCACATGATTTTTAAACCACAGCTAACGTTATTGATCCTGCTCTTCGCAGGAATGGTCTGCTCGCTTTCGGCGTCTCCCACCATAGAGACAGAAACCGGAGGAGAGGTGGTATTTGAGCAATTTGCGAAAAAAGCGAAAGAAAACAACATCGCTACCAAATCAATTAAAGGTTCTTCCGAGCTGCGTACTGGTTTTTATCTGGTGGCAGGTGTTTTCGGAGTATCCGATAATGCCCACTCATTTGCCCGGAAGCTACAAAAAACCCATAGTCAAGCTGGTGTCTTTAAAAGTCCGGAAAATGGCATGAATTACGTATTCCTCAACCATAGCCGCAATGGAGATCAGGCAATCGATTCTTATCTGAATTCCAATTACGGCAAAAAGATGTGGATCCTACACGTACAAGGAGAAGGGTTTAACGCTACAAATACATCTGGAGAGACCAAAGAAGAAACCCTGGGAAAGACAACATCACATGAGGCTTTTCTTCTGGAGGCTAAAAAAATGGATATCGCATCGAGGACTGTAGAAGGGTTTACTACCCTGGATCATGGATATTACGTGGTTGCGGGGGTTTTTGGTGATCCATCGAACGTATCCAGATTTATCGGAAAACTCAACGCCAATGGGTTGTCCGCAAAAGCGGTTAAGCACCCACAAACAGGCTTGTCTTATGTATATCTGAATCATAATACCAACTGGTATTCCAGTCTGAGTGCCGTTGGCAGTCAATTCGGTGGCAAGTTTAAGGGTAAGTCGTGGATCATGCATATTGCCGGTGGAGAGAACATGGAGATCAAAACTCATATGGAAAGGATCTCTTCAAGTTCTGCGGATCTTGCGAAAACTACGGGAAAACTCATCGGAAAAGCTACAGCAAGAACCCCCAAAGATCCTCCTGCCAAATTGCTGCAAAAGGCCGACGCCTATTTCAATAAGATGTGGTATGCGGAGGCTGCCGAATTATACGAGGCTTACCTGAAGGACAATAAAGACCAGTATTCTTATGAGATCCTTCAAAAGGTTGGTGATTCCCATTATTTCAACTCAAATATGGAGCGGGCATTTTACTGGTATGACATCCTCTACAATCGATATACCAATGAGATCAGTTCTGAAAATATCTTTAAATACGCCCACAGTCTAAAGGGTACGGGTAAATATGCCAGGGCCAAGCGCCTTATGCGTATTTACGATCGGAAGGTGAGAAAAGAAGGTATGCGCTATTCCGTCGATGACCCCAGAACTACTCCAAAAGAAAAGGTCCTCGACAATATCCTTAATACAGAACAAGAATACACCCTTAGGAATATCGCCACCAATTCTGAGTATTCGGACTTTTCACCCATGTTTTATGACAACGACCGACTCGTTTTCTCCTCGGCTATGGACTCCTCCTTTTTTAGTACCAGACGGTATAAATGGAATAATCAGCCTTATCTGGACCTGTACGTCGCCAAAATGAACCAGGAATCCCAGGAGGTCAAGGATGCAGTGAAATTCAGCAAGAAGATCAATACGAAGTACCACGAAGCTTCGGTAGCTTTCTCCCCCGATAATACTACCATGTATTTCACCAGAAATAATTACGGGAAGAAACTCAAGCGTGACAAAAACGGTGTGAACAACCTCAAGATCTACAGATCCAGGAAGGTGGATGGGGAGTGGACAGAAGCCACGGAGCTTCCTTTTAACAGCGATGATTTTTCTACAGGTCACCCTGCTCTGAGCCCGGATGGGAAGAAGCTATACTTCGTGTCAGACAGGCCTGGAACCCTGGGGGAAACAGACCTCTTTGTCGTCGACGTATACGATGATGGCGGGTTCTCTGACCCGAGGAATCTAGGGCCTGAGATCAACACGGAACGCAAAGAAATGTTTCCCTTTGTAACCGACAAGAAATTGTACTTCTCCTCCAACGGTCATATCGGACTTGGAGGTCTGGACGTATACGAGGTTGCCTATACGGAAGAAGAAGGCTTTCAGGAAGTAAAGAACATGGGTAAGCCCATTAATAGCAAAAGAGATGATTTCTCCTACATCGTCAATGAAGCCACCCAAAAAGGATTTTTTGCTTCCAACCGGCGAGGAGGAAAAGGGGATGATGACATTTATTCTTTCGCCAAGCTCATGCCTGAAGAATTGAACCTCAACGCGATCGAAGGGGTGATCACTGACCTCGTAACGGGAGAAGTGATGCCGGAGGCCCTAGTGACCCTGCTTGACGAAAACAACATTAAACTCAAGGAGGTGACCTCCGATGAGGATGGCAGTTTTGTCTTTGAAGATCTGGACGGCAACACCAAATACACAGTAAAAACCACCAAGGAAGGCTACTCTGATGTCGTTATGGAAGTGCCTACCAAAGACAACGAAGTGGTGAACGTGGAGGTGAACCTCGAAAAACTGGAAGAGCTCATTGTCCTTGAGGAAGGGATCAAAAAGATCAAACTCAATATGATCTACTTCGATTTTGACAAGTCGAATATCCGACCTGACGCAGCTGTCGAGCTGGATAAACTGGTCACCGTCATGAGGGAGAACCCATCCATGGTGATCAAGATCGAATCGCATACGGATAGCCGGGGACCTGCGGTATACAACAAATACCTCTCGGACCGACGTGCCAAATCCACCCGTGCATACATCATTTCCAAAGGAATTGACCCGAAACGTATAGAGAGCGCCATAGGATATGGAGAAGAAAGGCTTCTGAATGGCTGTGATGGCAGTATACGTTGTACAAGCGCCCAGCATCAGCTCAACAGACGTTCCGAGTTTATCATTGTAAACATGTAAACGTCCCATATCTAAGCTGAAAGGACTTTCTAATGAATGCCGTGAAAGTTTAGCAACAGGAATTGCATAAAAACCAACTGATCTTGAGCTTCTCAACATCTTTTAAAGGGTAGACAACAAATCGATTCAACCCCAATACGTTCCGAAGCAAAAAGCAGTTATTAACACAAAAGAGAAACCCTAAATCTGACCGTATGAATTATATATTACTCATCAAGGAAATTTACCTGGAAGCCTTTAAAAATCTGGGGTCTTATTTCGTGAAGAATTTCTTTAAGATCTTCACCTGGTTTTGCTTCGCCTGTCTGGTGATCGTACTCTATGCGTTCATCTTCAGAGTAGCTACAGGATTTGCATTCGATTAACCAACCCTTTTTATTTCTCTGAACACGGTACGGCTGTACCGTGTTCTTTTATTTCACAACCCTTCATCGATAAAAGGAAACCCTTCACAGACAGGGAGCTGGCCTCACTAAAATGTGAACCGATTTATTGGTTCTTTGTCTAATTCTTATACTAAATCGATTCAAGAAAATAATCTTTGTTCCTGGATAAACACAATAAATCAGGGATATGGATAAAATTTTACTCGTTAAAGAAATTTACATCGAAGCATTCAGGAACTGGAGGAATATCATCCTCAGGAAGTATTTTAAAGCCTTCTCGTGGTTTTGTTTTGGCCTCTGGGTCATCACTATGTACGCCTTTATCTTCAGGCTGTCTACGGGATTTGCCTTCGATTAGATAAGAAATAAAAAAAGCTGCCAAAAATGGCAGCTTTTTTTTGACCTCTCAATCACCTATTTAAATTTTATGGTACGCAGGATGGCTTCCAGTTCAAACATATAGTCTCGTTTGTTCGTAGCGGGGGCAAAGGTAAAGCCCTCAACAACCAATTTCCTGTTATTCTCCTCATCATCGATCACAAACGTCATGAATGGACCGGCCATAGGGTAATTCTCCATGTCCCAGATACTCCTTGCCTCCAGTGCCCGATGACCATCTATCGCAGTTTCAAAAAAATGGGGAGCAAAAGCATCCTCGGTCGTCATATAGGTTTTCTTATCGCGCATATCCGGGCCAGGTATGTATTTCTCCCCAATGGAATCCCGCATCCGGATAAAGTCCGTCACCAAAGTTGAATCATTATTCAGACTGTTCCAGGGGATTTGATAGGCTATGATGTTCATGCTGCCTTTCTGGATCTCCCGATCTATCCATACGAAATTGTCCTCCTGTTTTCCCAGTTTGTAGATGGAGGGCAGCCTGAAGGTAACGCCAAATTTCTCTTCCAGCAGTTTATCCTTGTTCAAGGACCTCAGAAACCTCTTTTGAGTCTCTTCCAGTTCCATATTCTTGATCGCTGCGATAAACTCATCTGCGTGAGTTTCGATGTTCTCGAGGATCTCCTCCTGATTGCGTCCAAGAATCACTCCTATCTTCTGTGGGGCCGCATACAGGTCGGTCTTCAGATGTGCCGCGTTTATGGTATCCAAGGAGACAAAAAGGGCTGCCCTCCGATATCGTGTAGTACCCGTGAATACTTTTTGGGGCATCTGTTCCATGCTGAAGAGGGGCTCATCCCAGGTGAGGCCCACCACAGGAGCTGCAAAATGTTCCCTCAACTTATCACCTACAGGCCCTTCCCACAGGTCGTTCTCGATGACAACGCCAAGGCTGTTGATCGCACCAATGGATTCCGGTTTATACTTTTTTTTAGGCCCGTCATTGCATGAAAAAAGGATGAGGGCAGACAGAAGAAAATAAATGTATTTCATTAGTATAGTGCTCTAAAATGTAACGTTACTCAGGATGAGCAGGCACACAGCTTCAATTTGGTGCCCGGCAGTAATTTATTACCGCGAATACCGTTCCATTCTCGTAAATTCTCAATGGTAATTCCGGGGTATTTTTGTGAAATGGTCCACAGGGAATCTCCTTCTTTGACAGTGTGAAATTTTATCTCGCTGCTGCTGAGGTCTTTACCACTGTCCGGTTTAGGTTTTGGTGCGATATAAGGTTTTCTGGGAAAGATTGTAAGACGTTGTCCTATCCTGAGGGTATTGCTCCTCAACCCGTTCCACTCTTTGATCTGACTGACCCTAACCCCGTATCGTTCTGCGATTCGTCCGAGGTAATCCCCGCTTTTGACCCGGTACCTGATTCTGTCCTCCGCCTTGACCAGCTGAGGAAGGGGGGCTTCTCTCGATTTCAATTCTTCCTCGACATATGCGTAAATGGAATCCTCATTAGCCACGAACTTTCCGATCTCCTTTCTGGGAAGGCGCAGCGTGTAATCCTTTTCGGGGATATACGGGATGATGTTGAGTTTATAGGAAGGGTTCAATACCGTGAGTTCTTCAACACTGACATCCACCAATTTTGAGATCTGATCAAAGGTGATCAGTCGTTTCACATGCACCGTATCCGTCT
Organism: uncultured Muriicola sp.; assembly: GCA_965364605.1. Lineage (GTDB taxonomy): Bacteria > Bacteroidota > Bacteroidia > Flavobacteriales > Flavobacteriaceae > Muriicola. The sequence goes on from CBDTYM010000035.1 coordinate 7,200, forward strand.
CGAAATAGGGCCTTGGAGCCTCCACCGGCCTTAGTCCGTGCTCTTCTGCGTATTCAAACAGATACATGGTCGCCAGGAAGGCGGGCAGGTAACCTGCCGTTTCCCGGGGCAGGTTTCTCCTGATATTCCAGTAATTGGTGTATCCTCCTGATCTGCGGATAGCCTTGTTCACATTGCCGGGACCTGAATTATACGCCGCCAGGGCGAGGTCCCAATCTCCAAAGATGTCGTAAAGCTTGGAGAGATACTGGCACGCGGCCCTCGTGGATTTAATAGGGTCGCTTCGCTCGTCTACATAACTGCTCACGTCCAGGTCATACATCTTGCCCGTACCGTACATGAATTGCCAAAGGCCTGTGGCTCCTACCCGGGATTTAGCACGAGGGTTCAAAGCTGATTCCACAATAGCGAGGTATTTGATCTCCAGTGGAATATTGTGGTTATCCAGTTCCTGCTCAAAAAGGGGGAAGTAGAACTGGCTGACAGTCAGCATTCGCTCCATAAGCTCCCTTTTGCGAATGAGGAAGGATTTGATAACGGATTCAAGGGAAGGATTGTAACTTATATTAAACGGCGTTTTCCTATCCAGTACTTCCAGCCGTTCTTTAAGGAGCTCTGTATCCAGGACGACGATGTCCGTGCCGAGGGTGTCAGCCATAACTTCTTCCAAATGGCTTACTTCTGCAAAAAATTCGGCAGATAGATCAGAAGCCTTGTAAAGTTCTGCAAGCCACAAGCTGTCGTATTTAGAAGCTTCGGGATGATCCTTTAATATGAGAGGCCCCTCCTTTTTCAGTATAATACTGCAGTCTGCGAAGGTTTCCGGCAGGGTTTCCCCTTTTTCTAATGAGGAATCCGGTGCCTGGGAAAACAGGAAGTTGATACCCCCCAGCAGGAAGCACGAAAGCATCCATTTCTTATCGAAGTACATAGTATTGAAATTGGCTGTGGGGATTAACGAAAATGCAATTTTTTTTCGAAAGAATGAAATAATCTTGTTACACCCATTGGTATTGGTCTTCCCCTGTTTAAAGAACGGGGCTAGGCTTCCAATATTGCCGCTATCCCGGGAAGGGTTTTCCCTTCTAGGCTCTCCAGCATGGCCCCGCCCCCGGTCGATACATAGCTCACCTTGTCCTCAAATCCAAACTGCTTTACCGCGGCCACAGAATCCCCGCCGCCAACAAGTGAGAATGCCCCTTTTTGTGTGGCTTCTTCAACCATATGACCTACGGCAATTGTGCCTTTCGCAAAGCTTTCCATCTCAAAGACCCCAACGGGGCCGTTCCAAAGTATGGTTTTCGAGGCCTTGACCACTTCTTCGAAGTTAGAAAGGGTTTTTGGACCGGCATCCAGTCCCTGCCAGCCTTCCGGAATGCTGTCTACTGCCACCGTTTGGGTTTTGGCCTCGTTACTGAAATCGTCTGCGGCAATCACATCAACGGGTAAATGGACCTTTACTCCTTTTTCGGCAGCTTTCTTCAGAATATCCAGGGCCAGGGGCATTTTATCATCCTCGCAAATGGATGCGCCTACACGTCCTCCCTGTGCTTTTACAAAGGTGTATGTCATTCCTCCCCCGATGATCAGGTGATCTACCTTGTCTAGGATATTCTCGATGATTGTGATCTTGGAAGAAACCTTAGCACCCCCGAGGATCGCTGTTACAGGCTTCTCCCCTGTACGCATCACTTTGTCAATGGCCTCGATTTCCTTGGCCATAAGATAACCGAAACACTTTTTGGCCGGAAAATACTTCGCAACAATGGTCGTGGAGGCATGGGCCCTGTGCGCAGTTCCAAAAGCATCGTTCACATAGATATCACCCAGGGCTGCCAGGGCTTTGGCAAAAACATCGTCCCCTGCTTCTTCCTCTGAGTGGAATCGAAGATTTTCCAGCAACAACACCTGTCCGTCCTCCAGCTGAGCCACTGCATCCTGCGCCTCGCTGCCTACACAATCATTTACGAACTTCACTTCTACCCCTATAACGTCACTGACGGTCTCACATATATGTTTCATAGACATTTCAGGGACCGCCTTACCCTTCGGTCTTCCCAGATGGCTCATCAGAACGGCACTACCCCCATCTTCCAGGATCTTTAAAATGGTAGGCTTTGCAGCCTCTATCCTGTTGGTGTCCGTCACCTCAAAATCACTGTTGAGGGGTACGTTAAAATCCACCCTGATCAGCGCTTTTTTCCCTGAAAAATTAAAATCGTCTATTGTTTTCATACTGTGCTTCGTTTAAGGAAGGACAAATGTAAAGAATTAAAGCACTAGGGGAAAGATGGCCATGGCATAATACCGTATAAACAGCTTCTAATTCTTTATATTTGACACTGTGCTTTTTCAGGATATCATCGGACTTCGGCATATCAAAAAACACCTGACCCACAGTGCGGACTCGGGGCGTATCCCGCATGCCCAGCTTTTTGTGGGACCTGAGGGATCCGGGACCCTCCCCGCGGCCCTGGCATATGCTCAGTACATCCTCTGTGGCAATTCGGGAGGGGAAAACACAGGGGATAATCAAACCTGTAACCTCAAATGCCATTCTCTGACGCATCCTGACCTGCATTTTGCCTTCCCAGTGTCCAATACAGAGGCTGTAAAAAGTCATGCCGTTAGCAGTAACTTTCTCAAGGAGTGGCGGCAATTCCTCAAAGAAGACCCTTATGGTAGCCTGTTCGATTGGTATCGGTATCTCGGGATAGAGAAGAAACAGGGGCAGATAGGGGTGGATGAGGCACAGGATGTGGTGAAAAAACTATCCCTAAAGTCCTATGAAGGCGGTTATAAGGTGATGATCATCTGGATGGCAGAAAGAATGAATACGGCAGCGGCCAACAAATTACTCAAACTTATTGAAGAACCTCCCAAACGGACCATTTTTATACTGATCGCAGAGGACGAGGAGCAGATCCTGCAGACCATTCGATCCCGGTGTCAGTTGCTTCATTTTCCTCCCCTGGCAGAAGACGCCATTGCAGAGGCCCTTGTCGATCGGGGCGTTGCACGGGAAGAGGCCGGTCTCCTGGCTCATGAATCCAATGGCAATTTCAACAAGGCCCTGGAATTAATGAATAAGGATTCGGAAGAATTAATCTTCGAAAAGTGGTTTGTACAATGGGTGAGGAGCGCCTTTCAGGCCAAGGGGAAAAAAGGAGCTATTCACGAACTCATCCTTTGGAGCGAGGAAGTGGCCAGGACCGGACGGGAGACCCAGAAGAACTTTTTAAAATACTGTATGTCTGTCTTTCGTCAGGCCATGCTCGTAAATTACAAGGCGGATTCTCTGGCATACATGAAAATCCATGTCGACGGATTTCAATTCGATAAGTTTTCCGAGTTCGTGCACGAGAACAACATCCTGGGTATTGTCGAAGAACTTGAAACAGCCATTTATCACGTGGAAAGAAATGGTAACTCAAAGGTCATCCTTACGGACCTATCGATAAAACTAACGCGCTTGTTGCACAAATCGGCTGCTTAATCAATTTATAAATCCCTAAGTTTCCCAAAAATGGAAATCCTTACTCAAAATATCCCTGTATTGTTACTCCTGCTTTTTGTGGTTATTACCTTTTTGCAAAGTGGGTTGGATAAGATCATTGACTGGCAAGGGAATCTCTCCTGGCTCAAAGGGCATTTTTCAAAAACCCCCTTTCGCAACACGGTCCCCCTACTCCTTTTTGTGATTACGTGCATGGAGGTATTCGCCGGGCTCTGTTGTCTGGCAGGGCTAGTGCAGATCCTGGTCTCAGAGAATTATATCTTCGCCCAGGTTGGGTCCATTTTTGCCAGTATTTCCCTTTTGATGTTGTTGCTGGGGCAACGAGTGGCCAAAGATTACGAGGGAGCCAAGACCATTGTCATCTATTTTATTCCGACACTTATTTTGGTCTTGTTATTGCAATTTTAAGATGTGGGGTTTACTCTTTTTCAGCGTTCAGGACCTGTAATATCTCATCCGTTAAGTCCTTGGCTTCAGCTCCGTAAAGGACGCTGCCACCTTCTCCGCCACCCAGTATAAAAGTGTAGCCATTAGCTTTGCCATAGGCCTCTATTTCCCGGCGTACCTTCTGAACAACACTGTCCATATCTGCCTGTCCCAGCAGATTCATCTGTTGCTCTTGCTGTTGCAGCATTTGACCTATCCTTTGCCCTTTTTGCTGGAGATTACTGAAAGTTTCCTGTGCCCTTGTCTGGCTCATGGATTCCATTTGGGCTTCCACAGCCTGTGCTTCTGATTGAAAAGCCCTGGAAATACTGTCCCTTCTCTGTTCAAAGGCTTTTCGCTTTTCGGCGAACCGCTCTTCAACTGCAATTTTTTCCTTATATCCATCCATGAGTCGAACGTTGTTCACAAATCCGATCTTGTCTTGCTGACAGCCCCAGGTCAAAAGTATCGCTGCTGCGTAAATGTATTTTTTCATGTCATCAAATTTAAAGGGCAAAAATAGAGGATTAACCGTGTTGAACCTTGAAGGAGACGGATCTTTTTTTGGGTTTGTTGAGTAGATAGATTAATCTGATGCTTTCTGAATATATTGATAGGTTATATCTATTTATTTTCCTGGCATCTCAGGCCCCGTGTGCCCGTATTTTCACAATTAGGTAGATAGCGCCATGGAGAGAGTAAATATCGCTCTAAGCTGCTTTATTTGGCTTTTTTGCCTTTCTAAGGATATATACATGAGAGGAATATTGACCTGTTCTCCAACCGTGGATGTTGGAACGCAATCCTGTCCATAAAGCCCTTGGCCAGATCAAATCTTTTCCCCGGTAACGTTCAGACAGAAAGGAAACATAAAATGAATCGAATAGCATTGGCTTGGTTCCAACAACCTCCCAACCTTTCTCATTAAATATTTTATGAATAGAGGCAGGTGAAAAGTGCCAAAGGTGTCGTGGCACGTCATATCCCGCCCAGTACATTTTATAAAACCGGGCATCGAAAGATTTAAAATTGGGTACAGCCACGAACAAAACTCCCTTTTCTTTCAAATTCAATAGCACTCGGTCTATTTCCTTATCCAGGTTCTTAAAATGCTCCAAAACATGCCACAAGGTGATAGCGTCATATTTCCTATCTGAAATCTGATCAAGGCTGTCAAATAAATTCAGGCCTTTATCCAAAGCCACTTTCCTGCCTTTTTTGTTTGGCTCCACGCCCTCGGCCTGCCAACCTTTTGATTTCAAATAGTGAACAAAGGAACCGGTTCCTGCTCCAATATCGAGGACTTCGGATTCGCGACTTAATTCTGATCTAAGCCATGTTTCCTTCTTGTAAAGTCCGTATTTTTTTACCCATTGATACATTCTCTCCATCCATGTATTAGAACGATCAGTATGAGAGATGTAATTTTCATGATCGTAATATGGATCCAGATCATCAGGTACGGGCTCGGTCCTGAGTAGCTCCCGTTCTTCGTCCAGAATCAGGCGGAAACCTTCACCGGAAACGGCATAATCTTTAGTCTTGAGGTATATATCCATGTAAATATGATCAAGGAAAACGACCTGAGTGTCATGAAGAATAATTGTTCCACGTGGAACATTCTGGCTAACGACCCAGAAATACCAGTAATACGCTAATATCACTGGGAGAAACCCCGCTGATGCGTGAGGCCTGCGAAATACTTACCGGGCGCACACTTTCGAGTTTCTCCCTGGCCTCATAGGACAACGATTTTAATTTTCTATAATCAAAATCCTCAGGAATCCTGACATTCTCCAGACGCAGCAATTTATCGGCATTGCTTTTCTCCTTTTCGATGTATCCCGAATATTTTACCTGGATCTCGGCCTGTTCCATCACTTCCCTATCAATTTTGTGATCCTTTACGAAATCTGACACCTCTTTTAACTGTAACATATGGTCCATTTTCACCTTGGGTCTGGAAAATACCTTGAACATTTTATCAGCTTGTTTTACAGGGGCAGAACTTACTTCTTCCAAGATAGTGTTCATGTCGTCCGGATTGTAACTCGTGTTCTTGAAGAACTCGATAAACTCTCTCGACTTTCTTTCTTTTTCCTCCATCCTTCTTAGGCGCTCTTCTGAAGCCAAGCCGATCTCGTAACCCTTGGGCGTAAGCCTGATATCTGCATTATCCTGCCTGAGTAAGGTTCTGTATTCTGCCCTGGATGTGAACATCCTATATGGTTCCTCGGTTCCTTTGGTAATAAGGTCATCAATAAGGACACCAATGTAAGCTTCATCCCTTTTTAAGGTGAATTCGGACTTCCCGTGAATCTTTAAATGGGCATTGATACCCGCCATGAGCCCTTGAGAGGCAGCTTCCTCATATCCTGTAGTTCCGTTGATTTGTCCCGCAAAATATAGGTTATTAATGATCTTCGTTTCTAAAGTGTGCTTTAACTGGGTGGGCGGGAAGTAATCGTATTCAATGGCATAACCCGGTCTGAAAAATTTAACGTTCTCAAAACCTTTCACCGTTCTTAAAGCTTTGTACTGTACATCCTCAGGTAAAGACGTTGAAAAGCCATTGACATACACCTCAACAGTATTCCAACCTTCAGGTTCGACAAAGATCTGATGACTGTCCTTATCTGCAAACCGGTTGATCTTATCTTCGATTGACGGGCAATACCTAGGACCGATGCTCTTGATCCTACCATTGAACATGGGCGACCTATCAAAACCATCCCTCAATATATCATGAACCTCCTTAGAGGTATGCGTCATATGACAATCCCGTTGCTTCTTCAACAAGGGCGTTTCCAAATACGAAAATCGTTCAGGAAAATCATCCCCGGGCTGGGGTATCATTTTAGAATAATCCAGGGAACGACCGTCAACCCTGGGTGGTGTGCCGGTTTTCATCCTTCCCGAATCAAAACCCATGTCTACCAATTGTTCAGTGATACCGGTTGCCGCTTTTTCACCAGCTCTACCTCCGCCGAATTGCTTTTCTCCAATATGGATAAGCCCATTCAAAAAGGTGCCGTTGGTGAGAACTACGGCCTTTGACCTAATGTCCAAACCGAGTGAGGTCCTGACTCCGACAACCTGGTCTCCATCTATAAGCAGCCCAGAAACCATTTCCTGATAGAAATCCACATTTGTTGTTCCTTCCAGCATTAACCTCCATTCTTCAGCAAACCGCATTCGGTCATTCTGTGATCTTGGGCTCCACATTGCAGGCCCTTTACTTTTATTGAGCATCTTAAATTGGATAGCCGAACGGTCTGATACGATACCACTATACCCTCCCAATGCATCTATTTCCCGGATTATCTGCCCCTTTGCAATACCACCCATAGCAGGATTGCAGGACATCTGCCCAATGGTTTGTAGGTTCATAGTCACCAAGAGCGCTTTTGAACCCATATTCGCAGCGGCAGCCACAGCCTCAGCGCCAGCATGACCACCCCCCACTACTATTACATCATATTGTTTTTCAAACATAACCTCAATGTTCCACGTGGAACATATTTAATTTATTGTCCTCTAATCTCCGCATTTCACGTAGCTCTTTTTCATTTTTGTCACCATACCCAAGCATATGTAGTACCCCATGCACCATCACCCTTCTTAACTCTATTAACTCGTCTACCTCATACTTCTTTGCATTCTCCCTGACTCTGTCCCATGAAATGAAAACGTCACCATTTATTTCCAGCCCCTCCGAATAATCAAACGTTATGATATCCGTATAATAATCATGTCCTAAATATTCGTTATTCATCCACAGTAATTCCTCATCATCAACAAACACAAAATTTATTTCACCGAGTCTTCCCTCCTCTTCTTGTATTACTTTTATCAACCATTCGGTATATTTCTGCTCTGGGAATAACAGTTCCTCTACCTTACTTGTGTAGCTAATCATTCTTTAAAAAATACCTTTTCACAGCTTCCCCGTAAAATTCTTGCAAAGGTAAGGCTTGGCGTTGTAATATTTCTAAAATCTCCTCATCCTTAAGCACTTCCTCCCGGTTCTTGATAAGAGGCTGCTCATATTCTTCATTGGGGTTCTCACTTTTTCTCTGTTCTTCCTCCCCCTGTTCCATGGCAGCATTCTCCAGCTTCATAAGTTGCTGTCTTATTCTATTCACCTTATTCATGGTCCTTTCTGTAATACCATTCTCCAGTAAATCCCGTTCAAAATCTTCCATCTGCCTTGTCAGCCTTTCTGCAAGCTCTCTCTCCTGTGTGTTTATCATGTCTTTCAATTGCTGCTCCAATTTCTGACGGATCATTTGCTGTTGCTTGTATATCTCATACAGTTCTCCCATATCCTGGTCTCCCCCATAGCCTTGCCCGTCCTCCTGGCCTCCTTTATTGTCCTGTCCTTCTCCGGATTTCCCTTCCCCTTCCTTTCCTTTCTCTCCCGAGCCTTCCTTTTGCTGTTCTCCGGTTTTCCCTAATTTTTGCATCTGTCCCTCTACCTCTTTTTGTCCCTGGATGATATCAGGAAGCTGAAACCCATCCTGGGATTTTCCAGAACCCTGTCCCTGGGCCAGGGATTGTTGCATATTGCTCAATATATCAGCCAAAAAATCAGCCAAATTATTCGCAGAGGTAAGTACCGCCTGCTGATGTGCGGCTGCCCTGTAGATCTGTCCCTCAGCCATATTGTCCAAAGTGCTTTCTATGTTATAGTAAACCTCTGTAATCTCTTTATTGACGAATTCTGTTATTTCTACCTGCCTTAGCGAAAGAGTAAAAAGACTATCGTCCACATGTTCGAAAAGGGTCCTTAATTCCTGTTCATCACGAATTACACTTACGGAGTAATTTCTTCCATTCTCCTCATTGAGCTTGTCTAATAATGCTTCTTGTTTTAATGAAAAGACAAGCAAATTATCTAGAATCTGTCTTAGCATTTCAGCATCCTCCGCCATGCTTTCCCCTCCCCCTGACATGGCAGACTGCTGTAAAGCCTCGCTCATCTGTCTCATCTTCGCCGCAGCCTGTCGCTGTTTTGTTTTTGCCTCGTTATTATTTTCCTGGGCTTGATTCTTACCAGCTGATTCTTCCCCATCTCCTCTTTTAAGTTCCTCAAGGGCGTCATTGAGATCTTCTTTAACCTCACGTTCCTTATCCTCACCCGTATCCATGGGAAATGGTTTTTTCAAATCTTCATTTAGCTTTCGTAGCTCTTGCAAATCCTTCCCTATTTCTTCAAAATCCTGGTTTATTTTCCCCTGTTCTTCTATATTGAAGTCCTGATCCTGGTTTATTTTAGATAAAGTCTCTTCTTTCTCCGCCAGTTTATTCAACCTGTTTGAAAGTTCACTAGCTTTTTCCGTTACATAATATCGTTTTGTGAGCTCTAATAATTGACTCAGATTTCTCTTGCTATTCTGTTGTCTTTTGCCAATTTCCTCAAGCCTTTCTGCCATTTCCTGTTTATCGATCTTATCAGCCAATTCTTCTAGTTCCCTAAGCAGTTGTTCGTTCTTTTTGGCCTCTAATTCCTGGCGCTCTAAACGTTCCTTCAAGAGCTTTTCTTCATATTCATCAGCTTGACCCCTATTCATGGTTTCCCGAAGCTCTTTGGTAAACTTCTCCATCATTGCTTCTTGTTGTTGCTGAGACTTCAAAAAGTCTTTTATTTCCTTTTGATCATTGTAGTCCAGGGCTTTCTTTTCCCTTTGGGTTCTTTCTATGGAATTCAACTGATCTTCCTGCTGTTTCATCTTTTCAACTCCCCTATCCAAATTCCCAAGGATTTCTTTCTGCTCCTCAAGTTGCCTGCTTCTCTCTTGTTGATCATCCAAAACCTTCGTCCTGAAGATCCGGCTCTGAATTGATTTACCCCCTCTTATAGCATCGTTATCAGTTATCCTGAAGAAATAGTTGTAACTCTTACCTTTTTCAAGCGCAAGGCCCGTAGGAAAATCATAGCCAAAGGCATACTCCTTTACACCTGGTGAAGCAAGCTCAAGTACCTCCGAATCACTTTCCTTTCCTTCCTCGTAATACACTATGGACAATTCGGATATTCCATAATCATCCTGAGCGCGTCCCAGATACTCCACGGTATTCGTGATCGTATCCCTGACCTCTTCTAAATCCAGCACAGGATTCGCATCTTTGACCACTCTCAGACTATACCCCAGTCTTTCATAATCCTGCAGCTCTGAGTTGGAGGTCTTGATCTCATAGACCAAGTCTCTGAACAGGGTTTTTCTCAATGTAAAAGCATTTTGGTCCCTACCAAAACCAAATAGTGAATCGCCGGATGTTAACCCTACTTTCTCTGTGTTGACTGCTTTCACCTTCCATGAAACCCGAGTTCCCTCCGGAATCAAGGCATTTCCCGTTCCTTTTAAAGTGTCTGGAGCTCTATTGAGGTAGCTGGGATAATCCAAGACAGTATAAAACTGTTCGATTACAGGAGGTGAGATAGTCTCAAGGGTGTATGTTCGTGATCGTACATCATTGGCCTCAAAGTAGAAATCTTGAGAACCTTCCGGTGAAGTAAAAGAGAAAGAATACTGCCCTCCAGCTTCGGCCATCATCCTCTTTGTTCCATTGATGACGATTAACGCCTGCTCCGGCTGCATTTCTCCTTCTGTTTTTACCTTGAGTACGAAATCCTTTTTTTCTACCGTTCGCAGAGGCTCATTCAACACGACAAACCTGAAGGGTGCTGGCTTCTCATAAGCCATATCGTAATGAACCACACGGTCCAGTGAATCTATATAATCTGAAATCTTTCCGGATATCCAAATCCCACCAATCGCAAGTAATGGAATGAGCAATAGTCTAGCATATTTAAAACTTTTCTTAAGGTCAATCGCCTGTTGAAAAGGGATGGGTGACAGTTCCCTGGAGCGTTGTTCTATACTAGCCAACAGTAATTCTGTCCTTTCAGAATCCCCCGCGAGATCAAGGAGGTTTACCAACCTGTCATCAACCCCGGGAAAGTGCCTCCCGATGATCTCCGCAGCCTTCTTCAGGGTCAGGCCATCCTTTAGCCTGAACAGGTAAAGCATCGGGAAACCAATATAGGTTACCAGTAAAATCGCAGTTGCACAAAGGGCAAGGACCAGTAAAACCAACCTGGAATTGGGGCTGAGCCATAAAAAATACTCCAGGGTCAACATGCCGAGCCAGAAGAGCACTCCAAAGCATAAAAAGAGGAATACACCTCTGATCATCCTGGTCTTATAATACCTTGTGATGAAGGCAGACAACTTATGGCGTATGACGTCGTAACTTTCCAAAATCCGCTATATTTACTACCAAGATACCTGATATGCCAGAATCGCAGGTGAAAAATTTGTTAAAAGCTTAAGATGAGGGATTTAAAGTACTTATCCGCACTGAGTATTCCTGCATCAGCACTTGCCGGGATCACGCTTGGAGGAATCTGGTGCTTTCTGACCCCTGTATACGCCTTTGTTCTAATCCCATTACTGGAGGTCCTGATGCCTGTGGACAACGCCAATGATGGTCCCGAGAAGAAAAGAGCCAAAAAAATAAACAGGCTATTCGACTGGATGCTCTACGCCAACCTGCCTTTGGTATACGGACTTCTGATCTTCTATCTCTGGTCTGTCTCTAACTTTTCCTATTCCTGGACAGAACTCACCGGACTTTGTCTCTCTTTAGGCATCGTGCTGGGCACGAACGGCATCAATGTTGGCCATGAGCTTGGACATCGTCAGAGCTCTCCAGAAAGATATCTCGGCAAATTGTTATTGCTACCCTCGTTGTACATGCATTTTTATATAGAGCACAATTTCGGTCATCACGCTCACGCGGCTACACCGGAGGATCCGGCCACAGCTCGATACAACCAATCGGTATATTCCTTCTGGGTGTCCTCTGTGACCAGACAGTACCTCAATGCTTGGCGGCTTCAGCATCAATTATTGAGAAAAGGAGGCCTGAAGTTCTTCTCTCTTAAAAATGATATGATCTGGTACCTGATCATTCAGGCTGTCTACCTGATCGCGGTGATCTATTTCTTTGGGACGATGGGACTTCTCTTTGCCCTTGCCTCTGCGGTGGTAGGCTTTCTGCTTCTGGAAACCGTGAACTACATTGAACATTACGGTCTGATCCGGCAAAAGAACCCTTCAGGTAGGTATGAACGGGTTCGGGAGATCCATAGCTGGAACAGCAATCACATCCTCGGTCGCATTATATTATACGAACTCACTCGTCACAGTGACCACCATTATATATCTTCCAAGAAATACCAGTTGTTGGACTGCCACGAGGATTCACCACAAATGCCTTTTGGTTATCCTACATCCATGGTGTTGTCCTTTCTGCCACCCCTCTGGTTCCGGTTGATGAACCCCAGAATACCCCAGTCGATGAAGCCCAATCCAAAAGCTGCCTGACGCCTCCGAAATCAGCTTATTTCACAATTACACTTTTTGGGATTCGTGCTCTTCAACCTATCTTTGA
>CBDTYM010000036.1:0-19477 GCA_965364605.1 uncultured Muriicola sp.
ACCAAGCCGTTGGAAGCCTGCATATTCATCATCCATTCGTAGACCTTTTCGGGGGTCGCCTGGGTAGTAGTAGGGGAAGGATTGTCACCGGGAAGGTCTATCACCTCGATCTCCGGAGCAGGTTGTTCGTAAACGGTGGTCACCTCCTCCATGCAGGAGATCAGTGTAAGTGATAGGATCCACAGCAAATGTTTTCCAGTCTTCATAGTAGGTTAATTACAGGTCTTTTTGGGTATCGGACCTCATTTAAAATTAACTCTGTGGCCCTCGTGAATATTAGTGCTATCGATGAAGAGCATGGGTTGTTCGATGTATTATCACGTTTTGTGCGACAGATCGGCAAGGGAGGTTATTCGTCGGTTTTCTCCAAAATCGGTAACTCCATCAAGGGTGATCCTTCAACGATGAACTACGGTTCAAGAAGAGCTGAAAACCATGAGTTCTGAGGAAAATATCATGCCTTAAGTCAATACACCTGACGGTGAGATCCAAATATTCAGGGTGAATACTGCCGGTTTAAAAAACCTTTGCTATCTTTGTCCTGTTGTGTTGGGCTCTGCGAGAGTAGAGCCGGTGTTGTAAACCGAGAGATCGGTTTCAGCCAATGAAAGGCTTTCCAAGTTGGGAGGCTTTTTTCTTTTCAGAGGTCTGACGTTAGGAGAAGCTGAGCTACAAACCCGGGAATATCACTCAAACCGAAGTGCTCGTCCAGATTTTTTAATGGCTTTTAATTGTTGTAATTTTAGGGATCCAATAATGCTTCTCTGTTATGCCATTATATCACAAATTGGGGAAGATTCCTCACAAGAGACATACGACCTTTAAAAAGCCCGACGGGACTCTGTACTATGAACAATTGTTCGGCACCATCGGTTTTGACGGGATGTCATCCCTCATGTATCATATCCATCGTCCAACCCAGGTAAAGGAGATCGTGAAGACGGAGGATATCAGTCCGAAGGCCGCCGTTCAATACCACGTCAAATCACGCCTGCTGAAGGGCCTCGAATTATCCCCCGAGAATGACTACCTCCGGAGCCGGAAGGTGATTCTGTTCAACGGCGATGCCCATATTGGCCTGGCGGCCCCGAAGAAATCCATGACGGATTATTTCTACAAAAACGCCGATGCTGACGAATTGCTCTTTATCCATCAGGGTTCAGGGACATTGAAGACGATGCTGGGCGAGATCCCATTTGGTTACGGGGATTATATCCTGATCCCCCGCGGGATGATCTACCAGATCCATTTTGATACGGAAGACAACAGGCTCCTGATCACGGAATCCTATCATCCCATTTACACGCCCAAGAGGTATCGCAATTGGTTTGGGCAGCACCTGGAGCATTCCCCCTTTTGCGAACGGGATTTCAGGCTGCCACAGAATCTGGAAGCCCATGATGAGAAGGGGGAGTTCCTGATCAAGGTCAAGAAGCAGGGTCATCTGCACCATCTGGTCTACGCCACCCATCCCTTTGATGTAGTAGGATGGGACGGTTATAACTATCCGTACGCTTTTTCCATACACGATTTTGAACCCATCACCGGTCGGGTTCACCAACCACCACCGGTCCACCAGACCTTTGAGACCAGTGCCTTTGTGGTCTGTTCCTTCTGTCCGAGGTTATACGACTATCACCCTGAGGCTATCCCGGCGCCATATAACCATTCCAATATTGATTCGGATGAGGTGCTCTATTACGTAGACGGGGACTTTATGAGCCGGAAGGGGATCGACAAGGGGTATATTTCCCTCCACCCAGCAGGTATTCCTCACGGACCACACCCGGGAACATATGAGGCCAGTATAGGGAAGAAAGGGACCGAAGAACTGGCGGTAATGATCGATACTTTCAGGCCGTTACAGCTTACAGAAACAGCCCTCAATCTCGATGATGGTAAGTATTTCAGGTCCTGGTTAGAGTAGGCTCATCCCGCGCATGACATAGTGGAGTAGTCCGGCTGCAAGCTTGGCTGTCTGCTGGTCACGGTCGTATTCCGGATTGGTCTCTGCCACATCTAAACCCATCAATTTACCGGAATCCAGGATAACGTCCAGGCAATCCCTAACGAGCTCAGGAGTAAATCCATCCGGGAAAGAGGCGCTGACCCCCGGGGAGTAGGCTGATGAAAACCCGTCCATATCAATGGTGACATAGATCCGGTCTGCATGGGACAGGAATTCTTCGAGTCGTTTTTTTACCTCCGGGAAGTGTTGCATGCTGAAATGGGGTAGCTCAAGGTAGTGAACTCCTAGATCACGTGCCCTGTCATATAGCTCCTTTGGATTGGCCTCTTTGCGTATGCCCAGGCAGAGGTAATGAAAGTCCCGGCCTTGGCTTTGGCAGTCTTTTGCTATCTGGTAAAATGGGCTGCCGGAGTGATTGCCATTTTCGTTTGTCCTCAGATCGAAGTGGGCATCGAAATTGATGATGCCCAGGCTCCTGGTAGGCGCCAAAGCAGCCCTAAGTCCGCTGTAATGAGCGTACGAGATATCATGGCCTCCTCCCATAAGGAGTGGTATACTACCCTGATGCACCATTTTCTCGACATATCGTGACAATTCTTTCTGGGTACTTTCGAGGTCTCCATCCGGACAGGAGATATCTCCCAGGTCTGTCAGCGTATCCTGTTCCCAGAGGTGATTGGCCATTGGAGCCAGGGCCTGCCGGATCATTTGCGGGCCTTTGACCGCTCCGGTCCTGCCTGCATTCCGCCTTACACCTTCATCACAAGCATAACCCATCAGGACAAAAGAAATACCTACTTCTTCCTCAGGTACGTCCTCCGCCTCTTTTGGAAAGCGGATCTTCTCGTGAAGATACTCCTCCTTTCCTGAGGTCCGTCCTTTCCATAATGAGGGGTCGGGTTTGCTGTAGCGGTCTTTCATCTCATTCGCATTTATCCTGTTGCATTATTGCAGGGCCTTATCTATAAGGGTGTCATCTACAAGGGAAGGTAAGGTAACCTTCATCTCCGGTGTCCTTTCCATTTCCCTGCGGATGGCAAAAAGGGCCTCCGTGTTCCTCGCCCAGCTCCTGCGGGCGATACCGTTGTTCACATCGTAGAACAGCATATTTCGGATGCTTTTTGCGGCTCGCTCACTGCCGTCGAGTACCATACCGAATCCGCCATTGATCACCTCACCCCAGCCTACGCCGCCTCCGTTGTGGATGGAGACCCAGGTGGCACCCCGAAAACTGTCTCCGATGACGTTGTGTATGGCCATGTCTGCCGTAAATTTGCTGCCGTCGTAAATGTTGCTGGTCTCACGGAAAGGTGAATCTGTCCCGCTAACATCGTGGTGGTCCCTGCCAAGGACAACCGGGGCCTTGAGATGCCCATTTTTAATTGCGTCATTAAAGGCCTGGGCAATGGCCATCCTCCCTTCGGCATCCGCATAGAGGATCCTGGCCTGGGATCCGACGACCAGCTTGTTTTCCTCCGCCTGTTCTATCCATTGGATATTGTCCTGCATTTGCATACGTATTTCTCCCGGAGCTTTTTCAGCGATCTGTTTCATCACATCGAGGGCGATTTCATCCGTCCTGCGCAGGTCTTCCGGTTCTCCCGAAGTGCAGACCCATCGAAACGGACCAAAGCCATAGTCGAAACAGAGGGGACCAAGGATATCCTGTACGTAAGAGGGATATCGAAAATCGACCCTGTTCTCCGCCATCACATCGGCATGTGCTTTACTGGCTTCAAGCAGGAAGGCGTTGCCATAGTCGAAGAAATAGGTGCCTTTTGCTGCATGTGCATTGATCAGGGATACTTGTTTCCTCAGGGATTGCTGAACTTTTTCCTTGAAAGCTGATGGATTGTCAACCATCAGGGTATTGGCCTCTTCAAAACCCAGTCCGGCAGGATAGTAACCACCGGCCCAGGGGTTGTGCAGTGAGGTTTGGTCTGAACCCAGACTGACATAGATCTCTTCCTCCAAGAAGCGCTCCCACACGTCGACCACATTACCGACATAAGCCAGGGAAACTATTTCTTTCCCATTGATCGCTTCCCTGGTACGATCCACAAGGCCTGTGAGGGAGTCCCAGAGTTCATCCACCCATCCCTGTTCGTGCCTTTTGGATGCTGCTGCGGGATTGACCTCGGCACAAACAGTGATACATCCGGCGATATTACCGGCCTTGGGTTGAGCCCCACTCATGCCACCCAGGCCTGAAGTGAGGAACACTTTTCCCTCCGGTCCTTCTCCTTTCCGAAGTACTTTTCGGAAGGCATTCATCACTGTGATCGTCGTGCCGTGGACAATACCCTGGGGCCCGATATACATATAGGACCCGGCCGTCATCTGGCCGTACTGGGTAACACCCATGGCGTTGTACCGCTCCCAGTCGTCCGGCTTTGAGTAATTAGGGACCATCATCCCATTGGTGACGACCACCCGGGGTGCCTCTATGGAAGAGGGGAAAAGCCCCATGGGATGGCCTGAATACATATGCAGGGTCTGGCTGTCGCTCATTTCGGCCAGGTATTTCATCGTGAGCAGGTACTGGGCCCAGTTCTGGAAGACGGCCCCGTTGCCCCCGTAGGTGATCAGTTCATCGGGATGCTGGGCCACCGCCGGATCCAGGTTGTTCTGGATCATGAGCATGATGGCTGCTGCTTCAGGGATCTTTGCCGGGTAGTCTGATATAGGCCTGGCGTGCATGGAGTATTCCGGCTTGAAACGGTACATATAGATTCTGCCATAGGTATGCAGTTCTTCCGCGAATTCCACGGCCAGTTCCTCGTGCCATGCTTCCGGGAAATAACGCAAGGCATTGCGGACGGCCAGCCTTTTCTCTTCCTGGGATAGGATCTGTTTCCTTGCGGGGGCGTGACTCCCGGGACGCCTCTTCTGCCCGGGGGGCAGGGTGTCCGGGATGCCTTTCAGGATTTGTTTCCGGAATGATGATACGGAAGCAGTTTTCATGGTTCCTGTAGATTTTTTATGATGTTCCCATTTTTAACGGTATGACTGGGCAGGAGGCTGCCCTGGTGATACAGGATCTCCCTGTGATCTCCGACAGGAAATACAGCCATATCTGCTAGTTTCCCTCTTGCAAGGATTCCCCTATTTTTCAGGGAAAGAGCGGCTGCTGCCCGGAAGGTGATCCCGGCAAAAACCTCGGGAGTGGTCAGTTTTTGCATAGCTCCCAGGATGGCTGCCTGGGTCAGGAGCTGTCCCATAGGCGCAGAGCCGGGATTGTGGTCGCTGGCAATTGCCAGAGAAGCTCCGGCGTCCAGCAGGGAACGGGCCGGCGCAAAGCTGCACCCCAGGCCCAGACTGGCTCCCGGTAAGGCTACCGCAACAACATCACTTTTGGCCAGGGCCTGAACCTCCACGGAGGTACTCGCTTCCAGGTGATCTGCACTCATGGCTCCGAAATCGATCGCGGCCTGGCTGCCCCCTGTGGTAAACTGATCCGCATGAACGGTGATCTCAAATCCCAGAGCTTTTGCTTTTTTGAAATAAGGGCCAATGTCAGCAGGGCTGAATGCCCCTTCCTCAATAAAGGCGTCAACACGGTTGGAGAGTCCTTCTTTCTCGATCTTCGGCAAGAGGTCATTTCCGAGCATTCTGAGGTACTCTTCCCTGTCCCCGTCAAAATCCCTGGGGAGCATATGGGCTGCCAGGCATGTGCTGATCAGGTCGGCCTGAACTCCATCCCGTGCTTTGGCGATCGCCCTTAGCATTTTGAGTTCCTGTTGCAAGTCCAGACCGTATCCGCTTTTTACCTCGATAGTGGTCACCCCCTGAAGCAGGTGTTTATTTGCCCTTTGGATGACACCCCGTACCAGTTCCTCTTCCGAAGCCTCCCTTGTCCTGGTTACGGTATCCCAGATCCCTCCCCCGGCTTTGGCGATCTCAAGGTAGGTGCTTCCGGCGTTCCTGAGAGCGTAATCCCTGGCCCGGGAACCGCTGAAGCAAATGTGGGTGTGGCAGTCGATAAAACCGGGCAGGCCTACCACCGGAGAATTGAAAACCGTCATTTTTGCACCTGCTTCCTCTGCGCGTCCCTGAAGCTTTTCATGCAGTCCGACCTCCAGGATCATCCCATCCTTTGCTAGTATACCGTATCTCTTCAATACCTTCAGACTGTCTTCTTTCAGGGCACCTTTAAGCGGGAGCGAATTCATGGGAAGAAGCTCTGCAAAGGGTCCGAAATAGGTGTAGTCAGGCATGGATCAATATACTTCAAATTCTTTGGTAAACGGAGTTTTGAGGGAGTAGCCCTTCTTGTTGCTGATCGCCTTTACCGCTTTGATGACGGACTTCTCCCGTATTATTTCTATCCCTCTTTCGATATCATCAGCAAAGACCCTGTCGCGGGATGCAAAGGAGACCCGCTTTCTCACTTCCTGGTGTACCATTTCAAGGATGATACCCGACTTGAGGGGCTTCCTGAATTCAAAAGCCTGGGCGGCTGTCAGCAGTTCGATTGCCAGTATCTTCTCCACGTTGTCGATCACCTGCAGAGCTTTCCTCCCAGAGATCGAGCCCATGCTTACATGATCTTCCTGACCCAGGGAGGTGGGTATGCTGTCTGCACTGGCTGGGAAGCACAACACCTTGTTCTCGCTCGCCAGGGCTGCTGAGGTGTACTGTAAGATCATATAGCCAGAATTGATCCCTGTCTCTGCCATCAGGAGTTTGGGAATTCCCGGACTGTTCCCTTCCAGGGCGAGATATACCCTTCGGTCTGAGATATTCCCCAGTTCAGACGCCGCCAGACAGGTGTAATCCAGGGCCATGGCCAGGGGTTGTCCGTGAAAATTTCCACCGCTGATGGTCAGTTCCCGGTCAATGATGATCGGGTTGTCCGTCACAGAGTTCAGTTCTACTTCGAGCAATTCTTTCAGGTGGAGCCAGGCATTTCGGGAAGCTCCGTGTACCTGGGGGATACACCTCAGGGAATAGGGGTCCTGTACCCGTTCACAATCAATGTGGTCTTCCATGATCTCGGAGCCTTCCAGGAGGGATTTGATACGCATGGCCACGTGCCGTGACCCTTTAAACGGGCGCAGGTCGTGCAATTCTTTGTAAAAGGGCTTGATGGAGCCCTGGAGCCCCTCGATCATCATAGCCCCTATGATATCTGCGTGGGTGAGGCAGTTGTAAAAGCCGTCCAGGACCTTAACCGCGTGGGCTGCGATAAACTGTGTGCCATTGATCAGGGCGAGTCCTTCTTTGGGACCGAGTTCCAAAGGCTTCAATTTTGCTTCCCTTAAAAAAGCGTCTCCTTTCATTTCCTTCCCTTTAAATATGACCTTACCCAGGCCCAGAAGGGGTAAAAAGAGATGGGACAGGGGGGCCAGGTCTCCGGATGCCCCCACTGAGCCTTTGGAGGGCACCACGGGGACAGCATTATTTTCCAGATGCCAAATCAACCTTTTCAATGTGGTTTCCGAAATACCTGAATACCCTTTTGCCAGGGAATGGACCTTGAGTACGAGCATTAATTTGGCGATCTCCCGATCTATGGGTTCACCAACGCCCACGCTGTGGCTCTGCAGAATATTTTGCTGGAGGATACGGGTCTCCTCCCGGGAGATACTGGTTGTGCACAGGGGGCCGAATCCTGTATTGATCCCGTAGACGGGCTCTCCTGAATTTGCGATCTGCTGAACGACCGCATGGCTATCCCGTATCTTCTCCCAGGTGGTCGCCTCCACTTTGGCAGATGTTTCCCCGCGGGCGATAGAAAGTGCCAGGCCTGCCGTGAGGTGATCCTCTCCGAACCGGAACGTAGTTGTTTCCTTCAAAGGACGAAATGATTTGAATACCCTAAATGTATTCATTAAGTTTGAGATGAGCCAGAAAATGCACCCTGAGCTCCGGGGGACCACCTTCCCTGTAACGATCCTAAAATTCACCTATGATATTCGACCTTATCAAAGAAAGGCGGGCTGTTTTTCCCGCCCAATACAACGACAGGCCCATCGCCAAAGGAGATCTTGAAAAGATACTGGAAGCCGCAAACTGGGCACCCACTCACAGGAAAACAGAACCCTGGCGTTTTAAGGTGCTCCGAGGGGCATCCAAGGAAAGCCTGGGGTATTTCCTTTCAAAAAAGTACCGGGAAACCGAAGCGAAGCCAAGCGAACTCAAGGCCCGTAAAATACTCGAAAAAACCAAACAGGCTGCCGTGATCATTGCCATATGCATGCAAAGAGACCCAGCGGAAAGCGTACCTGAATGGGAGGAGGTAGCTGCCACGGCCATGGCCGTACAGAATATGTGGCTTTGCTGTACTTCCTTGAAAATAGGTGCTTACTGGAGTTCGCCTTCCCTGATCCGTTTTATGGATGAGTTCTTTCCGCTTGAGGAAGGTGAGAGATGCCTGGGCTTTTTCTATATGGGCTATTACGACGAAGAACTTCAAGCGGGCATTCGTACGCCTGTGGCAGACAAAACGGTATGGCTAGACTGAGCTGTCGGGCCAGGTCAATCGAAATAGGGAAAGAGTGCTGCCCTGTATTCCCAGGTGGTTGAAATAAAAAGCCCCAGAAAGATCACGGTAACAACGAATTTGAGGAAGGTGCCCGTTAGAAACCCGATAAATGAGCCAAAGGCCGCTTTGAGGGCCGACTTCTGATCGGATTTGTTGTATAATTCTCCCAGGAAGGCTCCCAGGAAGGGCCAGACCACAATACCCAGAATCCCCAGGACCGGGAAGATGATAGCTACGATCAGGCCGATGGTCGTCCCTATCATCCCGGGGCGCGACCCCCCGAATTTCCGGGTACCCACCGCAGGAATGATGTAATCCAATGCAAACACCAACAAGGCCACGAAAAGGGTGATCCCCAAAAACCACCAGTCATTTGGAACGGCCTTGGTCAGGTAAAGCAAAAGCAACCCCAGCCAGCTGACCGGTGTGCCGGGCAATACTGGGAGGAAACTCCCGAGAATGCCGGTGATCATCAGGATAAAACCCAAAACCAGTAAGAGGATATCCATAACCTTCTTTTATCGATAAGACTAAGGTAGGGAGGTTTTGTTACATCCGAAGGAACGAATTCGGTTTGACTAAAAAAAAGCGTAATTTTCCTCCCTGAAACCGGACTTTTATGAGGGTTCTAGCGTCGTTCTGTTGTCTTTTAATCTTGTGTTCCTGTGAGTGGCTGGCCACCCCGGAATCAAAAACGCAGCAACTGGTCGAGGATGAATTGAGGGGGATCGACTGGAACGATGTGGACCAGTACCCCCTGTTCGGGAGCTGCGATGAAACAGCCTCAAAGACAGACCAGCGCCAGTGTTTTGAGTCGACCCTCATGCAAAACCTCGGAATGCGCCTGCAGGATTTTAATTTCACTTCGGAGACCGATCTGCAGAGTGTTGTCTACATCGACTTTCTGGTAGAGGCCACCGGGGAAATACAGGTGGTGGAGATGCAGAATGACAGTGCCCTGCAAAGCCAGATCCCTGAATTTAGGGAGATCATTATCAGAAGCCTGAGGAATATGCCCAGACCGGCCCCGGCCCTCAAAAGGGGGATTCCGGTGAGGAGCAGGTTCAGGCTGCCCCTGGAGATAACCACAAAAAAGAGCGGGTGAAGGAAGAGAAGATCATTATGGGAATAGATCCGGGTACCACCATCATGGGCTTCGGTATCATAAGAATTGTAGGGTCTGATATGGATTTTATCCAGATGAACGAGCTCATCCTGAAAAAGTACGACGACCCCTTTACCAAACTCAAGATGATCTACGACAGAACCATCGCTCTCATCGACACCTACCACCCCGATGAGATCGCTATTGAAGCCCCTTTCTACGGAAAGAACGTCCAGTCCATGCTGAAACTGGGCAGGGCGCAGGGGGTAGCTATGGCCGCAGGGCTGAGCCGACAGATCCCCATCACCGAATACTTCCCCAAAAAGATCAAAATGGCCATCACCGGGAATGGGAATGCAAGCAAAGAGCAGGTGGCTAAAATGCTGCAACAGATGCTCAAGCTCAAAAGCCTCCCCAAAAATCTCGATAGTACGGATGGCCTGGCGGCTGCCGTATGCCATTTCTATAACCAGGGTAAGATCACCCAGGGCAAGTCGTATTCGGGCTGGGCCGCCTTTGTAAAACAGAACGAAGATCGCATCAAGTGACCCATGGCGACCCCCTCAGAAATAACCTGTAAAAATTGTGGCTCCCTCACACAAGGCCGCTATTGCCAGACATGCGGGCAGCGCAGCAGCGTCCATAAGGTCACTTTTCGGGAGACCTTTGACGATCTGAACGACGCCCTGTTCTCGGTAAATGCCCCCTTGCTGATCACCGTCAGGGATCTGATCATCAGGCCGGGCGAACTGCTGCGTCATTACTTGGATGGAAAACGAAAGACCTATTACAGGCCAGTCTCCTTTTTTATCCTTATGACTGTCATTTATCTACTTGTCCGATCCGTCATTGGCTTTGACCCGTTCCGGGATACCACTGTGGTGGTCGAGGGAGATCTGGTCGATCAATCTGTCTTCACGGAAGCACGTAGTTATATGTTGACCAACATCAACAACTTCCTTTTTGTCTTTGTTTTTACGCTGGCTATTCTGCTCAAACTTTTTTTTTACCGAAAGTACTCCTTGGCGGAATACCTGGCCGTTTCCTTTTATCTGCTCGGAATATATACCTTGCTGGTCACTATCAATATGTTCATGATACAGTATGTCGATGAAAGATTTCAACCCTTTGGAATCTTTGTCATGTGGGTCTACTTCCTCTATGCGATGACTTCCTTTTTTAAAAGGCCTTTGTTTTGGGTTCTCCTGAAATCCTTTTTCCTGTTTTTGTTTGCATTCTTAACCTATGCATTTTCCTCTTTTTCCCTGTCTGTCCTGATCGTTCTTATAAAACAAGGGTAATGGCGGGTATCTATTTCCATATTCCCTTTTGCAAGCAAGCCTGTCACTACTGCGATTTCCATTTTTCAACCAGTCTGAAAAAGAAGGAACCGATGTTGCGGGCTCTAGGGCAGGAATTGATGTTGCGCAAGGAAGAGCTCAGGAATGAGGTGGTGGAGACCATCTACTTCGGGGGTGGGACTCCTTCTGTCCTCGAGCAGGGCGAGGTTGACTATTTGCTCGGGGCAGTGAAGGAGCACTTCAGGGTCAGCGATGATCCGGAGATCACCCTGGAGGCCAACCCGGATGACCTGACTTATGAAAAAATGGAACGCTTAGCCGGATCCAAAGTGAATCGGCTCAGCATTGGGATACAGTCCTTTTTTGAAGAGGACCTCCGGTTTATGAACCGTGCCCATAACGCCGAACAGGCCCGTAGTGTTCTGGACGCGGCCAGGAAAAGCTTTGAAAATATCTCGATCGATCTGATCTACGGGGTCCCCACGGCAGATAATGACCGGTGGGAGAAGAACGTCGAGATCGCTCTGAAATCGGGTGTTCCTCATATTTCCAGCTATGCCCTTACGGTGGAACCCGGAACCGCCCTGCAGAAATTTATCCAGAAGGGCATTGTCCCGGATGTGGATGATGAAGTGGCAGAGACCCAATTTCAGTTCCTGGTAGACCGGCTGGAAGCTGAGGGTTTTGTCCATTATGAGTTGTCAAATTTTGGAAAACCCGGCTACTTCTCCAGGAACAATACGGCCTACTGGCAGGGAAAGAACTACCTGGGAATTGGACCTTCGGCCCACTCCTTTGACGGCCATAGACGGTCCTGGAATATATCGAATAATTCTCTTTACATCAAGGCTCTGCAAAAGGAGGAACTCCCCTCCGAAGCAGAAGTGCTCAGTCAGCGGGACCGTTACAACGAATACGTCATGACGGGGCTGCGAACCCATTGGGGGGTCTCCCTCCAAAGGATTGAAAAGGAGTTCGGAGGACATTTTGTAGAGTACCTCCTGCAGCAGGCCGAACGGCATATTGCAGACCGCTATCTCTTCCTGGACGGGGACACCCTCAAGGTGACCCGAAAGGGGAGGTTTCTGAGCGATGGCCTCGCCTCCGACTTATTTATGCTACCTTTAGAGAAGAAGAAATAATCAACCCAGAAAGTACCATGATCGTCTCATTTGTTTTGGACGGGCAGACCCGGAAAGCCGACCTGGGTAAACCCCTGGACATCTCCATTCCATTAAGGAAAGGGTCCGATAATGTAAATGCGTGGTATCTGGGGCCTCCCAGGATTGAGCCACATCGGGAAGGAGATTTTACGGGTAGTGTCAGGGAAGGTGGAAGTACCAATTTCAACGATATTTATTTCAATCCTCACGCCCATGGCACTCATACCGAGTGTCTTGGACATCTCACACCGGAAGGTCAATCCGTGAACCAGACCCTGAAGAACTTCTTTTACCATGCAAAGCTGATTACCATAGCCCCTGAAAAGGTCGATGGTGATTTCATCATATCCAAAAAGCAGTTGCAAAAAGCCCTTGATGAAGAGATCCCTGCGGCATTGGTGGTCAGGACCCTTCCAAATACCCGGGATAAGCTCTCCCGCCAGTATTCCCATACAAATCCACCCTATATAACCAAAAATGCAATGGAGTTCCTGGTGGATAGGGGTGTTGAACACCTTTTGGTGGACCTTCCTTCTGTCGACAAGGAAAAGGACGAGGGAAAATTACTCGCCCACCGCGCTTTTTGGGGTTTGAACGGGTCGCTCAGGCCGCGGGCAACCATTACGGAATTCATCTATGTCTCTCATGAGATAAAGGATGGGAACTATTTGTTGGAAATGCAGGTAGCTCCTTTTGAGAACGACGCCAGTCCCAGTCGACCAGTACTTTACGAGCTCTTTTAACCCTGCCTTATGTCTGTGCCTTTCATTACCTTTAACGCCAAGACATAATTGTACGATCTATGGATGGCCTTTTAGAAGCGGTACTCGGGTTGATCCTCGGGGCCATTGCAATGTACTGGACTTATTCCTTTTTCAGGCGCAGGCAGAACCGGGAGACCACGGAACACCAGTCGACCGTCCTGCTGGAACGCATCAGGAATGTGTGTAAACTCATCTCGGTAGAAGGGGATTTCGCTGAGATCTACAAATACGAAAACAGGAGGGAACGATTCCTGAGCCTTGTAAGCAGTACCAAAAAGGCCTTGATCGTAATCAACGCCAAGGCGCATATCGGGTACGACCTCCAGAAGATCGAACTCCGGGCCGACGCTTCCAGCAAAAAGATCATCCTGTCTAATTTTCCCGAGCCTCAGGTGCTTTCCATAGAACCCCAACTCGAATTCTACGATATCCAGAACGGACTCTTCAACGCCTTTAAACCCAATGACCTAACTGCCCTGAACCAGGAGGCCATTCAGCATATTCGGGAGAAGATACCTCAGAGCGGCCTGATGGATACGGCCCGCCGGGAGGCCCTTGAGGCTGTGCTCCTGATGAGCAAACTGGTCGAGACCATTGGCTGGAAACTGGATTATTCGGCCCTGGAACTCGAGGAGGGCGAACGCCTGTCCCTTGAAAGCAATAATACCTCATAAAACGAGCCATATGAAAAAGATCATCCTCTGTTTAGTCCTGTTGGCGGGTGTAGCCTCCTGCAAGGAAAAATCCGGTCCGGAGCCTGAATTCGATCCGGCCTTTGTGCATTCGGTCTATATCTGGCTTAAAAACCCTGACAGCTCTGAAGACAGGGCGGCATTCGAGGCCTCCATGGAAAAATTCATGGCCAGGAGCCTCTATGCCAAGACAAAATTCCTCGGGACACCCCCTGTGGCGACACGGGAGATCGTAGACGACACGTACACATACAACCTCATTGTCACCTTCGGCTCTGCAGAGGACCAGGACAGGTATCAGACCGAAAAGGCGCATCTCGATTTTATAGAGGAATCCAACCATCTCTGGGACAAGATCGTGATCTATGATGCCCTGGGGCTGCCAGGGAAATAAATGTGATTCGAAATGAATGTAGAAGAGTTCAGGAACTACTGCCTGGCCAAAAAAGGAGTCACCGAGGAATTTCCTTTTGATGAGGTCACCCTGGTCTTTAAGGTCATGGGTAAAATGTTTGCCCTTGTTCCCCTTGAACGCTTACCCTCCCAGGTGAACCTGAAATGTGAACCGGAAAGAGCCCTGGAATTACGGGAAGAGCATGACGGACTCGTAATCCCGGCCTACCACATGAGCAAGACCCATTGGAATACGCTTTACTTCGAACAATTGCCACCCGGGTTGATCCGGGAACTCACAGACCTGAGCTATGACCTGGTCGTAGCCAAATTCACCAAAAAGCTAAAGGCAGAATACGATGCCCTGGAGGGTTAGAGGCTTTTTACCTGTAACTCGTGGAAGGCATCGGCCTGCAGTCTGAGGAGTTCCTCTGCTTTTTGTTTTTTGTGGGCGTAGACGCGTTCTTCTTCCCGTATCTCCCCGTAGATCTTATCGTTCAGGGCAGCATCGGTAGCCATTATGTGCTGCCGCTGGGTTACCTTCTGCGTTACCCAGGCTTCTACCGTGCTTTCTTCCTCTTCCAGTTTAAAATCGTACGGACCCTTGGGCGCCAGCAGCTTCACCACGATGGGGGCCGTTTCTATGGCCAGGAAGAGCAGGAAAATAAAAAAGGACGGGAACCAGGGAAGTTCCCCCAGGGCGCTGATGCGCGCCATCAGCCCGTCAAACCCGTCGATGACCGGTTGGGACTCGGTGACGGCACTTTCGTAATCGGCATTGAGTTTTTGGATCTGGCCTTCGATGGCTGCGATCCTCTCAGCGTTATCCGCCTTTAATTGGCGGAGTTCGAGGAGGGCAGCATCGTGTTTTTCCCTCTTTTCCTTGTATACGGGCCCTTTCCCCAGTAACATGGTCCCTGCAGTGCCTTCAGCCTCCGAGATATACGTATCATAGAGTGCGTTGGTCTCAGCTTCCTTGGCGGCTACCTCTGCCTTCAGGGTTGCGATGTCGCCTTCGAGTTCCTCAACCACAGGGATGTACTGCTGAGCGATCTGGTTCTTGTTGGCCAGGGTGAATTCGTTCTTTTGTTCCAGCAGGACCCGGTCGATCTCCTTTTCGAAGATCTTCATCTCCAGGGGTTTTGAGATCACAACGGCAATGATGACGGCGAGAAGGATCCGGGGTGTCGCCTGCAGGAATTCACTTTTGAAACTGTTGCGTTTTTTGATCGTGGAAACGATAAAACGGTCGAGGTTAAAGATGAGCAGGCCCCAGACGAGTCCAAACCCGAGGGCTGTGTAAACATTGTCAAAAACGGTGTAAAGCGCATAACCGGCTGCGAGGAAGGCCATGACTGCGGTGAAGAAGACAGTCGCCCCGATCCCGGCGTATTTGTTGCGTTCTCCAGGTGAACAAGTGTCGAGAATAGAGGCGTCAGCCCCTGAACAGAGGATAAAAAAGCGTTGAATCATAACAGTGTTCTCAATTGATTGATAGACTATTAGAACGCAACCTCCATAAAATTGTTACACAAATTGTGCAGTAATTGTGTTAAAAACTTCCTATTTGGACATTTCGGTGAAATACTGGTAGAAATAGGGAATGGTCTCTATCCCTTTTAAGTAGTTCTCTACCCCGAAATGTTCGTTGGGGGAGTGGATAGCGTCACTATCCAGGCCAAAGCCCATGAGGATGGTCTTGCTCTGCAATTCCTGTTCAAAAAGAGCTACGATGGGTATACTTCCGCCGCTCCGCTGAGGGATGGGGGTTTTGCCAAATGTCTTCTCATAGGCTTTTTCGGCGGCTTTGTAGCCGATAAAGTCGATGGGGGTGACATACCCCTGTCCACCGTGATGAGGGGTTACTTTAACGGTCACCCCTTTTGGGGCGATGCTCTTAAAGTGGGAGGTAAAAAGTTCAGTGATCTCATGCCATTCCTGGTGGGGAACCAGACGCATGGAGATCTTGGCGTACGCCTTACTCGGGATGACAGTTTTGGCGCCTTCCCCTGTATATCCGCCCCAGATCCCATTTACATCAAGGGTGGGCCGGATGGAATTCCGTTCGTTGGTGGTGTACCCTTTTTCACCGTAAACCGACTCAATGCCGATCTCTTCCTGATAGGCTTTGAGGTCAAAAGGCGCCTTGCCCATGGCTTCCCGTTCTTCTTTGGAAAGCTCCTGGACTTTGTCGTAGAATCCCGGGATGGTGATATGGTTGTTCTCATCGTGGAGGGAGGCAATCATCTTTGCCAGAATATTGATGGGATTGGCCACAGCTCCTCCGTAGAGTCCCGAGTGCAGGTCGCGGTTTGGGCCGGTCACTTCTACTTCCACATAACTCAGGCCGCGAAGTCCGGTCGTTATGGAGGGCACGTCCTTGGCGATCATTCCGGTATCCGAGATCAGGATGATGTCATTGGCCAGTTTGTCCTTGTGTTCCTTGACGAAGTTTACCAGGCTGTTACTGCCCACTTCTTCTTCCCCCTCGATCATGAATTTTACATTGCAGGGAAGCTTGTCATTCTCCACCATGTATTCAAGTGCCTTTACGTGCATGTACATCTGCCCTTTGTCGTCACAGGCACCCCGGGCGTAGATGGCGCCCCTGGGGTGTAGGGTCGTTTTTTTGATCACGGGCTCAAAGGGAGGAGATGTCCAGAGGTTGAGCGGGTCTGGAGGTTGTACATCGTAATGCCCGTAGACTAGGACCGTTGGCAGGGAGGGATCTACTATTCGCTCCCCGTATACAATGGGATATCCTTCAGTCTCGCAGATCTCGGTGTGTGTACATCCGGCAGCCTGCAGGGCTTTTTCCACGGTTTCGGCCATATGCAGGACATCGTGATTAAATGCCGAATCGGCGCTGATGGAAGGGATCTTTAAAATATCCATGAGTTCATTCAGGAAACGGTCTTTGTGTTGTTCGATATAGGCCCCGGGCTCTTGCATAGTGAAGTATTTGATAGGGGTTAAAATTACGAAAACCACAGGGATTATTTTGAACGGAAGGTATTTTAAAGTTGAAAAATTGATTTATATTTGCAGCCCCTATTTTAGGGCAATGCAGGCGTGGTGGAATTGGTAGACACGCTAGACTTAGGATCTAGTGCCGAAAGGTGTGAGAGTTCGAGTCTCTCCGCCTGTACAAAGTAAAACCTCTGATCTTTCAGAGGTTTTTTTATTTGAGAATATGTTTTTTAAGTTGAGACAAATCCCCGCCTGCCAGTAGGTTGGGTTTGGCCTTCGCTTTGTCAGGGAAGTCTCCACGACTATGCATGAACAACCTCTGATCCGTGCCATGACATCGTTTTAATCAATCTCCTGATCAATTAGGGAAAGGAGGTAGTTTATTTCATCGATACCTCTGTGATATACTGCGTCTTTTTCTTCCATAATCCTGAGCGAAAGGACGAACATATTCTGGCATTTGTAGCTATACAGGAAGTCCTCGTTTTCTGCCTTATCGGAAATGAAGCGTATGGCGTCCACCAATCCAGGTGCGGTCATCATGACGATATCGTAATGGATGTTTTCTATGCGATTTATGTATAGATAGGTCTCTTCGAGCTGTCTCAGGCGCTCAATGATTTCGTCGTTCCGCAAGAGTTTGATGTCCCCGCTGTTCACCGTGGTCTCGTAAATATTTCCCCGCCGGTCAAAATCAGAATAGTTCACCAGGTTGACGGCAATTGTACTTAAGCTGTCCTTTTGGGACTTTTCATTGAGATTGATCAGTTCTATGCCATATTGATATTGAGCAGCGTATGCAGAGTTGAACATGATCTGGCCTTCAATATTGCGCCTGTCATCCTGCAATTCCTGTCTGAGGTTCCGGTAATAATTCTTCTCAGCCTCTCTGTCATGTCTATTGTCATTCCAGTTGTCGATGCTCAGGGCGATCAGGATCCCGATGACCACCAGCACAATCTCCCCAATGGCGTACCTGAGGTACTTTACCGTTTCCCCTTTATTCAGGAGGTCATGCCTTATCTTATTAAAGAATTTGAACAAAATATCGGATTAACAGAGGGTTATTCAGTAGGTTTCAACCAGTAATAAAGATACGGCTTTATCCCATGTGATTCCTTCTCCTGCCCGGTTCCTTCAGGTAAGGAGGTAATGGAATACAATTCAGATGAATTCAGTCACAGGAACAATGAATGTCTGATCTCGCCTTTTCAAAACACTCCCTGCCCTCATTGAAGGCAAAATAGGCCAGCCCCAGGGTGCCTATGCTGTCTATATAACCGATCTCAAAGAGTTCGTAGATCCCACTGCTCAGGAGCAGTATCACGGACATATATAAGCATACCAGGGTACAATTTGCATCGGCCAGGATGGGGGCCGAATTGAGCTCGTTTCCAACCTTCCTTTTCCAGGCCACCAGGATCCACATAACCAGAATGGAGATCAGGGAGATGATCACCCCCCAAAAGGTCGTGATGGGTTTATGACCTGTCCAGAGATTGTACAGGCTTGTGACCACCAGGCCAGCGACCAGGATATAGAAAGCTATTCCGGTAACCCTCAGGGCAGTGCGTTCAAAGTCGTCCCTTTTGCTATTCGGGTTTTTTCGAATCCTTATAATCATGTGTGCGATCCCCAAACCCGAGATCACCTCAATAAAACTGTCTGTGCCAAAGCCGAAGAGGGCCAGGCTTTCATCTTCAAAACCCAGATAGGTGGAGATCAGGCCTTCGACAACATTGTAGAAAATAGTGAAGACAGCAAGTCCCAGGGCTGTGTTAAAGAGCCGGTCGGTGTCTGATATCCTTATGTTTGCCATGAACTACTCCTTCGTTGAAACTCTGTGCCTTCGCATTACTAAGATAGGGGATTTTGACCTGAAGGTAAATGTTTCTGTTACCAATAATGGGACTCAGCTAAGAACCAAGAACTCAGTCAATCCAATATGGCAGGGGAGATGACCAGTGTATATTCGTATCGATTTGTCGTAGGCTCATCAAAGACCCACTGCGTGTCATCCAGGGGGTCCTGGGTGTACACCAGGATATAGTCCTCTCCTTCACGCGTATAGAGGCGGATGCGTTCAAAGATAAAGGCTTCTGAGGGGGCTATGGCACTTGTTTCAGGATTTAGGCTACTGCCGATAATCACAGCCTCTTCAGAGCGGATGTCCACAAAAGCATTTCCTTCATTGAGGAGGTAGATGTCTTCATTCAGGTCATTTTGGATTACGTAAAGGGTCTCGAATCCAGAATCCAGATCGTCATCACACTGGAAAGATACCAGGAGGGGAAAAAGCAAGAACAGAAAATAGATCTTTTTCACTGCGGGGTATTTTCTTTCAAGATACACAAATGGAACTAAGGTTGCCTAATAACATTTTGGTTTCTGTTTCCTGGAATTTTCAAAAAGTCGAATTAAAATGTAACTACCTGAAGTCCTGTTGTTAAATTTCAGAACTCGTAATTGGTCACAAAACTGAACTGGTCGAAGTTGCTCGTGTTGAAAATGTCTGCAGGTGCTGATGTGTTCCGGTTCTCTTTATGGATATACAAGAGGTCGAAGTGAAGACCTTCCAGAAAACCTTTGAGTTCGTAATGCACCCTGAGGTTCAACTGGTAATATTCATCCAG
>CBDTYM010000037.1:0-19237 GCA_965364605.1 uncultured Muriicola sp.
AGGCTGCTTTTTGCCTCCTGGGTCAGGACATTACTTTGCCTGAACTTGAAGATAAATAGCAACAGGAGCAGTAATAGGCCGAAAATCAGGGTCCAGAGGATGACATTATACGTGGCCTTGGATACCTGGGCACCCAATAAGGACATGCTGTCCTTTTCCTCCGTGACGGCGTTCAGATTTTTTGTGGTCTCCTCCAGGCTGGCATTCAGGGAGGCAATGGTACTTTCCTGAGTTGCAATAACCTGCTGTAATTGCCTCGCTTTCTCATTGGCTGCATTGATCGTGTCGATCACATTCTGCCTCAGTTTATCCAGGTTTAAAGTTCGAACAACCTCATATCGCCTTCCCTCTGCCCGGTAGTTTCCGGACTTATCATACAGGTATTCGAATTGAGAATTGATGGTGCCTCCATCCAGTGAAGGTTCTTCCGCTGCCTCCCCGGTCTGGGCAAAGCCCTGAAGACCGCAGAACAGGAGCATAGCTAAAAGCAGGGTTCTGAATTGTCTCATGCTGGGTTGTTCTTAGGTTTAACTTTGATTCAGGAAAGGCTAAAGTACCTTTAATATTAGTAAATACGAAAAAAAACTGGATAAGGATCATTTACCGGCTTTAAAACCTCCCGGTGAATGAAGAAAGCAGACCGAACGATTAATAATACGTAAATCGCCTCACTTTTGCGATGTATTTGGCCAGCCGGATCACCTGGTGGGCATAGCCGTACTCATTGTCATACCAGACATACAGGATCACATTATTTCCTCCCGGTGTCACGATAGTAGCCATACTGTCATAGATGGCAGGGGCTGAGGTGCCGATGATGTCTGATGAGACAAGCTCGTTGCTGAGGGAGTATTTGATCTGTTCCACAAGGTCTCCCTCCAGCGCGTATTTCTTGATAATGGTATTGATCCCATCTTTGGAAGTAGTATTGCTGACTTCCAGGTTGAGAATAGCCAGGGAGCCGTTTGGGACAGGAACCCTGATGGCATTCGAAGTGAGTTTTCCTTCGAGGGATGGGAGAGCCTTGGCCACCGCTTTTCCAGCTCCCGTTTCCGTGATCACCATATTCAGTGCGGCTGCCCTGCCCCGGCGGTACTTGCCGTGCATGTTGTCTACCAGGTTCTGGTCGTTGGTATAGGCATGGATAGTCTCGAGATGCCCCTTTACGATCCCCAGGGAATCCTCAACCACCTTGAGGATAGGAGTAATGGCATTGGTAGTGCAGGATGCGGCTGAATAGATGCTTGTTGTATCCGGATTAAATTCCTGTTGATTGACCCCGTGCACGATGTTGGGGACATCTTTCCCGGGAGCGGTGAGCAACACCTTTTCCACCCCTTTAGCTTTCAGGTGACGCGAAAGAGACTTCTGATCCCGGTAAGCTCCTGTATTGTCTATTACCAGGGCGTTTTGGATACCGTATCTGGTGTAGTCCACTTCCTCCGGAGCGTTCGCCGAGACCATATGTACCGTAGTGCCGTTCACGACCAGCGCCTTGTTTTTGAAGTCCGCTTCCACGGTACCGCTGAACTGCCCGTGTACAGAATCCGTCCGGAGGAGGGTCGCCCTCTTTTCCAGAACTTCTTCAGTGAGTTCTCCCCTGGTCACAACGGCCCTCAGTCGCAACTGGTTCCCCTTACCTGTTTTGGCCATCAATTCGCGCGCCAGGAGTCGGCCAATCCGGCCAAAACCGTAAAGGATGACGTCCTTGGGCTCAATTTCCCTGCTTTTTTTAGCATCCTTGAGCTTGTCGACCACAAAGGCCTTTACGTTGTTATATTGTCCATCATCTTCACTGTGATATTCAAAAGTGAGCTTTCCGATATCCAGTTTGGAAGGGGGGAGTTTAAGTGCCTCGATGGCCCTGAGGATCTCGACGGAATCGAAGATCGAAATGGGCTTTTGCACAAATTGTCCGGCGTATTCGTGCAAGTTGATGATGTCACTCACCGTTTTGTCAATGATCTGGTTCTTGAACAGGACCACTTCTATAGACCGGTCGTACCAGAGGTCACTGATGATCTTGATAAACTCCGTGGATGCTTTTCTCCGGTCTGCCTGAAAGGCGAGTTCCTTTTCGTAGGAAGACATTTTGTTCATTGTGGGGGCTGATTAAATTTTTTGCAAAACTATCGATTTCAAACGTTTTCGCACAAAGAATTTCTATGAAAAAAGCGCATCGTGGGTCGACGCGCTTTTACCGTATTTCTGGTATGAGGAATCTATTGGAATATCAATCTTTCCCGCTCCCCCTTTTTGTTCAATAAGGTGATCACAGTTTTGCCGTTGCGGGTTATTTTCCCAAATTCTACCCGGGCATCCTGAATGTCATCTATAGGCTGCCCATCAATCTCCACAATCACGTTATCTACCAGCTCCAAACCATCTCTTCGGTAAATTTCAGGAACACCCGTGATTTTGACCCCCTTGTTGACCTTATAGATCTTTTTATCCTTTTCTGTAAGGTTTTTAACAGAAAGACCCATTACTGGAACGATGAGGGATTGCCTCTCTTTCAGCGTGACCGGAATTACGAGATTTTCACCCTGCCTATCGACGGTAACCTGGACCTCATCTCCAGGTCTTTTGGTGGAAATATATCCCGTCAGATCGGCAAATCTCCGGATCTTAATATCGTCGATCTTCTTGATCACATCACCTTCTTCCAATCCCGCGTCATCTGCCCCGGATTCCTCTTCCACGCCACCTACATAAACGCCTTCGATCTCATCAAGGCCATTTTCTATGGCATAGGGCGTATTCACTCTGGGAGCAGAAATCCCAAGCATACCTTTCTGTACATTGCCGTACTCAAGGATATCTTCGACCACTTTTTTGGCGATGTTGCTGGGCACTGCAAAGGAATATCCCACGTAGGATCCCGTTTGAGAGGTAATAGCCGTATTGATCCCGATCAGGTCTCCATTGGTGTTGACCAAAGCTCCTCCGCTGTTCCCGGGATTTACGGCGGCGTCGGTTTGAATAAAGGACTGTTCTGAATTACCGAGGGCCCGAGCCTTGGCACTAACAATTCCCGCAGTAACTGTCGAAGTCAGGTTAAACGGGTTGCCTACGGCCAATACCCATTCTCCGACTTTAGTATTATCTGAATCCCCGAAAGCGAGGTAGGGCAATTGCCGCTGGGCATCGATCTTGATCAGCGCAATATCCGAATTGGGATCTGTCCCTATGAGCTCGGCGTCATAAGATTTATTGTTATTCAGAGTGACCTTCAACTCGGTTGATTTGGCGATTACGTGATTGTTGGTCACGATATACCCATCCGGGGAAATGATCACCCCAGATCCGGTCCCTACCTGAGGAACCTGCCTTGCTTCCGATCCGTAAAAGAAATCGAAAAAACTGGGCGCAGCCTTGCTCATCGTCAGATTCTTGACGTGGACCACAGCATTGACCGTATTTTCAGCTGCTGTTGTGAAATCCACAGCATTGATGCCCGCACCGGCAGGGGAAACGGGGTTGTTGCTCGTTTGGAAAACGGGCAGATCATCCTCCCAGACATAGGAAGGATTGCCTTTTTCAATAAATAATTTATAGCCTCCTAAGGTGATCAATCCACCGAAGATGGCCACCACTAGTAAACTCGTAAAACGTTTCATATATCTTTAGAATTAATTACACTTAAAATTAAAAGAACCCAATAGGACAACCGGGTCATTTAACGCCTTTTTAACTGCTAAAAATACCTTAATAAATGTCCTATCTTTGTACCTCAATCGCTGCTATGGAACTCCCATTTCACAAATATCAGGGTACAGGTAACGATTTTATCGTTGTCGATAATCGTCAGCTTAATTTCCCCAAAAACGATACCAACCTCCTGGAAAGACTTTGTGACCGACGTTTTGGCATTGGTGCAGATGGGATATTACTATTGGAAAATGACAAGTCGGCAGATTTTAAGATGGTGTATTTCAATTCGGACGGAAAGCCCGGGTCCATGTGTGGCAATGGGGGCAGGTGTCTGGTTGCCTTCGCTAAAAGTCTCGGACTGATCGGGGAAACCACCTCCTTTTTAGCGAGCGACGGGATACACCAGGCTCGTGTTGCGAACGATTTGGTTGCTTTGAGCATGTCTGATGTCAGGGATATCGCAGACAAAAAGAACGCATATTTCCTCGATACCGGATCCCCCCACCATGTTCAGCTGGTAAGGGGGCTTGAAACATTTGATGTGGTCAGGGAAGGTCGTAGGATCCGCTATGGGATCTACGGTGAAAAAGGGAGTAATGTCAACTTTGTAGAACAGGTCGGTTCCGATTCTTTCAGGGTCAGGACCTATGAAAGGGGGGTGGAAGAGGAGACCTATTCCTGTGGAACCGGAGTGACTGCCGTCGCCATTGCCATGCATCATTCCGGCATGACTAAAGCAGATTCTGTGAGCATTGCCACCCGGGGAGGAGATCTCCGCGTGTCTTTCGCCAATTCCGGCAACCATTACGACAACGTGGTCCTGGAGGGTCCGGCCACCTTTGTCTTTAAAGGGACTATCTCATGGTAGAACTCAGGGGTGACAAGATCTTTCTGAGGGCCCTGGAACCGGCTGACCTGGATTTCTTGTATCTCTTGGAGAACGATACGGCATTCTGGGAGATAAGCGGTACCCAACAGCCATATGCTCGCCATGTCCTGAAGCAATACCTGGAGAACGCCCATCGAGACATATACGAGATGAAACAGGTGCGCCTGGCCATCTGCGAAAGGGAAGGGGTCCTGGTAGGCCTGATCGATCTCTTCGATTTCGACCCGAAACACCAGCGGGTGGGCCTTGGTCTGGTGATCAAAAACACAGAGAACCGGAAAAAGGGGATGGGTGCCGAGGCGGTGGAACTGACCTGCCGTTTCGCGTTCGATTCCCTGGATGTCAGGCAGGTCTACGCCCATGTTCTGGAAGATAATGAGTCAAGTGTCCTGTTGTTTGAAAAGGCCGGATTCTCCAGAACCGGTGTAAAAAAAGACTGGATCCGCTCTCAGGGGAGGTTTAAAGACCAGTATCTTTATCAAAAATTCAATCCGTCATGTATCTGAGAAAGATCGTTTTGGCTATTTTACTTCTGGGAGTAGTAGGGGGTGGTATTTTCGTCTATTATGTCTACTCAGCCTTTTTCTCTCCCAATACCGCATTTGACAATGAGGAAGCCTATGTCTATATTCCATCAAATGCAGATCTGCCCGAACTTCAGGAGGTCCTTCAGCCAATCCTTGAAGATTTTGAGAGTTTCAAAGCTGTGGCAGAACGCAAACAATATCGTGTGAAAGGCGGTAAATACGTTATCCGAAAGGGGATGAACAACAACGAGATCGTCAACACCCTGCGCAGTGGGAATACCCCGGTCAGGGTCTCTTTTAACAACCAGGAATCCCTGCCCGCCCTGGCCGGACGTATCGCTGCCCAGATCGAGGCAGATAGCCTTTCCCTTCTGCGAGCCTTCCGGGACAGTGCCTTTCTCAAGACAAAGGATCTTACAGAGGAGACCAGCCTGGGCATGTATATTCCGAATACCTATGAATTTTTCTGGAACTCAAGCGCTGAAGATTTCAGGGATCGGATGGAAAGGGAATACGACAGGTTTTGGGATGAAGAGCGGCAGGCCCGTGCCAGGTCAATGGGCCTAACGCCAAAAGAAGTGGTCTCCCTCGCGGCCATTGTGCAGAAGGAAAGTGCCAAGGTGGACGAACGACCAAGGGTAGCAGGAGTGTATTTAAACCGACTAGATAAGGGCATGCCCCTTCAGGCCGATCCCACAGTGATCTTTGCCCTTAAAAAGGAACTGGACAATTTCGACACGGTGATCCGGAGAGTACTTTACAGGGACCTGACCATTGATTCCCCATACAATACCTACCGATATGCCGGTCTGCCCCCGGGCCCTATAGCCATGCCTGATATCTCATCCATAGAGGCGGTACTCAACGCCGAAGATCATGAGTACTATTATTTTGTAGCCGATGTGGAAAATTTTGGTTACCACAAATTTGCCACAAACCTGGCGCAACACAACCGGAATAAGGAGCAATACATCCGTTGGATAAATAGCCAAAATATTAACAGATAGACAGTTAAACGGTTAAAAGTTACCGTATGTCCTAAAAATATCACAAAACAGGACTGACTATTGGGTCGTAAGAAAAAACCTGCCCTATCTTTGCCTTGTGAAATTTAAGCAAAACCCTTTCGGGTTTGTCAGTCTTAAGAAAACACATCTATGAGAAAGTGGATAACTGTAAGCTGTCCTCTTATCATGATTTTAATTTTGGCGAGCTTTAGCACATCCCCAAAGAACATTGTTCAAGTGCCCGAAGCGCTCAAAGTTAAAGAACCTACGCCGGTTTTGTTCCCCAAAGACAAAACCATTATGCCTTCTGCAATGGTAGTTCCGCCCTTTCTGGGCAGCTCTTTTGTAGGATTTAAGGAAGCTCTTGCTTTCAAGGAATCACAAGGAGACTATTTCACGATCAACACCTTAGGTTACCTGGGTAAATACCAGTTCGGTATTGGTACCCTTCAATTGATGGGGGTGTACAACGCCACTAAATTCCTAAATGACCCGACATTGCAGGAGAAGGTGTTCAGGACGAACCTCGCCCGTAACAAATGGATCCTGAGAAAGGATATCCAGAGATTTACGGGTAAGAAGATCAGAGGGCTGGAAATTTCCGAATCCGGTATCCTTGCTGCTGCCCACCTTGCGGGTCCGGGGAATGTGAAAAAATTCCTCAGGTCGCACGGGGAGTGGGATGTCAAAGACGCTTATGGGACTTCCATCTTTCATTACCTGGAGCAGTTTTCGGGCTATGATGTTTCTGCCATCCCCGCGGTAAAGAATCCGAGGATCTGATTTGTATAGAATAAAATTCCGAAACCGGCCTTTTCTAAGCTAAAAGCAGGAAAATGGCCGGTTTTTTATGCAGTTCCGGTTTGGGATGACGGGCCCATTCCTCCACCGTATAGGTGCGGATAAATTCTTCGGGCAAGGTGATACCGGCAGCCACACATAGAAGGGTAGAGGGGGACAGAATTTTGAGCAGATCCTCCAACAACTTTTCATTCCTATACGGGGTTTCTATAAATAGCTGGGTCTGGTTCTTACTTCTGGACTCCCGTTCCATGGTTTTCAGTGACTTTTTTCGCTCCTGGTTTTCTATGGGCAGGTATCCGTGAAAGCAGAAGTTCTGTCCGTTCATCCCACTGGCCATCAGGGCCAGGATCAGGGAGGAAGGGCCTACCAGGGGAACGACCTGTATACCCCTCTGGTGGGCTATGCGCACCACCTCGGCTCCGGGATCAGCCACGGCCGGACTACCGGCTTCCGAGAGAACACCCACGTGAAACCCTTCCTCGCATGGGTCGAGGAAGGAGGGGATCAGTTCTGGTTCGGTGAACTTATTCAATTGATGAATGTGAAGGGATGGCTGGGATTTTCGGGGGGCTATGCTCTTGATAAAATGACGGGCAGTTTTCTCATTCTCAACGATATAGTGGTCTATGACCTCTACCGCCTGCTTGATGGAGATGGGCAAAACCTCTAAGGGGGCAGTGCTCCCCAGGGTGGTCGGTATCAGGTACAGTCTGCCTTTGTCGTTTTCCTCTTCGCTCATATGAAAATCCTATAATTCTTTAGCCAGGCGATCACAGGCTTCCTCTATCAGCCTGAAAACTTGTTCAAAACCCTGTGCACCTCCGTAATACGGGTCAGGTACCTCGTCCACATTAGACTCTGAGAAATCGAGGAGCAACCTCACTTTATTCTCGAAATCAGGATCAGGGGCAAGGGCACACACGTCCCTGTAATTTTCCCGGTCCATCACAAAAATATGGTCAAACCGGTGGAAGTCGTCCTTCCTGAATTTACGGCAACGCTGAGAACGGATATCTACCTGGTACTTGAGCCCGATCTCTACCGACCTGGGGTCCGGGGGATTTCCCACGTGGTACCCGGCTGTCCCTGCCGAATCCACCTCGACCCTGGACGGGTCTACCTTGGATTTGAGGATTCCTTCGGCCAATGGCGATCTGCAGATGTTTCCCAGACAAACCATGAGCACTTTTGTCTTCATAATAGGATTAGGAGAACTTCTTGGTGAGGTCTTCGATGTATTTCCTGAATTGTTTATCCGTCTCAGCCAGATTATCCACGGTTTTACAGGCATGGAGTACGGTGGCGTGGTCCCGTTTCCCAATTTGGGATCCTATGCTGGCCAGAGAAGCCTTGGTGAATTTCTTGGCGAAGAACATGGCGAGTTGCCTGGCCTGGACAATATGTCTTTTGCGGGTCTTGGACTGAAGGGTAGCTACGTCCATTTCGAAATAATCCGAAACCACCTTTTGAATGTAGTCGATAGACACTTCCCGTTTGGTGTTTTTGACAAACTTCTCTACCACCTGTTGCGCCAGTTCCAGGGTGACATCCCGCTTGTTAAAGGAAGACTGTGCGATAAGGGAGATAATGGCCCCTTCGAGTTCACGTATATTGGTCTTGATGTGCTTGGCGACATATTCCACGATCTCGTCGGGCATCTCAACCCCGTCTCTGTAAAGCTTGTTTTTCAGGATGGAGATCCTGGTCTCGTAATCCGGATTCTGCAGCTCAGCAGAAAGTCCCCACTTGAATCGAGATAGGAGTCGTTGTTCTATGTCCTGCATGTCAACGGGTGCTTTGTCCGAGGTCAGGATAACTTGCTTTCCGTTTTGGTGCAGGTGGTTGAAAATATGGAAAAACACATCCTGAGTTCCTGATTTTCCAGACAAGAACTGTACGTCGTCAATGATCAGCACGTCAATGAGTTGGTAGAAGTGGATAAAGTCGTTCCGTGTGTTCTTTTTTACAGACTCGATGTATTGCTGGGTAAATTTTTCCGCTGAAATATAGAGCACGGTACGTTCCGGATACTTATCCTTAATGTCGACCCCGATGGCATGTGCCAGGTGGGTCTTGCCCAGACCCACTCCCCCAAAGATCAGCAGGGGATTGAAAGAAGTGCCTCCCGGTTTGTTGGCAACAGCCATACCTGCAGACCTGGCCAGGCGGTTCGAATCTCCTTCCAGAAAGTTTTCAAAGTTGTAATTCGGGTTTAACTGGGACTCGATCTTGATGTTCCGGATACCCGGGATCACAAATGGATTTTTGAGCTCAGGATTTTTTGACTTTACGGGGACATCCATCTCCTGGGAACCTACATTTCCTCTATTGGCACTGGGTATGCGCTCTGTGAATGGTTCCTTGTTGCCATAGGTGTTCTCCATCTTTATGACATAGACCAGTTTTGCCTGCTCTCCGAGCTCCTTGGTCAGGGCCACTTTTAGGAGTTTGACGTAGTGTTCCTCCAGCCATTCGTAGAAGAATTTGCTGGGCACCTGAATACTGAGTGATTTTTCCGTGAGTTTTACCGGCTTGATCGGTTCGAACCATGTTTTGAATGCCTGCGGTTGGATGTTATCTTTGATAAATGCCAAACAATTGTTCCATACGGAATTAGCAGTTACACTCATTTTAAAAAAACTCTATTTTGTCGGTTAGTGATTCAAGCCAGTTGGTCAAAGGAAGTCAGGTTGAACATCCTTCTAGAGTGAGACAAATATGTGAACAAAAAAGCTAAAAAAAAAATCAATTCAAGTTGAATTTATCCTTTTTTTTTCTCATGTTCCGGGTCGATTTCTCCCATACTTAAATATACTCTTTTAATCCGAAAAATGGGTTATCAAAACCGAATTTCTTTCCGTGTCAGATATGGTGAAACAGACCAGATGGGAGTGGTCTATCACGGCAATTACGCCCAGTATCTGGAGATGGGTAGAGTGGAGTGGTTGAGGTCCCTGGGATTTTCCTACAAACAGATGGAAAAAGACGGGATCATGCTGCCCGTAATTTCTCTAGAGATGCAATTCAGGAAGTCTGCTACCTATGATGACCTGATCACAGTCATCACGACCTTGTCCAAACCCCCGGTTGTCAAGATCGAATTTGATTACGAAATCAGGAATGAACAGGACGACCTGCTGGTTACCGCTAAGACCGTTTTGGCTTTTATGGACATGCGTACCTCCAGGCCTGTTAAATGCCCTGACGGGATCCTGGATCGATTGTCAGCAATTTAGGTGCAAACAGGACATCAGGTATCAACCTCCGCTTCATTTACAATTACCCCTCGTAAAGCCCTGAATTGCATGAGAATATTTTGAAGCTGGCCGATCGGCACTTCAACTTTCAATCTGACCATCTGACTATTTTCACTACGGGAAACCTCGAGGTCGTTTTGTTTGATAATGCGCATAACGCGGTGCATTTTTGGATAGCCGAATGCCAGTTCGATGCTCCTGCGGGGAGTGACTGTTTTGACAACTGCTTTTTCCAAAGTTAGTTGTGCACTGTTTTTATAAGCGGAAATCAATCCACCCATCCCGAGCTTGGTACCCCCAAAATAGCGGACGACGGCCACGAGTACATTGGATAGTTCGAAAGCCTCGATCTGATTGTATATAGGCATCCCGGCAGAGTTGTTAGGCTCTCCGTCATCATTGGCCCGCCAGGAAACCGGTTCTGTCTCCAGTCGCCACGCATAACAAATATGATTGGCTTTGGGGTGAGCTGCTCTCAGGGCGCTTAATCTTTCCTCAATAAGGGATTCCTCGGCTACCGGATAGGCATATCCCAGAAATTTGCTTTTGCGCTCTTTGAAAAGAATTCCTTCGACCGGGGTGGAAAGGGTTTTGTAAGAATGATTTTCCATAATAGAGATCTCAAAACGCGGCGACTAGCACTATACTGATCACAGCGAGTCCGATACCGATCCAGTTTCGAACACTTAAATGCTCTCTGAACAACAGGATACCCAGGAGGGTTGAGAACATGACGATCGCTACATTGTTGATCGTAAAGACTGAGGCGCTGTTTAGTCCCTCGTTCTGCAAGGCCTCCAACAGAAAATAGATCGAAAAGAAATTGGGAATCCCCAAAGCAATTCCTCCTAGGATACTCCTGGGTTCGATAGTGATCCTTTCTTTGGACGCACGGATCAGTATAAAGAGAAATCCACAACTGGCTGCACTTGCAAAGAGCGTCGAAGAGAATACCGGAAATTCTCCCGGGGGCAAGAGGAACTGTTCACAGTATTGTAAACTCGCATCTATGATCCCCGAACCCAGAAAAACAAGCAAAGGCAGGTATAGCAAACGCTTACTCACCGGCAAGTGGGTTCTTTTTACTGAACTGAAATACACGGCAAGAAGGGCGAGAAATACTCCTGTGGCCTTGAGCAGGCCCATGTCCTCACCGTAAAGAAGAACCCC
This sequence comes from uncultured Muriicola sp., assembly GCA_965364605.1. GTDB lineage: Bacteria > Bacteroidota > Bacteroidia > Flavobacteriales > Flavobacteriaceae > Muriicola. Next base: position 11,309 of record CBDTYM010000037.1, read on the forward strand.
TAATAGTACAGGGATAGAGAGCGACATCTTTGTGGCGACAGAAGCTACAGAGACACCCAGCTCCTGAGAAGTTCGTGCCATCAGGTTGAAGATCAGTATAAAAAGAACCCCCAGGGCCAGTGTCACAGGAAACCAGCTCTTGGACGGGATCTCTGTAAAGCCCACAGTTCGATCCATTAGCAGAAAGCCCACAGCGCATGCGGTGATATAGTTGAAAATAATGGCGTAGAAAGTTTGGATGCGAAATCTCGTGTACAGCTTAAAGACCACGAAGATCAGGCTGGAAAAGAGAACACTGAGGGCCAGGTCTAACATCCTATAAAAGGTTTTTTAAGTTCACCACGTCTTCCTTACCCACTTGCAGGTGCCAGCTATGAAGCCCTAGCCTTTTTGCACTATTAATATGTTCCAGCGTATCATCAACAAAGAAGGTTTCATCTGCTAAAAGTCCGTGTTCTTTAAGGATCTTATGAAAGACTGCCGGTTCCGGTTTTCGGAGATGTATCTCATGCGACAAATAAAAACCTGAAAAACAGGACGAGAAAATTCGGTAGTCCTGAAGCCCCATCTCTTCTTTCACCCGCTCTATATGCAGGGCATTGGTGTTGCTTATTAAAAATAAGCGATAGGAACCCTTTTCAGAGAGTTCCCTGATAAAATCGAGTCGGTATTGTGGGAAATCCAGTATGATTGCATTCCAGGCCGTGACCAGGTCCTCTTCATGCATTCCGGGAAATGCTGCCATGCCAGCCATGATGAACTCCTTTGTGGTCACCAGGCCCTTTTCGTATTGGTATACCCAGGGAAAGAAATCAGATGGGATCTCATCATATCCCGCCTGGCTTAAGCTGTGCAGGGTAGCTTCCTTATCGAGATTGATAAAGACATCCCCAAAATCGAATAACAGATTCTTAATCATTTCTCCAAATGGTAAGGGTGTCTTTGCCGATCTTAGTACGAGAGGAAATCTTCCCCCTGAGTTCAGGTGCCCTGATACCACCCCCCAGATTTGAGATGCCCTGAAATATCCGGCCTTCGTCCCAAAGCCCTGCAACAAGAAAGGATTTTAGCGTAGCTGCCCCACCTTCCACGATCACACTTTGTATCTGGAGTTCAAACAAGGCCTGGCATACCTGTTCTGCCACATCCTTTGAGAAATCGATCTTCGCATGGTTTATTCCGGATCTCCCCCCGGAATGGGAATCCCGACCTGTAAAGATCAGGGTATCTGCCTCATCATTATATATATGATAGCTTTCGGGTATTTCCAAATCGCGGTCAAGGACCACCCTTAAAGGAGGCTTGCCTGCCCAGGTTCTTGGGCTGAGCCTGGGATTGTCTTCCAGGACCGTACGCGTACCCACGAGTACAGCTTGTTCCTCTGTCCTCCATTGGTGGACCAGTTGCCTGCTGGGCCGGCTGGAAATCCAGTAAGGTTCGGGCTTTTTTGCTCGTTTTATCGGATCCGGGGCCATATATCCGTCCAGACTCTCGGCCCATTTGAGAATTATATAGGGCCTTTTCTTTTCGTGAAAGGTCAGGAATCTTTTGTGGTGTTCCCTGCATTCCTTTTCCAAAACAGGGCAGGTTACATCAATGCCTGCGGTCTTTAAGCGCTCTATCCCCTTCCCGTCTACCTCTGAGTGTGGATCGCGTACACCGATTACAACACGGGGAATACCGGAGCTGATAATGAGGTCTGCACAGGGAGGGGTCTTTCCAAAGTGAGAACAGGGCTCGAGACTAACGTAGAGGGTAGCCTCCTGAAGCAGTCTTTTGTCACTGACAGAGTTAATAGCATTCACCTCGGCATGAGCCCCTCCGTACGGACTGGTGAACCCCTCCCCAATGATCTGATCTTCCCGGACGATGACACAGCCTACCATGGGGTTCGGGGCGGTCTTACCCAGGCCATTTTTACCGAGTTCTAGGCATCTGAGAATGTATTTTTCCTGTATCTTCACGACGCAAAAATATGATATAAAAAAGGATTGTGTTCACAACCGGAACCCTGGGTATTCAAGCGGACCCTGTAAGGACAAAAACCTGAGAATCAACGGAGCTCCGGATTAATATAAGTCGTCTTGCTATTAAGAGAGATCAGGCATATTTTTCACAAAGAGCTCGACCACCAGTACGGCAGGGACGAAGTGGAGCACTTTTTTCATCATTTTGTGGAGCATTACCTGGGGCAGCCCAGGTTCCATCTCGCATTACAACCTGACTGGGTGGTTACCAAGGACGAAGAGGCCGTTTTTTTCAGGGGCCTGGCAGCTCTTCGGCAGGGACAACCCCTGCACTACATTCTGGGGTCCAAGGTCTTTATGGACCTCCATTTCCGTCTCAATTCCCACGTCCTTATACCCAGGCCGGAAACGGAGGAGTTGGTAAGAAAGGTTATAGAAGAGAACAAAGGCCATCCCGGTCCACTGCAGGTCCTCGATCTGGGTACCGGAAGTGGTTGTATTGCCGTCGCCCTGGCCAAATACCTGCCCGGGGCTGACGTTCACGCCACAGATATTTCTACAGAGGCCTTAAGGCTGGCACAGGAAAATGCAAGGGAAAATGGGGTAGAGGTCGATTTTACAGTATCGGATATCACTGAAATGGAGCTCAACAAGGAGTTTTTCAATATCATCGTCTCTAACCCTCCCTATATTCCCGAAGAGGAGAAAAAAGACATGGAGCCGCATGTAAAGGATTCCGAACCGGCCCTTGCTCTCTTCGTGCCCGACGAAAGACCCTTGCTGTTTTATGAATATATTGCAAAGCAAGCTTTTGATGCTTTGGTAGATGGCGGCAAGCTTTACCTGGAGATCAACCAGCGGTTTGGGAATGAAGTCAGGGAATTACTGATGAGTTATGGTTTTGACCAGGTAGAGGTAAGCCCCGACCTCTATGGAAAGGATAGATTTATCAGGGCAATTAAAAAGCAGGTGTAACTTAATAGACAAGAAATGACCCCTGAAGAGCGGATCAAAGCGTTGAGAGAAGAACTACACGATCACAATTATCGCTATTACGTCCTGGATGCTCCGGTGATCTCGGACTATGAGTTCGACATGAAATTGAAGGAATTGCAGGATTTGGAAGAGGCGAATCCCCAATTCAGGGACGATACTTCCCCAACTATGAGGGTCGGTGGGGAGGTCACCAAGAATTTCAATACGGTGGCCCACGAGCATCGGATGTATTCCCTGGATAATTCCTATTCCCGGGAAGAGGTGACGGAATGGGTACAACGTATCCACAGAATCCTGGGGGATTCAGAAGTGGAATACACGTGTGAGCTCAAATACGACGGGGCATCCATCAGCCTTACCTATGAGGATGGCCACCTCCAACAGGCCCTTACACGGGGTGATGGCTTTCAGGGAGACGACGTGACGACCAACGTAAGGACGATCCGCTCCGTACCTCTGCAACTCAGGGGTGATTTTCCGCCAAAATTCGAAATAAGAGGTGAGATCATACTCCCTTTGGCAGGATTTGAAAAAATGAATGAATTGAGGGTCAAGGAAGGGGAAGACCCTTACATGAACCCCAGGAATACTGCTTCGGGAAGCCTGAAACTACAGGACAGCACCCTAGTTGCTGAAAGGCCCCTGGATTGCCTTCTCTACGCCCTGGTTGGAAGAGACCTGCCTGCCTCCACGCATTTTGATTTGCTGTCAAGGGCCAGGGAATGGGGATTTAAAATCCCGGAACAAGCTGCTTTATGCAGATCTCTAGAAGAGGTCTTTGCCTACCTCGATCACTGGGATACACACCGGCACGAATTGCCTTATGAGACAGACGGAGTGGTGGTCAAGGTCAACAATTTACAACAACAGGAAGAGCTGGGCTACACTTCAAAGTCACCTCGCTGGGCTATCGCTTATAAATTCAAAACCGAACAGGCAATCACGGTCCTGGAGAAGATCACCTATCAGGTAGGCAGGACGGGCGCCATTACGCCCGTAGCGAATTTAAAGCCGGTGCTCCTTGCGGGGACCACGGTAAAGAGGGCATCCCTTCACAATGCAGACCAAATAGCCAAACTCGATGTGCGAGCAGGGGATACCGTGATGGTTGAAAAAGGAGGTGAGATCATCCCGAAGATTGTCGGGGTGGACAAATCGAAGAGACCGACAGACTCAGTACCTACTATCTATATCACCCATTGCCCGGAATGCCAGACACCCCTGGAGCGAAAGGAAGGGGAAGCCCAGCATTTTTGCCCTAATGCCACTGGATGTCCTCCACAGATCACCGGCCGAATACAACACTTTATTTCCCGAAAGGCCATGGATATTGAGGGCCTTGGAGCAGAAACCGTCGAATTGCTCTTTAAAGAGGGACTGATTCGCAATTATGCAGACCTGTATACCCTGACGAAGGAACAGGTCGTGCCTCTGGAACGCATGGCTGACAAATCTGCAGAAAATCTCGTAAAAGGCATAGCAGATTCCGTGAATATTCCCTTTGAGAGGGTGCTTTTTGCCCTGGGGATCCGGTATGTGGGTGAGACCGTAGCCAAGGTTCTCGCTCGTGCCTTCAAGAACATAGATGCCCTGATGGACGCCTCCGAAGAATCCCTTATGCAGGTCAACGAGATCGGCCAGCGGATCGCCGAGAGCGTGGTGTCCTTCTTTGCCGAGGAGAAGAACCGGGAGATCATCGATCGGCTTCGCACCTATGGGTTAAAGTTTTCCCTATCCGAAGAACAACTGCAAAACCAAACCGATAAATTAAAGGGTATGACCCTGGTCGTATCTGGCGTATTCGAGAACCTGGAACGGACAGAGCTCAAAAAGCTCATCGAAGACAATGGGGGGAAGGTCAGCTCCTCTATTTCCTCCAAGACCTCCTACCTGGTGGCAGGAAACAACATGGGTCCCAGCAAGAGAAGCAAGGCAGAAACCCTGGGGGTGCCCATCATATCGGAGCAGGCATTTATGGATCTCATAAAATAACCCTCCCGGGATTATCGGGAGGGTTATGAATCATTTTGATTTTGGAGGGCGGCTAGTCCCCACTCATGGATTTGTCATACACCCAGACTTCGTCCCACCAGTCTTTAAATGTGGCATTTCGATTTTCTATGAACATATCCCATTTATCTGCTCCGTTAACTTCATCAAATGCCGCTCTAAATGGCCAGGAGGTGTCAAAGTCGGTCCAGTTCTTATAGAAAGCGACCGTGGCCAGATGCCGTCCTATTTTTCCCTGAACGAACTCATTATCATAGACACCCCAGGGGTGAACTCCAGGCATTGCTTTTATGCTTGCGCTGGCCATATCCAGATGGGTATCCACCCCAAATCCATGCTCTTGATCTACAACCCAGTATCGGATGTAAAGGATAGGATACTCTACGGTTTCAGAACTGAGCATATCGGTGTTGGACCATTTTGAGATCCCTTTCCAGTATTCCCCCTGCTCTACACGTTTTACATATGGCATGATGTTGTCCCGCCAGTCTTCATCGTGCCCTCCGGCAGCAGGACGTGTATCGAGATCTTTGTATTGCAAAGGCCCCATCTGCCAGACTATTTTCCCGGAATTGGGTCCTGTGGAAATATTGTAAACCGTTGTTTTAAAAGCCCCTGCATTGTGATATTTCATGTTGTGCTTGCGCATATTCTCACCCAGTACCTTCAGTTTTGTATTGTCGGGTACCAGCATGATGGATTCCCAGATAGGTTCCTGGGTGTTTTCCTGGGCCTGTGTTAGAGCGAGGCTGCTCAGGCATAAAATACCTGCCAGTATGGAGGTAGTGATCGTGTTTTTCATCAGTATGGTTTTAAGGTTAGTAATCGGTATAAGATAGGCATAATCTCACTTGGGACCTGGGCTTATTTGGATCAAACCCTTACTTTTATGTCCGAACCCCCTAAAAGAATTATCAAAAGACATTTGGCAGGATCCATGAACAAAAACGATTTTTTTGAAAGCCTGAAGAATAGCCATCCGCCTCGAACGTGGTCAACCGAACTCAAGGCATTGTGGTGGGACGCGAATGGGAATTGGCACAAGGCCCATGACCTGGTGGATAGCCTGTCAACTCCCGAAGCTTCCTGGGTACATGCCTATCTGCACCGGAAGGAAGGGGACCTTTGGAATGCGGATTACTGGTACAGGAGGGCAGGTCGGCCACGCCCCTCCCATTCGCTTGATGAGGAATTCAAAATGGTCCTGAGCGAGATGCTAGGCCTTTAGTACGATACGATACCTGGCTTTTCCCTTTTCCAGGTGCTCCATGGCCTCATTTACCTTTTCCATAGGGAATTCTTCTACCTGGGGGTAAATGTCGTGCCTTACGCAAAAATCGAGCATGGTAGCTGTGAGGGCAGGACTTCCGAGGGGGCTCCCCGCAACGGATTTCTCACCCATCAGTAATGTGAAGGCAGGAATGGCCAAAGGTTCAAGAACAGCCCCTACATTGTGAAAGCGCCCGCGGGGTGCAAGGGCTTCCAGATAGGAATTCCAGTCGAGGGTTACATTGGTGGTATTAAGTATGAAATCCAGGGTGCCTTTGATACTTTCCAGGGCCTTTGGGTCTCTTGAATTGACCACTTTAGTGGCTCCCATCGCCAGGATCTGCTTTTCCTTGTCCGGATTCGAACTGAATGCGATCACCTCGCACCCCCATTTGTTGAGAAATTTCAAAGCCATATGCCCTAGGCCGCCGATCCCTATCACACCAACTTTGTCTGTCGGTCTTACCCCGGCGAGGATGATAGGGTTGAAGACCGTGATCCCACCGCAAAGGAGAGGGCCGGCCTTGGCCATGTCGATACCCTTCGGCAGGGGAACGGTCCAGGACCAGTGGCCTCTCACCCGGTCGGCAAAACCCCCATGCCTTCCGACAATGGTAGATTCTAAGTTGTAGCAAAGGTGGTGATGCCCTTCCATACACTGTTCACAGTGCATGCAGGAAGCGGAGTTCCAACCGAGTCCCACGAGGTCGCCCACCTTTACCTTTTTGACCTTGTCCCCAATGGCTGTCACTTCCCCCACGATCTCATGACCAGGGACAAAAGGGTACTGTGTCATCCCCCATTCATTGTTCAGCATGCTGAGGTCTGAATGGCAGATTCCGCAGTAATGGACCTTTATATCAACTTCTTCGCTGCCCAACGGACCGAGTTCATATGAAAAGGGTTTTAAGGGGCTGCCGCTTTTTTCGGCAGCAAAGGCGTGTACAGTGCTCATGAGGAATTGATTTTGGATTTTTATAAAGATAGCAGAAAGTTTCGCATCTTAAAATTACCCTGGGTTATTAATCACCGGCGTCTGGCTACTTTAAGTCCTTCCTGCATACAGAGGTCTTCCATACAAGGCAAGAGAGGGCGAACTCCTGAGATCAGACCTTGATGGTAACCCCATCACCCCCTTTAATTTCCTTACCGTCAAAGTAAAAATCGATCCTGCCGAGGTTGATCCCGTAGCAACCTACCTGGTTGACCAGTACCGGCTGTCCTTTTCGATTCAGGTGGATCTCGGGTTTATCCAGGAAGGTATGGGTGTGTCCGCCTATGATGAGGTCTATGCCCTCGGTATTTGAAGCCAACAGGACGTCACTGGCTCTCTGGGGATCGCGGTATTTATATCCCAGATGGGAGAGGCAGATGACCAGATGACACCCCTCTTCCCTGAGGGCACGGACCGTATCCAGGGCGATCTCCACAGGATCCAGGTATTGTGTTTCCTTGTAGAGTTTTTTAGTGACCAGGCCTTCCAGGGCAATACCCAGGCCGAATACACCCACCTTGATGCCATTGACCTCATAGATCTTGTAGGGAGAGGTCATGCCGTCCATGACCGTATTGGAGAAATCGTAGTTGGCACAAAGAAAGTCGAATTTCGCATAGGGCAGCTGTGCCAGGAGGCCGTCGATCCCGTTGTCAAAATCATGGTTGCCCAGGGTGGCGGCGTCATAGTTCA
>CBDTYM010000038.1:0-19004 GCA_965364605.1 uncultured Muriicola sp.
AATGCTTCAAGTTATGAATTCGGTCCAGGCGTTTATATGACAATTGTCAGGCTGGTCTAGTTTTAAGGTGATTTTCACCACGAGAACTAAAGGGCTATGAATACCCTGGTATTTTTTGGTGCCTGGAAGATAAAAATACGACTATTTTCCGGAGGTCGGAACCCTCTGAGGTTAAAGTGACAATTATCATGGTCTACGGGCCGTGATCTGGTTACTTTTAACAGTGGTAAACCGTTCGCCATGCGAATTTTTGAAAGGGCTCTAATGCCGATTTTCACAGGGCTTCTGGTCCTCACACTTTGGAGTTGTGGAGAGGATAGGGAAGAATTTCGCGTGGAGCGATCGGGCATCACCGAGTCTGTCTACTCCACTGTCACCGTCCAACCAGACAGCCTGTACCTGGCCTATGCGGCAGTAGGGGGAATCCTGGACAAGAACCTGGTTGAAGAAGGGACTGTGGTCCTCAAAGGGGACCCTATCGCCCAGATCATCAACAGCGCACCTAAACTCAACCGGGAAAATGCCAGGCTGGCTTTGGACCTGGCCAAACAGAATTACCGGGGTGATAACGCCGTCCTCAAAAGCCTGAAGGAACAGATAGAGGCTGCTACTTTACAGTACACCAATGATTCTCTCAATTTTCAGCGGCAAAAGGCTCTCTGGGAACAGGGTATAGGATCCAAAGCAGAGTTCGACTCCCGGAAACTGGCCTTTGAACTTTCGCAAAATAATCTCAGACTTAAGAAGAGTGCCTATGCACAGACTGAGCATGAACTGGAGACCAAATACAGGCAGGCCAGGAACAACTACCAGACCTCTATTATCGCTGCGGCGGATTTTATCATAGAAAGCAAGATAGACGGTACGGTCTACGCCTTGTATAAAAATCCCGGGGAGATCGTAACTACTATGGAACCCGTGGCCGCAGTGGGAAGTACAACAGACTTCCTTATAGAGATGCTGGTAGACGAAGTGGACATCGTTAAGCTGAGTGTTGGCCAGCGAACGCTCATCTCTCTGGACGCCTATCCCTCACAGGTTTTTGAAGCCAGGCTCAGTAAGATCTACCCAAAAAAAGACGAACGCTCCCAAACCTTCACCGTGGAAGCCCTGTTCCTATCCCCTCCCTCCAAGCTCTATCCTGGCCTGTCGGGAGAAGGCAATATTATCATCGACCACAGGGATGACGCCCTGATTATTCCCACGGAGTACCTGGTAAATGACAGTCTCGTCGAGACCGAACAGGGTCAGGTGAGTATAAAAACAGGATTACGAGACCTCGACAGGGTAGAGATCATCTCCGGGATCGATGCCGGTACCGTCCTGCTTAAACCAAAAAAATGACCAATTGGAAAGTGATACTGGACATCGCCAGGACCCACCTGGTCACCAAGATGAAGTCGACCGTCACGGCATCTCTGGGAGTGACCTTCGGAATCGGGGCTTATATCACCCTGGTGAGTTTTATGACCGGTCTCAATCAGATGCTGGATGACCTCATACTCAATCAAACCCCACACATTCACCTATATAACGAGATCGAACCTTCCACAGAACAGCCGGTCTCTGTGTTTGAGGAATTTGAAGGTTCCCTGAACGCAGTACATTCCGTGAGGCCCAAGCAGAGCCAGCGAAAGATCCACAATGCCCTACCCATCCTCCAGTATCTGAAAAAAGATCCCAACGTGAAAGGGGCCACCCCCCAGATGCGTACCCAAATATTCTATCTATCCGGTTCCATAGAACTGGGCGGCAATCTGACGGGGATCGACATCATGGAGGAGGTGCGCATTTCCAATTTCAGAGACTATATCATCCAGGGGACTCCTGAGGCTCTGAGGAACCTGGAAAACGGGATCCTGCTCGGGGCTGGCCTTGCCGAGAAGATGTCCCTGGAGGTTGGGGACCGGGTACAGATCAGCACGGTAAATGGCGGTATCTTCCCCCTGAAAATCGTCGGGATCTACCAGAGCGGCATTGCGGACATAGACAACATACAAAGCTATGCAAACCTGGGAGCGGTCCAGCGGATTAGCGGAGAGGCACAGAACTACATCACCGATATCAATGTGAAATTGCACGACATCACCAAGGCCCCGGCCATGGCCATAAAACTGGGCGATCAGTTCGGGATCAAGGCGACGGACATCAATACGGCCAACGCCCAGTTCGAAACGGGATCCGATATCCGCAACCTCATTACCTATGCCGTCTCCGTAACCCTGCTTATTGTAGCCGGATTCGGGATCTACAACATCCTCAACATGCTGATCTACGAAAAAATGAATGATATTGCCATCCTCAAGGCTACAGGCTTCTCCGGCAGGGACGTGCAATATATATTCATGAGCCAGGCGATCATCATCGGTTTGGTGGGAGGTACCCTGGGCCTGTTAATAGGTTTCGGACTCTCTGTTTTCATAGACCAACTCCCCTTTAACACGGAGGCCCTTCCGACCATCACCACCTTTCCGGTAAATATGCAGGTGAGTTACTATCTCATCGGGATCATATTTGCCTTGTTGTCGACATTTATTGCGGGCTATCTCCCATCCAACAAAGCAAGGAAGATAGATCCCGTCAAAATCATCAGGGGTACCTAAACAGGAGTTATGGAGAACGTACTCGAAGCCAGGCATATCGACAAACACTTTCGAAAACCCGTGGATTTTCACGTGCTGAAGGATATCACTTTTGCGGTAAAAGAAGGGGAATTTGTCTCTATCATGGGGAAATCGGGGTCCGGAAAATCCACCCTCCTATACATCCTATCTACCATGGACACGGAATATAAAGGAGAACTCTATCTGGACGGGGAATTGGTCACAGGGCGTTCTCACCAAATGCTGTCCAGGATCAGGAATAAGCATATCGGTTTTGTCTTCCAGTTCCACTACCTCCTTTCCGAATTCAGCGTATTGGATAACGTCATGCTCCCTGCCAGAAAACTGGGGGCCATAAGTGAGAAGGAGATAGAGAAGAATGCGAGGGAAAAGCTGGAGATGCTAAACATCGGCTACCTGGCCGAAAAGAGGGCCTCCAGGATCTCGGGAGGGGAAAAACAACGGGTAGCCATCGCCAGGGCACTGATCAACAATCCCACCATTCTAATGGGGGATGAACCCACGGGCAATCTGGACAGTTTCAATGCCGATAATGTGCTGCAGATATTCAAACGGCTCAAAGAAGAGGAAGGACTGTCCCTGCTGGTGGTCACTCACGACCATGACTTTGCCCGCAGTACGGACCGCATCATCGAAATGGAAGACGGAAGGATCATCAAATCCTGACCTCCACAGGAAAGTATGACATATGTCATTCGACAGGAAGAGTCCCGTGAGTACCTTTAATATAAATTAAAATCACATCGCCATGAGCACCACATTCCAAGTCATGACACCCGCCCAAGGCAAGAAAATCAACTGGTACGAAGCCTATATTCTGGTGAATCACTGGAAATCCGATCTCGGATTTTACAGGGAGGATATCACCTTCCTGCAACAACTGATAGAAAAATACCTGATCTGGATCACTAAAAAGGAAAACCTGGAACGCGTGGCGGATATTCGCAAAAAAGGACACGAGCTAGCCGTTGCCGCCGAGAAATTGCACAAGAAGATCTCTGATCACCTGGCCCTTATTGTGGACGTGCTGGAGGAAAGAAAGTACGTTTCCAGTGAAGAGTTTTTGGACCGACACGGGGAATTGGAAAAAGACCTCTCTGCCTTCGTCATGGATTTCAGGAATAAACGAAAAGAAGTATTCAAGGTCACCGAGTATGTCATAGACAGCGAAGAACTGCAAAATGTACTCGACAGTTAGGCATTCTATCTGATATATTAGGCGATGAAAACGATATTTGCCGCCCTGATAGGTCTTCATGCTGCGATCCACCTGATTGGTTTTGCTAAGGCCTTTGGGTGGGGCGATTTCCCTATGCTCACGGATCAATTCAGTCGGAGCCACGGTTTATTGTGGGGTCTGGCTACCCTCTTATTCCTGCTCACTCTTTCCCTTTACATTCTTGGACGAACCTCCTGGCCCTGGATTGCCTTGTTGGGGGTTCTCCTGTCCCAGGTTTTGTTGATCATCTCATGGACGGATGCCAGACACGGCACCTGGCTCAATCTGGTCATCCTACTGGTGGCTATAGTGGCCCTGGCCAAGAACAACTTTGATAAAAAAGTATCCGCCGAAGTTGCGACGCTGTACCGCACACAGGAAGGGATAGAAAAGGTGGCGGTAACGCCCGCTGCAGTGGCAAAATATCCTCCGGTTGTCGAGCGTTGGCTTAGCCGTTCCGGAGCCATGGATTTCCGGAATGTCGAAGCCGTCTACCTCAAACAAAAAGGGAAAATGCGGACAAAACCCGAAGGGAACTGGATGCCATTTAAAGCAGAGCAATGGTTTAGCGTGAAGGAACCGGGCTTCGTGTGGAAGACCCGGGTGAAAATGTCGGGCCCTTTGTATTTGTCCGGACGAGATACGTTTATCTCCGGCAAGGGAAGTATGGATATTTCCCTATCGTCCCTGATCCCGCTGATTCGGGCTACAGGGGATCCGAAGATCGACCAGGCGAGCGGGATCAGGTACCTTGCAGAGATCTGCTGGTTTCCGACAGCCGGCCTTGAGGAATACCTGATCTGGGAGCCTCAGGGCGCAAATACAGCCAAAGCCATATTCAAACCAAATCCGGAGATCTCCGGCGTCTTTGCTTTTGACGAGGATGGGAATACAGTATCCTTTGAGGCTATGAGATACAGGGGTTCCGGGGGCAACGGGTATTTGGAAAAATGGATGGTGAGAAATTCCTCTCATCAAAATCTTGGCGGGCTTAGCATCCCAGAAAAATCGGAGGTGTACTGGGCCACTGCAGACGGAGAGTTTCACTGGTTAAGCCTGGAAATTACAGAAATCAAATACAATTGAATAAAGGAGGTCTTATTACGACGATTTCCTTTCATATTAAATTGGTGAAACCAAATTAGGTTTCTATCTTTGCCTCCCGAAAAATCAGTTTCACGCCCACGTGGTGGAATTGGTAGACACGCTACCTTGAGGGGGTAGTGTTCGCAAGGACGTGCTGGTTCGAGTCCAGTCGTGGGCACCACAAACCGCTATTCATCACATCTGTTGAAGAATGGCGGTTTTTTTATGAATCTGATTTGGTCAATTCCCTATTTTAGCAAGGCAATTTCATGCGTAAATCGATTGAAGGGATATGGGCAAGAGTATTCTCATAGTCGGAGGTGGCATCATCGGACTGAGTTGTGCGTACTTCCTCCAAAAGGAAGGGCACGAGGTTACCGTGATCGACAAATCCGGCATGGAAGGCGGGGCCTCATACGTAAATGCGGGGTATCTCACCCCCAGTCATATCATCCCGCTTGCCTCTCCTGGAATGATGGCGAAAGGCATTAAATGGATGTTCAACAGCAGCAGTCCTTTCTACATGAAACCCCGTCTGGATGCCGATTTCCTGAGGTGGGCCTGGGCCTTTAACCGCTCCTCCACTCATTCTCATGTAGAAAAAGCTATCCCCCTGATCCGGGAGATCAACATTCTGAGCAAGGATTTGTATTCCGAGATGCACGATAGCGGGGAACTCGGGGATTTTCAGCTCGAGAAAAAAGGATTACTCATGTTGTTCAAGACCCGTAAAGAAGGGCTTCACGAAAAGCAGGTTGCCCGGCGGGCAGCTGATGAAGGACTGGAGGTAACCGAACTTACCCGCAGCGAACTGGATGAATTACAGCCAAACCTGAGTGAAGATATTGATGGAGCTGTACACTACCTGTGCGATGCCCATACCTCCCCCAATGAAATCATGGATCGACTGAAAATGCATCTCAGGGTACAGGGCGTGGTGATACGGCAGGACGAAGAGGTGGTAGGTTTTGTCAGAAGTAACGGGCGGATCACGGGTACGCATACCCAGAAGGCGACCTATAGGGCAGATGAAATAGTGCTGGCGGGAGGATCCTGGACTTCCGGACTCCTGAAGAATCTCGGGATACGCCTTTTGCTGCAAGCGGGAAAGGGATACAGGATAAATGTACCCAGAAAAACAGGGATCAGATTGCCCGCCATTCTGATGGAGGCAAAGGTGGCGGTGACCCCCATGCGTCATTTCACCAGATTCGCAGGAACTATGGAGTTTTCTGGCATCAACCACAGGATCAGGCCTGAACGAGTTGAGGCAATCGCCAGAGCTGCTGAAAGTTATTACACAGATCTCGAGATCCTGAATAGCGAAAAGGAAAACGCCCGATGTGGCCTTAGACCGGTCAGTCCCGATGGCCTGCCCTACATTGGCAAAACCTCACACCTGAACAACCTGACCATAGCTACTGGACATGCCATGATGGGCTGGAGTCTCGGTCCGGCCACCGGCAAACTCGTTGCTGAACTAATCTCAGAGCAGCCTTTGTCCATGTCCCTTGACAGCTTTCACCCGGAGCGAAAATTCTGAGTTACTCTCCTGTAAGATTCACAATTACAGCGTCCTACTCCACCCAAATAATTAAAATTTTAACGTTCCTCTTAGAAGATAGCGATTCAAAAGGTGTAACTTTGTTTAAGTTTTAGTAGGAAACAATGAACAACGTAAAAAAGTACTTCAGTATCCGGGATCTTGAGAACCTTTCCGGTATCAAGGCTCACACCATACGAATCTGGGAGAAAAGGTACAACTTATTGGCACCGGAACGCACGGCTACCAACATTCGTACTTACAGCCTGGCGAGCTTGCAGAAGCTTTTGAATATCACTCTGTTGTACAACAGTGGGTATAAGATCTCAAAAATCGCAAAGATCCCCGAGGGAGAACTCCCGGTGGTGGTCAGGGAGCTGGTAGCCCAGAATAGCACAAAAAGTCATGCGATCAACGCCTTCAAGCTTTCCATGATCAATTTTGACGTCTCCCTATTTCAAAAAACGTACAATACCCTGGTGGTGGAGCGTTCCTTTCGTGAGATCTTCTGGGAAGTCTTTATCCCTCTGCTGAATGAACTCGGCCTGTTATGGCAGACCGATACCATCAGTCCTTCCCATGAACACTTTATCACGAACCTCATTAAACAGAAGATCTACACCAGCACAGAGAAGATACAAACTGTGGAGCCCAGCCGGGATGATAAGGTCTTTGTGTTGTTTCTCCCGGAGAACGAGATCCACGAGATCGGGTTGTTGTTCGTGAATTACGAATTGCTTTTAAGGGGCTACAAGACCATTTATCTCGGACAGACAATGCCCCTGGAGAGCCTCACAGATCTCGGGAAATATTATTCTAACCTGCACTTCCTTTCTTATTTCACCGTGATCCCCACCAAGGATGATCTGCAGCAATACATCGAGGACTTCGACAACATCCTCAGTCCGGACGGCTCGGCCAAATTATGGATCCTGGGAAGACAGACCCAGTTCCTGACAAAGAACAAACTTCCGGCCCACATCCGGGCGTTCGAATCTGTGGAACATCTTTCCGCCGCCCTGTAGCGGCTAGCCTTACGCCCGAGTGTTATGAGTAAAAATGTGGTCATCATCGGTTCTGGATTCTCCTCCCTCTCCGCTTCCTGTTATCTCTCCAGTGAGGGTTATGATGTATCCGTTTATGAAAAGAACGATACCGTAGGAGGAAGGGCCAGACAACTGGTAAGGGATGGGTTTACTTTTGATATCGGACCCAGCTGGTACTGGATGCCGGACATTTTTGAGCGCTTCTTCAATGACTTTGGCAAGCAGACAGCAGACTACTACGAACTGGATAAACTCAGTCCGGCTTACAAGATCTTCTTTTCGGATGACGTCATCACTATCGGGGATAGCATGGAAAAAATATGCGAGGAATTTGAGCGCATTGAACCAGGAAGTTCGCCCTATCTGAGAAATTTCATTTCAAAGGCCCAGGAAAATTACGATATCGCCATCAACAATATCGTCTACAGGCCGGGCCTGTCTCCCCTCGAACTGGTCACCAAGGATACTGCTCTGAGGGTCGACCAGTTCTTCAAGACCATCAGCGGGCAGGTGAGAAAGCAATTTAAAAATCCGAAACTCATCTCCACCCTGGAATTCCCCGTGCTTTTTCTAGGTGCGAAACCGAGCAAGACCCCTTCCTTTTACAGTTTTATGAACTATGCAGATTTCGGCCTGGGTACCTGGCACCCCAGGGGAGGGATGTACAAAATAATTGAAGGTATGAGGTCCCTGGCCGAAGAACTGGGGGTGAAGATCCATACCGGACATGCGGTGGAAAAGATCATCGTGGAAAATGGAAGGGTTACTGGAATACAGGTGAACGGTAAGGAGGTCAAAGCGGATTACGTGCTTTCAGGGGCAGACTACCACCACTCAGAAACCCTTTTGGAGCCCGAATACAGGCAGTATTCAGAAGATTACTGGGACAGCAGGACCTTTGCACCTTCCTCCCTTCTTTTTTACGTCGGGTTCAACAGGAAGATAAAAAACGTGGAACACCACAACTTGTTTTTCGATACAGATTTCGAAAAACATGCTGAGGAGATCTACGACCATCCCCAATGGCCGTCAGAACCCCTGTTCTATGTTAATTTTCCTTCTGTGACCGATCAGACCATGGCCCCCGAAGGATGTGAGGCCGGTTTTTTCCTGGTGCCCCTCGCTCCGGACCTTGAGGACACTCAGGCCTTGAGGGACCAATACTTCGATATAATCATGAAGCGGCTTGAAGACCGTACCGGTCAGAAGCTCGAAAATAATATTATCTTTAGAGAGTCCTTTTGCGTCAACGATTTTAAGGAACAGTACAATTCTTACAAGGGGAATGCCTATGGAATGGCCAATACCCTGTTACAGACAGCTTTCCTGAGGCCAGGCCTCAAAAGCAAGAAGGTAAAGGGTTTGTACTTTACTGGACAACTGACTGTTCCGGGTCCCGGGGTGCCTCCATCCCTGATTTCGGGAAAATTGGTTTCCGAACTCATAATCAAAAAAAAATAATATTTGCTAATGAAGTCCATTTTTGACAAAGTTTCCTTCGAGTGCAGTAAGAACGTAACCCAGTCTTACAGTACCTCCTTTGCCCTGGCTACAAAAATGCTGGCCCCGTCCATAAGGAAAGATATTTACAATATTTATGGCTTCGTGCGTTTCGCAGACGAGATCGTAGACACTTTCCACGATTACGACAAGGAATCCCTTTTCAATGCCTTTGAGAAGGAATTGGAAGCTTCCCTTGCAGACAGGATCAGTATGAATCCTGTGCTCAATGCCTTTCAGCATACGTATCACGCTTACAATATACCCAGGCATCTCGTAGACGCTTTTATGAAGAGCATGCGGATGGACCTCGACAAACAGGTCTACGCTACACAGGCAGAATTCAAGGAGTACATTTACGGGTCTGCCGACGTGGTGGGGTTGATGTGCCTGAAAGTGTTCGTCAAAGGGGACGACGAGCAATACGAAGCCCTGAAAGAGTCGGCCATGGCGCTTGGATCAGCCTTTCAGAAGGTCAATTTTCTCCGCGACCTCAAAGCGGACTACGAAGACCTCAACAGGTCTTACTTCCCCAACACCAACCTGCTCCAACTGGACGAGGCTTCCAAGGCCCGGATCGTGGAGGAGATACGGGATGATTTCAAAAAAGGCTATGAAGGCATTGTTAAATTACCCAATGAAGCTAAATTTGGGGTTTACACAGCGTATAAGTACTATTATCAATTGTTGAGAAAACTCCAGAAGACCCCGTCCCTGGAAATCAAGAACGCCCGGATCCGGGTACCCAATTACCAGAAGTTCGGGCTGCTGGCCACCTCATATGTGAACTACAAATTAAACCTGGTATAAATACAAGACATGGAGATTGCCCTTTGGATCTTGATCTTTTTCACCACCTTCTGCTTTATGGAATTCATGGCGTGGTTTACGCATAAGTACATCATGCACGGCTTTTTATGGAGCCTCCACAAAGACCATCACAGAAAGGATCACGATTCCTGGTTCGAGAGAAACGATGCCTTTTTTATCTTCTACGCTGTCCTGAGCATGACCTTTATCATGTTGGCCGGGAACAGTTCATTCTGGTATGGTTATCCCATCGGCTTTGGTATCATGGCCTACGGAGCTACTTACTTTCTGGTGCACGATATCTTTATCCACCAGCGCTTCAAAATGTTCCGGAATGCCAATAACTGGTACGCCCGCGGAGTCAGACGCGCCCACAAGATCCATCACAAACACCTGGGAAAAGAAGACGGTGAGTGCTTCGGAATGCTCTGGGTCCCCTTCAAATACTTTAAGAAATAAATTCTATGCCAAAAGCCGTGGTCATAGGCTCTGGTATCGCGGGCCTGGCTTCAGCGCTGAGGATTAGAAGGCTGGGTTATGAGGTCGAGGTTTTCGAAAAGAATCCATACGCCGGGGGAAAGCTGCACGCTATTGAGCAGGACGGCTATAGGTTCGACCTGGGCCCTTCCCTTTTCACGATGCCCCATTTTGTGGACGAACTCTTCGAGCTTTACGGCATCGATCCTAAAGATCATTTTACCTATTCTAAAAAAGAAACGGTTTGCAACTATTTTTGGGAAGACGGAAGTCGGTTCTCCGTCAAAGCCGATAAGGAATCTTTTGTAAAGGAAGCGGCAGTCTTCTTTCAGGAAGATCCGGAAAATATAGAGTCCTACCTTCGAAAAAACAGAAAGAAATACGATCTCACAGCCGGAATTTTTCTCAAAAGGTCCCTGCACAAAGCGTCTACATACCTGTCTGAGGATACCCTGAGTGCCGTTCTACAGATCGGCAGTCTGGATCTCAATCGTTCCCTCAATGCGGTGAACGAAAAGACCTTCCGGAACCCTAAACTCGTACAACTCTTTAACCGGTATGCAACCTACAACGGGTCATCACCCTATCAGACCCCTGGGATTATGTCACTGATCCCTCATTTGGAAATGCACTACGGGACCTTCATTCCCCGGGGTGGGATGCACCGCATCAGCCAGAGCCTCTATGAACTGGCTGAGCAACAGGGTATTCGTTTCCACTTCAACTGCGAAGTCGTACAGATAAAAACGGATGGGGACTGTTCCTCAGGAATCCATACAGCTGAAGAATTCCATCCGGCAGATATCGTCGTTTGTAACATGGACATCTTTCCGGCCTACAAGAAACTGCTCCCACATCTCCCTCACCCTAAAAAAACCTTAGAACAGGAACGCTCCAGCTCCGCCCTGATCTTTTATTGGGGGATACGGGAAACCTTCAGTGAACTCGACCTCCACAACATCTTTTTCAGCGATGACTATCGTGGGGAATTCAGTGCCATCTTCGATAAAAAAACGCTTTTTGGGGATCCAACTGTTTATGTGAATATCACCTCCAAGGAGGTTCCAGGGGATGCGCCGAAGGGGTGCGAAAACTGGTTTGTGATGATCAATGCCCCGGGTGATTACGGCCAGGACTGGGATGCCTTGAAAAAACACGCCCGCAGGCAGATCCTTTCCAAGTTAAGTGCTTGCCTGGGCAGGGACATCGAGTCCCTGATCACCACTGAATACGTACTGGACCCAGTGGGCATCGAGAACAACACCAGTTCGTATCGGGGAGCCCTGTATGGCGCGGCGAGTAATTCCAGGTTTGCGGCGTTTCTGAGACACCCCAATTTCTCCCGCCAAATTCAAAATCTTTATTTTTGCGGGGGTTCGGTACATCCGGGAGGGGGCATACCACTTTGCCTCCTGTCGGCCAAGATCGTCTCTGATCTCGTTCCCCAACCTAATTCCAGGTAGGATATGACAGCATCGCGAAATGGAAACTGGGCCATCTGGGTCGTCTGGATATTCCACATTTCGGCCCTGATAGGCATTAGTCTGGGCTTTGAAACCTGGTTTGTTTCAAAGACCCCGATAAACCTGATCATTTCTTCCTTCCTCCTAATCCTTGTATTCCCGATAGACACCATAAAAAAAACAGGTCTGTTTGTCTTATTGTGGTTCCTGGGGATGTTCTCCGAATGGATTGGCGTACATTCCGGTGTCCTCTTTGGCACCTATGCTTATGGCACTAATCTAGGCCCCAAGATAGATGGGATTCCATTCCTGATTGGCGTCAATTGGGCCCTCCTGAGTTTTATCACCGGCGTCATCGCCCAAAAGATCACTTCAAAAGGAGTGTTGCAAGTCATCTACGCAGCTTCGTTGATGTTGGTTCTGGACTTTTTCATGGAGCAGTCTGCACCCAGATTTGATTTCTGGGAATTTGAAGGAGGCGAGGTACCTTTGAAGAACTACCTAACCTGGCTGTCTGTGGCCCTGCTGTTCCAGATTGGCATCAGAGTGACACGGATCAGTGGCAACCTCAAATTTTCCGCCCATTTGTATGCCGCACAACTGCTGTTTTTCGTCTATTTCTATCTTTGGTTCTGATCGACTACAAGCAAGCCGAGGTCTGAGGGATCGACCCCGGAAAACTTCCCCTCGGACCGATAGGGCTGAAACCTGGAGAAAAGCTCCTCCCGATACCATCCCAGTTTGCGGGTATCCCCGATCACTTTCACGTGCTCCTTGCTCCGGTAGGCAAAGTCGTCCAGGGACTGCTGGTCTTTCCAAAGGCTGAAAGTGGCCATTTGGAGAAATGGCACCTCTCCTACCCCTTTGGTAAAAAGAAGTCCTGGGTTACCCTGAAGCGGACTTTGAGATGCGGGAACGCTCTTCCAGAATCTCCTGAGGTAGTTGTACTTGATGGTGGCGCGGGTGATTACGGCCACGAACGGATTTTCCTGGTCGAGGCCCTTGTGTATAGAGAAGGGATTTGCTCCGGACCATTCGCCCCGGGCCATACGGTTCTTCAGATAAAGAGTCCAAACCTCATCGCTGTGTTTGCGGTATCTCTTCATCAGGTCTGAATCCTTAAAAAACAGATCAGCCTTTCCTTCGTCCTCCCACACCTGCAGGAGGGCGTAGACCGTCCAGTCCGGCATGGGGTTAAATCCGGCCTTACCCGTCCCGAGCAATTTGTAGAAGGTCTGCCCTTCCACTTTGTTGAGAGGCCCATGGGCGAATTGCATCATCCCAAAAGCCCACAACTTATCCAGGAAATCGGTATATCTGAAAAAAGTCAGTGTGGTTATCTGCACCTTATCGCTATTCGGTGAGCAAATTATCCAACAACTCTCTCACTTCCTGAGAATTCCAATCGTAAACTCCGTTTTTGGCCATTTCGATCACCCCTGTTTTGCTGACGATGTAGGTGGTGGGAATACTGGGGTTGTATAAGAGCTTTGGAGTAATCCCGTTCTCGTAGTACACCGGGAGGTCATAGCCTTTTTTTGTTAAGAATCGACTCACCCTGTTTTCTTTATCCCTTGCGATAAAAAGAAAGGTGACCTTGTCACCATAGGCTTGATAGAGATCATTCAGGGATGGCATCTCTTCAATACATGGGGGACACCAGGTCGCCCAAAAATTGACCAGGACCACTTCGCCTTTAAATTCTCCAAAGGTCGTGTTCTCCCCTCCGTGTTGTATTAAGGACCAATCATAGGTCTCAACGGTCTCTTTTTCCCTTTTTTCGACCGGGGTGGTATTCGCAGACAGGAATCTGTTCCCGTATTTGATCGTATAGAATTTGATGGGCTTGAAAAATACTGCCCCAAAAATCAATCCAAGGATCAGGATTCCCAATATGTGCCAGCGATAGCGCCTCATCCTATTGCAATAGGTTTTCAATCAGTTTCTGAACCGTTTTACTGTCCCAGTCTCCTATACCCTCTCGTTTCACTACGATCCTGCCCTCTCTGTCCAGGATATAGGTAGCTGGTGGCTCCAGGACAGGAAGGGGAGACTTGTCCCCGATGATCAAATAAGTAACAGGGAACACAAAGTCATTCTCTTCCATAAAGGTCCGCACCGGTTCCTGTTCCTCGTCCGTGATGATGTAGAAGTCGACCTGCCCCTTAAAGATCTCATACAGGTTCTGCACGCTCTTGAGTTCAGCGGCACTGGGCAGCCTCCAGGAAGCCCAGAAGTTGATAAAGACCACCTTACCCTCGGATCTCTGGAAATTGAAAAAATCCCAGTTCTCGTCCTTCAGCCTCCAGTCGTAATCAGCAATGGCCACCCGGTTTTCTTCTGGGATTACCTCAGGTGTCCCCGCAAACAATCGGTTTAAAAGGATCTTGCTGTGATAACCCAGAGGCGTTACAAAAAATGAGAGCACAAAAACGATCAGCAGGATATTGAGAACCGTCTTTTTCTTGATAGCCATCTACGAGCTTCTTGGTTTAAATTTTACAGCTTTCAGATCCACTTCATTTTACTGCCAGAAAGCTTAGGCTGCATTCTCTTTTTTGATGACGTTCAGGGCAGAACCCTCCCGGAACCAGGCGATCTGGGGGGCGTTGTAAGAGTGGTTAGCCTTGATCAGGTCCTTGGTGCCGTCTGCGTGCACCACCTCTATGGTCAGAGGTACATCCGGCGCAAATTTGTCGATATCGATAAAATTGAAGGTGTCATCTTCCTGTATCTTGTCGTAATCGTTCTCGTTTGCAAACGTAAGGGCCAGCATCCCCTGCTTTTTGAGGTTTGTCTCGTGTATCCTTGCAAAGGACTTCACCAGGACCGCTGCCACTCCCAGGTGCCTGGGTTGCATGGCCGCGTGCTCCCTCGAAGATCCTTCTCCGTAATTGTGGTCACCCACCACGATGGTTTTGATCCCCTTGGCTTTATAGGCCCTTTGTGTGTCGGGAACACCTCCGTATTCGCCGGTAAGCTGGTTTTTGACAAAATTGGTCTTCTTATTAAAGGCATTGACCGCCCCTATGAGGGTGTTGTTGGATATATTGTCTAAATGTCCCCTGAACCTCAGCCATGGCCCGGCCATTGAGATATGGTCCGTGGTACATTTCCCGAAGGCCTTGATCAGGAGCTTCATCCCCTTCAGGCTATCGTTGGAAATAGGGGTAAATGGGTCCAGCAATTGCAACCTTTCTGAGTCAGACGCAACGATTACTTTTACAGAACTACCATCTTCCCTGGGGGCAATATATCCCGCATCTTCCACGGCAAAACCTTCCGGAGGCAATTCGTAACCCCTGGGTTCGTCCAGTTTTACCTCCTGACCCTCTTCGTTGATCAGGGTATCCGTAACCGGGTTAAAATCAAGCCTGCCCGATATCGCAATGGCGGTCACCAGTTCTGGAGACCCCACAAAAGCAAGGGTATTCGGGTTACCATCTGCCCGCTTGGCAAAGTTCCTGTTGAAAGAGTGTACGATGGTGTTCCTGGGTCCGTTGGCAGCATTGTCCCCGTAGCGATCCCACATCCCTATACAAGGTCCGCACGCATTGGCAAATACCGTAGCCCCTATATCGTTGAAGGTTTTTATAAAGCCGTCTCTTTCGATGGTATAGCGCACCATCTCAGAGCCCGGGGTGATGGTGAATTTTGATTTCGTCTTGAGTTTCTTGTCGGACACCTGCTTGGCCAGAGAGGCCGCCCTCGAAATATCTTCGTAGGAGGAGTTGGTACAGGACCCGATCAGACCCACCTCTACATTCAGGGGCCAGTCGTTCTCCTTGGCAGCCTCACCCATCTTGGAGATAGGGGTAGCCAGGTCCGGAGTGAAGGGCCCGTTCAGATGGGGCTCCAGGGTAGAAAGGTCGATCTCGATGACCTGGTCGAAATAAGTTTCAGGATCTTTGTACACCTCCGGATCAGCCGTAAGGTATGAGGCTACCTTCTTGGCCGCGTCAGCCACATCGGCCCGGTCTGTTCCCCTGAGATAGCGATCCATGGATTCATCATATCCGAAGGTAGAGGTGGTAGCCCCTACTTCAGCCCCCATGTTGCAAATGGTACCTTTTCCCGTACAGGACATGGATCTGGCCCCTTCTCCGAAGTATTCGATGATGGCCCCCGTTCCCCCTTTAACGGTGAGGATATCAGCCACTTTAAGGATAACGTCCTTAGGAGCCGTCCACCCACTGAGTTTACCGGTCAGTTTAACCCCGATGAGTTTAGGGAATTTCAATTCCCACGCCATTCCGGCCATGACGTCCACAGCATCTGCACCACCAACACCGATGGCCACCATTCCAAGGCCGCCTGCATTGACCGTGTGGGAATCCGTACCGATCATCATCCCACCGGGAAAGGCGTAATTCTCGAGAACCACCTGGTGGATAATCCCGGCTCCGGGTTTCCAGAAGCCAATGCCGTATTTATTGGAGACGGATTCCAGAAAATCAAAAACTTCGTTACTGGTCTGATTAGCCCGCTTGAGATCGGCCTCAGCACCTACCTTGGCCTGGATCAGGTGATCACAGTGTACCGTGGTGGGCACGGCCACCTTGGGTTTCCCGGCATGCATAAACTGCAACAAAGCCATCTGGGCCGTGGCATCCTGACATGCGACGCGATCGGGTGCAAAATCCACATAGTCCTTACCCCGCCTGAAGGCTTGGGTAGGGGTTCCCTCCCACAGATGGGAGTACAGGATTTTTTCTGAAAGGGTCAGGGGTTTACCTACCAGTTCTCTTGCCTTGTCAACCCGCTCCGCCATTTTGGCGTAGACGCCTTTAATCATGTCTATATCAAATGCCATTCTTGTGTTAGTTTATCGATTGTTAATCCCCCAAAGATAAAAAATTTAAAGGGGAAGGGGAAACTTTTTAGAGCCCTGAAAATGCGTTAGCAGGCCCTACATCCGGAAGGGATTTTTTCGAATTATCACAGGGCCCCTAAACAGATCATAAGGAAACGGAAAAAAGCTGTAAGCTTCTCCCAGGTGCAGGGGGCAGGGGTATTTATAACAAGTGATTGATGATATCCTCCTCCGTGATGCCCTCGGCCTCGGCCTTGTAGTTCTTAATGATGCGATGCCTCAAAATGCCGTAAGCCACCGCCTGTACGTCTTCGATATCCGGGGAGAACTTACCCCTGACAGCCGCATGCGCCTTGGCACCGAGTACGAGGTTCTGGGATGCCCTTGGGCCCGCCCCCCAGTCGAGATACTGGTTGATATACTGAGAGGAGGTCGGTGTTCCCGGGCGGGTACTGTTCACCAGCTTCACCGCGTACTCCACCACGTTCTTGGGGACGGGGATACGTCTTACCAGGTGTTGTACCGAAAGGATCTCCTCGGCATTGAAAAGTGCTTCGATATGTGCCTCCTCATCGTCCGTGGTCTCCTTTACGATCTCTATCTCTTCTTCCAGGGAAGGGTATTTCAATTCTATAGCAAACATAAAACGGTCTAACTGGGCTTCGGGCAACGGGTAGGTTCCCTCCTGTTCAATAGGGTTCTGGGTGGCCAGAACAAAATACGGAGCCCCGAGTTTGTGCCTTTCCCCTGCGATGGTCACGGCTTTTTCCTGCATGGCCTCCAGGAGGGCTGCCTGGGTCTTGGGAGGGGTACGGTTGATCTCATCCGCCAGTATGATATTGGCGAAGACCGGACCTTTGATGAATTTGAAGGCCCTGTTCTGATCCAATACCTCACTTCCCAGGATGTCGCTGGGCATGAGGTCAGGGGTAAACTGGATCCGTTTAAAATCCAGGCCCAGGGTCCTGGCAATGGTATTCACCATGAGGGTCTTGGCCAAACCGGGCACCCCGATCAGAAGGGAGTGACCCCCGGTGTAAATGGACAGCAGGATCAGGTCTATGACCTCGTGCTGCCCGATGATGACCTTGGCGATCTCCTTTTTTAATGCCTGGTGTTTTTTGCCCAGTTCTTCAATGGCCTTTACATCAGACATAGGTTATTGCTTCACCCAGTTATTTGCAAAATCGCAAGATTTGTTGGCATCATTGACGCTAACGTACGTATCCTCTATGTGCTCGTCCATCCATTCCTGTATGGCTTTAAACTGCTTCTCTCTAAGGGCCAGTTCCTGTATCTTGAGGTAGTCCTTGGCAAAATCAGCCTCGTGCTCATCATACCGGTTGGTCACCTTCAGGATCTTGTACTTCGGAGGCCCGCCGCGTGGATCTGCCTCGTAGAGGGGATATGAGATCTCCTCGTCCTTAAGGTTCCTGACCTGATTGTAGAGGGTGGGATCCATTTTGGTCAACTCGAAGCGGGAATCGAAATTAATGGGGTTCCTCAGCAGACCCCCGTCAAATTTGGTCTCCTTTTCATCGGAGAAGTTCAGGGCTGCCTCGGCAAAGGTGTATTTCCCTTCCAGGATCTGCTTGCGGATGGTGTCCAGCTCGGTCTTGGCGGCGTCAATGGCCGACTGTGGAATTTCCGGCTGGATGAGTATATGCCTTAGGTCGAGTTCCTGCCCCCTGATCTTTTCGATATAGATGATATGATATCCGAAAACCGTTTCAAAGGGTTCCGAAATTTCCCCTTCCTGCAGGCTGAAGGCCACGTCCTTGAATTCCTTGACAAAAGGTGTCTCACGGGTCATGCTGTAAAAACCACCCTTCGATTTGGATCCCGGATCCTGTGAATAGAGGATGGCCTTGACACTGAAGCTGGCATCATTGTCCTCTACATCGGCTTTGATCTCCCTCAGCTTGTTGATCACCTTTTGCTTCTCTTCTTCCGGAATCTCCGGTTCTTTAACGATCTGGGAGATTTCCAGTTCCGCCCCGAATACAGGTTTTTCGTCCTCCGGGATATTCCTGAAGAACTGGCGTACCTCTTCCGGGGTCACCTCAATATCCCCGACGATCTTCTGTTGCATTTTCTCAGAAAGCATCCTGAGCTTGTTGATATTGTAGAGCTCTTCCCTGAAATCTTCCACGGTTTCCTTTTTGTAGAACTGGAGCACCTTTTCCATGGAGCCGACCTGCTGTACCAGCTGCTGGATCTGTCGGTCACTGGTGGCGTTTACCTCATCATCAGAAACAAGGATACTGTCCTGCACCGCCTGGTGGGCATAGAGCCTGTCTTCCATCAATTTTCCCAGCAGGCTGCAATGGGTGATATCTTCAGTTGAAGCACCCTGACTCCTGAGATCGATCAGGGTCTTCTCGATATCAGAATCGAGGATCACATAATCCCCGACAACGGCA
>CBDTYM010000039.1:0-18557 GCA_965364605.1 uncultured Muriicola sp.
CCGGCGACCTCTGGAACCACAATCCAGCGCTCTAACCAACTGAGCTACAACCACCGTAACTAAGCGGTTGCAAAGGTAATTTTTTTTACGCAATGCATCAACATAAAACAATTGATATTTTACAATTACAGACCTTTTCCAAAGGGCTGCGGAAACAATCTCAAGCCGCTGATTTAGGCTGAAATTTCGTCCAGACGCACTTAAAATCCGATATAACACACAAAATATGGCATTTCACAACATTAATTAGACCAGGCCTGACTGCAGAATTATTTTTATGAAAGTTAGATTCCAAAAGGTATGCGCTTTTCCGCACGTCATTCTTTCGCGCTATCCACTACCTCCTTCCGGAGTATGTGGCTCCTGCTCTTATTTCTTATTGGCATACATGCCATGGCCCAGGAATCTAAAGCCAGGGAACTGGAAGCCAAGATAGAGGAGGCGCGCAAGCGTCCTGATTTTAAGGTCACAGATGCCTTGTATATAGATCTGCTCAACAACCTTGCAAAAGAACTTCGCTTTTACAATTCCGACAGGGTATTGAAACTATCTGAAAATGCCCTGAAGTATAGCAAACAGGCCGAATACCTGAAAGGACAAAGTCTGGCCTACCTGAGACAGGGAGATTATTATTCCGATAAAGGTGAACGCGTTACGGCCATAAACAATTACACGAAGGCACTGATCCTTGCCAAGAATATTGACCATTGTTCGCTCACCCTGAGGATCATAAATAACCTGGCCACGGAATACGCCTATAAAGGAGACTATGCCAGATCACTCAACAACTACCTCGATGGAATTGAACTGGCCGAGGAGAAAGGAGAAAAAAGGATGCTCTCTATCCTCAATGAAAACATAGCCGCCTTATACGAATCCCAAAAGGATTACGAACAGGCATTGATCTTTTACCTCAAGTCGAAGAAACTCAATGAAGAGATCGGAGACGATATCAGTTCGGCCCAGACCATGAGCAACCTGGCATCACTTTATGCTGAAACGGGCAAACTGGATTACGCTATGTTCCATGTGAACCGGGGCATTTCTATCCTCGAAAAGAACCGTGTGATGGATTGGCTCGCCTATGCGTATGAGATCAAGGGAAAAATATATCTCAAGCAAAATAAATTCCAATGGGCACTTTACTGGTATCATCAGGGGGAACTCCTGCACGAGGACCTGGACGATGCCCGGGGAAAGATCGATCTGTATGTGGGGATGGCAGAAGCGTACCTCGGGCAGGGAGTCGACAGCCTATCCCAGAAATATGCCATGGAAGCTTTTGATATTTCCAACAAAATCAATTTTCTCGAAGGAACACAAAAGTGTGCCCTGACTTTATACCGTATCAACAAGAACAAAGAGTCATACCAAAAAGCCCTTGCCTTCCATGAGATCTATCAGGAACTTACCGATTCCCTCCATCGAAACGAAAACAAAAAGAGCCTTACCCTTTTAAAGACACGGGCCGAATACGATCAGCAAAAGCAAGCCATCATCGAGGAGAACCAAAAAGCCCTCGCCAAACAACGGGGTTTGATCTACGCCGCGATCATTGTTCTCATCATCTTTGCCATCATTACCTTCTTTATCAAGAGGGCGGAAAAGATACAGAAGAAACTCAATACCGAACTTCAGGCGAAAAAAGAAATACTGGAAGAACACGAAATTGCACTCACGGACAGCAACGAAACCAAGACCAGGCTTTTCTCTATCATCGGGCATGATCTCAGGGGGCCCATCGGAGGATTGCAGGGGCTTTTACAGATGTTTTCCGACGGAGAAATGACCAAGAACGAGTTCTTCGAATTTATTCCAAAACTCAAGAAAGACGTAGACCATATCTACTTTACCCTGAACAACCTTCTCTCTTGGGGTAACTCCCAAATGAATGGTGCCAAGACCAAGCCTTGTGTCTTTGCCCTGGAATCCCTGGTGGACGACAACATCAACCTGCTTGCCGAACAGGCCAAATCCAAATCCATCAAAATCGTAAGCGAACTGGTGGGCAATACCCTTATCTGGTCTGACAGCAATCAGATCGATATCGTGATTCGCAACCTGATCAGCAATGCCCTGAAATTCACCCCGGAGAACGGTATGATTACCATCAAAGCCCAGGAAAAGAACGACCTTTGGGAGGTGTCTGTAAGGGATACAGGCGTGGGTATGGATAAGGTAACTGTGGAAAAACTCTTCAAAAAGAACGCCAATATCACCACCTACGGCACCAACAATGAGAAAGGAACCGGACTCGGTTTGTCACTCTGCAAAGAAATGGTCGAGAAGAACGGGGGTTCTATATGGGTGGAAAGCGTCCTGAGAAAAGGCAGTACCTTCTACTTCACCCTTCCGAAGGCCGAGGATAAATACAGTCAGGCCAGTTAAAAGATATCACTCAGGCTGTTAACGGCCACAAACCGTTCTACGGTAAACCCCTCCGCGAATTCTACCCCCACCATACGACCCAGGTCTCGTGCCCTGTAGGTGACACTATCCGTAAAATTCTTGCTGCTGATAGGCGTGTCGGGTTCCTCGCTGTCAGGATCGTAGAATTGGGAAGCATAGGCGCTTATGGCCTCCATTTTTTTCTCTATAAAGCCAGTGATGTCGACCACGAAATCAGGTTTGAGGTTCTTCCACTGAATATAGTGATAGACCTGTTTGGGTCTCCATGCGTCCTGCCACTGGTCATCCCCTTCTGCCATGGTATCTATCTTGACCAGGCCGCTTAAGAAACATGCATGGCTGACCAACTCGCTTGCTCGGGCATGATCAATATGCCGGTCGTGAATGGCATTGCAAAGAACGATTTCGGGCTTATACATCCTGATCTTTTTGATCAGGGCCAGCTGGTGTTTCTGGTCATTGACAAAGAATCCATCAGCAAATTCCATGTTCTCGCGAATACTCAAACCGAGGATCTCTGCTGAGGCTTCCGCTTCCCTATCGCGGATCTCTGCGGTGCCCCTTGTCCCTAGCTCCCCCCGCGTCAGGTCGATGATCCCTACTTTTTTACCCAATGATATCTCTTTGGCAATGGTGCCACCAGCACCCAATTCAGCATCGTCAGGATGGGCACCAAATACTAATATGTCTAATTTCATAAAGTCTGTGCGTTAATGAGAGGCAGCGGTTACTCCCCTTTGCTTCACCCTGCGCAGGGCTTGTTCAATATCTTCTATGAGGTCTTCTGTTTCTTCTATACCCACCGAAAAGCGGATCAGTCCATCCATGATTCCCTGTTTTTCCCGTTCTTCTGGCGAGAGAAGGGCATGGGAGGTCTGGGCGGGAGACAGAACCGTACTCTCAACCCCTGCCAGGCTCATGGAGGATTTGATCAGTTTGAGGGCTTTTTGGAATGCAGAGGCATCTATGCCTTCCTTCAGTTCAAAAGACATCATCCCTCCATAGCCATGCATCTGCTCTTTGGCGATCTTATGACCTGGATGGGAAGGCAGTCCCGGGTAGTACACCCGACTGATATCGTCGTGGGAACTCAGGAATTCTGCCAGCCTCATCGCATTTTCGTTTTGGGCCCTTACCCGTAAACCCATGGTCTTGATACTGCGTTCCAGTAGCCAAACGGTGTAGTCACTCAGGCTGCCGCCCAGATTCTTGGCCAGGCTGAAGATGCGTTCCATATGTTGGGACGAAGAGGCCACGGCTCCTGCCAGGATGTCTGAATGCCCTCCCATGTACTTGGTGGCACTGTGGATCACCACGTCTATTCCGTGATCTATGGGGTTCTGATTTACCGGGCTGGCAAAGGTATTGTCTATCATGGAGGTGATCCCATGAGCCTTTGCTATACGGGCAAAAGCTTTAATGTCGGTTATGGTGAGCAATGGATTGGACGGGGTCTCAATATACACTACCCTGGTCGTTGGCCTGATGGCCTTTTCGAAAGCTTCGGGATCTGATTCATCTATAAATGTATAAGAGATCCCAAATTTCTCAAACTGCTCCGTGATGAGATGGTACGTACCCCCGTAAAGCATGCGCTGCAGAATGATATGGTCTCCGGCACTGAGGAATGCCAGCAGGGCAGTACTGATCGCAGCCATTCCGCTTCCGAATATCATCGCTTCTTCTGCGTGTTCCAGGGCTGCAATCTTTTGTGAAAGCGCCATCTGGTTGGGAGTGTTGAAATAACGGGGATATCGCTTTATATCGACATCTTCAAAAGCATAAGAAGTACTCATGTACAAGGGGGAAACAGCTCCCTTGAATACCGTATCCTCCAATTCCCCCATATGCGTACAGACCGTGTTGAGTCCCTTTTTATTCCTGGTCATAAGCCCGATACTTAATGCCGTTAAAGGTACAAAAATAGCTCAAACCACCGTTTGCTTCCAGCGGCCTTTTCTAAACCAGAGGACGGCCATAAAAGACAACAGGACCTCGGCCAGGAGGATCGCCAGATAAACTCCGCTAACACCCCAGTCCAGGTAGATCGAGCCCAAATAGGCAAAGGGCAGCTGGAAGAGCCAGAAGGCCACCAAATTGATCCGGGTGGGCGTGCGCGTATCCCCTGCCCCATTAAATGCCTGGGTGACTACCATCCCATAAGCGTAGAAAACATAGCCCGTTGCCACGACCTGCAAACACAGGGCACCATTTTCGATGACGGGAGTGACATCTGTGAACAAACCTATGATGGGCCGCGCAAGGAAGAGGTAGACCAGGGAGATCGCAAACATGAAGATCGCGTTGTATTTTCCTGTGATCCAGACTGACCTCTCTGCCCTCTCCGGTTTGTTTGCCCCGAGATTCTGACCTACAAGGGTGGCCGCTGCATTGCTCATGCCCCAGGCCGGCATAAAAGTGAACATCATGACCCTGATCGCGATGGTATAACCGGCCAGGGCATCACTGCCGAATTCTGACATGATCCGCATCAGAAAAACCCAGCTGGAAGTACCAATAAGGAACTGGGCGATACCGCCGAGAGAGACACGGACGAGGTTCATCATCACCTTGAGCCTGATCACCAGCTCGGAAAAAGCGATCCTGATCCTACTTCCACCCTTAAAAAGGATATATAACTGAAAGAGTACGGCACTTCCCCGTCCTATATTTGTAGCAATTGCTGCTCCGGTGACCCCGTACTCCGGCACGGGTCCCAGGCCAAATATAAAGATAGGATCGAGGATGATATTGAGGCTGTTAGACAGGATCAGCGTCCACATGGCAACCGATGCGTCCCCTGCGCCTCTGAAGATGGCATTGATCAGAAAGAGCAACACAATGGTAATATTTCCCCCGATCAGTATTTTGGTATAACCATGGCCTTCTTCGATCAGGTCTGAGCTACCCCCCATGAGCGAAAGGATCTCCCGAGAATAGATCAGGCCCAATATCCCGATAACCAGGGAGATCAGGATTCCGAGGAAAATAGCCTGAACAGCTGCTCGGGAAGCACCGGCCACATCCTTCTCCCCTATCCTCCGGGCCACCACGGCCGTGGCAGCCATACTCAATCCGATAGCGAGGGCATAAACCAGGGTAATCACGGATTCTGTGAGTCCGATAGTAGCGACGGCATTGACACTGACACGGGATACAAAGGCAATATCGACGATGGCAAAAATAGATTCCATCATCATCTCCAGGATCATGGGAACAGACAGCATAAAAATGGCCTTCCTGATACTGCCACTGGTAAATTCTGTCTGCTTTCCCCTGACCGCGTCCAGGAAGACCGAAAGTGCTTTTGTGATCGGATATGTAGTTCCCTTATTTCCCATTGCCCAAACAAGATCAGCATCGCGGCCCCTGTACGCGACTTCCTTTGTTATATAAAGTTAAAGTGCGTTTCAACCTCTCCATACTCAGAAGGATAAAGGTGCGAAAAAAAATGGAGGTGCTCCCGGATTCAGAGGCTCAATCAGAGTAATGAACCCGGTATCTCCAATAGCTGATAGCACCGAGCAACAATACTCCAAAAACGGTATAGTATATAAATGATGGGGTAATAACCTGGGCTCCGCTGGCATAACTGTGCAACCCGACCAGGTAAAAGTTCACTCCGAAATAGGTCATCATGATGCTGGAAAAAGCGATAATACTCAGAAAATTAAAGCTCCATCTCCCCCTGAGGCCGGGAACGAGTCGGGTGTGTATGACGAATGCATACACCAGTATAGAGATCAGGGCCCAGGTTTCCTTGGGGTCCCATCCCCAGTAGCGGCCCCAGCTCTCATTGGCCCATTGACCGCCAAGGAAGTTGCCGATGGTAAGCATAATGACACCAACCGTAAGGGTGAGTTCGTTAATTATGGTGAGCTCCTTGAGGTTGACTTCCATCCGTTTCTTGTTCTTCTTGTTTGTCAGAATGATAAGCAGGAGAGAAACCACGCCAAGGATCATACCCACGGTTAGGGGACCGTAGCTGCCTACGATCACAGCCACGTGTATCATCAGCCAGTAGCTGTCCAGGACGGGAACCAGGTTGGCAATTGCCGGATCTACCCAGCTTTGGTGGGCGATCCAAAGCAACATAGAGGTCACAAAAGTGGAAGCCGCTATAGTCATATCGCTCTTCCTGCCCAGGGAGATACCCATCGCCAGGGTAGCCCAGGAGACATAAAGGATACTCTCATAGGCATCACTCCAGGGTGCATGGCCAGATATGTACCACCGAAGTATCAGTCCGGCCGTATGCCAGATGAAGAAAAGGTAGATCACCCCTTTGAAAAAATAGGTGGCGATCTTCCAGATCTCGCGTTCCTTGAAGATCCTGAATATCAGAACGAAGAACATGAGGATACCGACCAGGGCGTAATACTTGTATAGTCGGTTAAAGATATCCAGTTTATTGTAGATGGTCTCTGCTTCAATCCGGTTCTCAGAGGGCAGAATTTCCGCACCGTGGTTCTTCTGGTTTTGGGTAAAGGCTTTTACTATTTTGTCTGCCTCGGTGTAATCTCCGGATTCTTTGGCCTCCCTGAGGGTCACAAGGTAATAAGGCACCACATTCTGGATGAAATTGGCATAGAGGGAGTCGCTTACCTGGTACTGCCC
This sequence comes from uncultured Muriicola sp., assembly GCA_965364605.1. Classification (GTDB taxonomy): domain Bacteria; phylum Bacteroidota; class Bacteroidia; order Flavobacteriales; family Flavobacteriaceae; genus Muriicola. The sequence goes on from CBDTYM010000039.1 coordinate 7,027, forward strand.
ACTGCGAAATTCGGTGGCGGAGATCCATTTGTTATTCTCGTCGTTGAGCAGAGGGAAGATCTTCAGTATCTCCCCACTAAGGGTCCTGTCCAAAAGACTTAACCTGAAATAAGCGTCTTTGAAATCCTGCTGGAACTTATTGGGGGTATTCGTGGCGAAAGCCTCTTGTAAATAAGGCGCCAGCTTGTTCCGTCCCCGTGCATCGAAAAAATCGGTCGCCTTGATATATTTCTGGCCTTCCGGCACCCCGATGATCTTGCGGATACTGTCATTCTGAGCCTTCTTGTCCAGTGCGATAAAATTGGTGTTATACCAAAGTGCCGGATTTAGCATCATGGAGAGGAAAACCTGATCTGCATTGAGGTCTTGGTAGGTGTCCTTTAAACTCAATTTTCGCAGCAATTCGGAAGCAAACGTATTAATGGGCTTCATCCTGCCCCCCTCGTCTTGTATGATCACCTTTCCGAATTTGGCCGCATGTGCATCCGGGATGGTGGTCGACTTCAGCATGGAATCGAGGGCGGCCTCCGAGGGTCCTGCCGTATGAACGTGGTCTGTCCCATCAGGAGTGCCGGGTATTTGTGGAACTTCCTGGGCGTTAACGGGCACAAGCAAGGCCAACGCCAGTACCGCAGTGATTGCGGCCTTTTTCTTTTTGAGTTTCTCCAGGGATTTGGCCAGATCCTTGAATCGGGTCTTTCCGAAAAACATGATCCCCAGCAAGCCAAGGTACAGTAAAAAGTAACCTATATATGTGATCCAGGTCCCCAGCCTGTCGTGGTTGACGGAGAGTACGGTCCCTTTCTCATCTGGGTCGAAACTCGCCTGAAAAAAGCGGTAGCCCTTATGGTCCAGAACATGATTCATATAAATGTCATAGTCGAACGATCGTTCATCCTCCACAGTGATCTTGCTCATAAAGGAAGCATAGGCTTTTTCGGTCCCGGGATATTTTTCGGCTATAAAATCGTTCAGTTTGATATTAAAGGGAAGTTCGTAGACCTTGGAACCATAGCCCAGGGTAAACTCGAGGCCACCCAGGGTAAACTTGTCCATGTAACTGCTGATCCCCTGACCGCCCAGGACCTCCTTCCGAACTGTTTCACCATTAGTCGAAATATCGAGGATGAGGGCGTCCTGAGTATTGGGGGTTTGCTCTTCTTCGGGAACAGGAACAACCCCATAGGAACCTTTGATCATGGCCTGAGGAAACACGAACTGGGTGGACCCCAGAGAATATAGGGACCTCAGTTGTAAGGTCTGCAAGCTGTCCTTTACAAGCGTACCCTGAAACTGGTCTGCCATACGCATGAAAGTACCTTCAAAAGGGGATTCGATCTGATAGGTAATTCCATCCTCTGAATAGATATTGATCGCGCCTTCGGTCTCCTTGTTAAGCGAGAAGAGAATATTGTGAATGTTGGTTACCTTTCCTTCGGCGAGATAGTGTTCGTGTCTGTTCCCGTCCCCGGATTCCACGATCTTTAAAAAATTGGTGCCATTCTCGTCAGGGACAAGGCTTTTCTTGGCTCCCTTGATGAATCCGGCATAGGAGATCTCAAATTCCTGTCCGTTGAAATCCTGTCGCCATGGGAGGGTCGATTGTATCCCTTCAGGGGTCACGATAAGGTCGTCCTGCAGGGGTTTCCTCCTGAGTTCACCATCCATCTCACCGTCCACCAGGACGGTCAGATAGGTCTTGTCCGAATAAAATACATTTTCTGTATTGCCCTCACGGATCGGCATCATCCCTTCGTAACCAATATAGCGGGTAACTCCGGCCCCTACAATGATCAGGATCCATGATAAGTGCAGCATGAGAACCGGCCATTTCTTCCATTCCAGGAGTTGATACCTGAACATATTGCCGATGAAGTTGATCACGAAGAATACCATAATGAACTCGAACCATTTGGCGTTGTATACGTAGATCTTGGCGGTTTCCGTACTGTAAATACTCTCTACAAAAGTACCCACGGCCATTGCTGCGGCAAATACCAAAAAAAGCACGGCCATCAGGCGTGTAGAAAACAATATCTTCTTCAATGTCTCGACCATGGATCGAATCAGTTTACTGAATATTCAGCCGCAAAAATACGGCCTTTTTAACTTTTAGCGCAGACCGGAGCTGCATAAAAAGTTAAACAACTTTGTTAATTCTTTTAAAAGCGACTCCCTTTCAAAAATTGTACTTTTGGGCATGCTTAAGATCATTCTCATCGGTACAGGAAATATCGCCAAGTTCTTTTTCGATGTCCTGTCACATCAACCCGATATCAAAATCGTTCAGGTCCTCGGAAGAAACAAAGAGGCCCTGGGCTATTTCAAGGGGTCAGTTCCCGTTTCATCTGATTTTGGTTCCAGGATGCAAGCCGATGTATATATCCTCGCAGTGAGTGATGAAGCCATTGGTGAAGTCGGGAAGCAGTTAAACATTTCAGATGGCCTCCTGGTGCATACGGCTGGCAGTATTGCCATGGAGGTGCTTCCGGAAAATATTAGAAGAGGGGTGCTGTATCCCCTGCAGACCTTAAGCGGGATACTCCCTGATAAGATGGCCGATATCCCTATGTGCATAGAGGCCTCCCGAGAGGAGGACTACGTCTTACTCAGGCAGCTCGCCAATTGTGTTTCCAGTCGTGTCGAACGCATTGATTCAGCCCAGCGCAAACAGTTGCATTTGGCGGCTGTTTTTGCCAATAATTTCAGCAACCACCTGTTCTACCTCTCCTCTCTGATCTGCGAGGAACATGGGGTTTCCTTCGATTTGATGCGGCCATTGATCCGGGAGAGTTGCATAAAGGTAATGCTGCAAGATCCCTACGAGGCACAGACCGGCCCCGCGCGAAGAGGTGATAAAAAGACCCTGGAAGCGCATATGAATATGCTGACCTCTACCGATCTCAAGGCAATCTATTCCACATTGAGTGAATCAATTCAAAAAACATATGGATAAGAGTTATAAGACCCTTTTACATCAGATCACCACCTTTGTCTTTGACGTAGATGGGGTCCTTACCGACGGTATGGTCCTCGTGACCACAGAAGGGGATTTGTTGCGGAAAATGAACGTACAGGACGGGTACTCCATTAAGACCGCAATTCAAGAAGGCTACAGGATCTGTATCATTTCCGGGGGCACGAACGACGGGGTCACGAAGAGGCTTATGGGCCTCGGTGTACAGGACGTGTTTCTCGGGGCTCATGAGAAAAAAGAGATCTTTGAAAAATACCTGAAGCAACACGGTATTGATTCAAGGGAGGTGCTTTATATGGGGGACGACATTCCGGACATCCCGGCTATGCAGGAAGCAGGATTGCCCTGTGCTCCACAGAATGCCACCCCCGAGGTCAAAGCCATCTGCAAATATATTTCCCACAAAAGCGGAGGAGAGGGCTGCGTAAGGGATGTCATTGAACAGGTGCTTAAGGTCCGGGGCGACTGGTATCAAAATTTCAGTGCCGCCAATGATTGAAAACCCGCTTCAGAATAAGTTAAGGGATCACCACATCCTGTTGGCCTCTGCTTCGCCAAGGCGGCAGGAGTACCTCAAAGCTATGGGAGTGCCCTATCAGGTGATACAAAACCGGGTTGAAGAATCCTATCCCGAACACCTGAAAGGTGCCCAGATATCCGATTATCTGGCCCTTCTAAAAGCAAATGCCCTAAAAGAAAGCCTTCAGAACGGGGATATCCTGATCACGGCTGATACCGTGGTATGGCATAAAGGAATTTCCCTTGCCAAACCCGATTCTGAGGCCGATGCCGCACGTATGCTTGAGACACTCTCCGGAAAATGGCACGACGTTATTACCTCCGTCTGCTTCACCTCTCTGAAAGAACAGAGGGTGGTCAGTTGTACCACTGAGGTGAAATTCAGTGCCCTGGAACCAGAGGAAATTCAATACTACACCCAACATTTTACGCCCTTTGACAAAGCTGGGGCCTATGGGATACAGGAATGGCTAGGCATGGTGGGCATTGAGGAGATCCGGGGTTCTTACCCCAACGTCGTTGGACTCCCCACGCACATCGTTTACAAAACGTTAATGGCCATGGCGGGGTAAATGGGGTTGGGTACCTTTGCCCAAAAATTGACGATGAAATTTCCTATACACCTGCGATCAGGTTACTTACCTTTTCTTTTCTTTCTTTTCTTTGCCTCCTGTGCAGAAGAACAGAAAGAAATCGCACTCGGGGTAGCTCCAGTTAAAACTCAAGGCAACCCGGCTGCGGTTCTTTCCGGAGAATTTAAAGATTACTGGTATGCGGGAGAAGCTGAGATATCTTCCTACCAACTTGAGCAGGCAAGGTACGGCGAACTTAGGGATGGCAAGGCAGCTTTGATCTTCGTGACAGAACCTTTTGTACCGGAAAAGCAGGTAAAGGCAGACAGGCCGTCCCCTGAAAATGTATCTGTACTGAAACTGAATGCCACCAGGAACTTCCTGACCGGGATATATCCCTACTCCATTATGAGCAGTACCTTCTACCCGGTAGCGGACAACCAGCATGCCATCAAGCTGACCTCTTCCATTCAGGAGTGGTGTGGACAGGTTTATGCGCAGCTTAACAACAGGGACCGTTTTGAAGTGCAGTCCTACTCCTATTTTGAGTCTGAAGGTGATCAGGACTTCGCATTGGACAAGTCGTCCCTGGAAAACGAGATCTGGACCCGGCTCCGGATCAGACCGGACAATTTACCCACGGGAGACCTGGAGATGATCCCGTCCCTGGAATATCTGAGGCTGGTGCACAAGCCAGTACAGGCTTATCGGGTTAGGGCCGAGATGGAAGAAGGTGAGGAAACACATACCTATACCCTGACCTATCCCGAACTCCAAAGGACACTGAGTATACGTTTCTCATCCGATTTCCCTCACACTATCGAGAGCTGGTCAGAGTCATACCCCAGCGGCTTTGGCCCATCTGCTGAAGTTCTCACCACTCGTGCCAACAGGATCAATACATTAAAAACGCCTTACTGGCGCCAAAATGGAAATGAGGATGTATCTTTGCGGGACACTTTGGGACTGTAAAGAGGCATGGAAAACTTTATCATCAATCACTCTAGTGAGCTGGTAGGATCTCTGATCGCTTTGCTCGTTTTCATCATCCTGAGATTCCTCAGCAACAAAGCCGTGAGGAAGGTCGGCAATATCAGCGATCTCAATGAGGCGAGAACCCGACTGGTCGGCAAGTATCTGGCCTTTGGATATTCAGTCCTGGTCATTGTTGCCCTGGTATTGATCTGGGGTGTGAATATCAAGGAACTGGGGTTGATACTCTCCTCTGTTTTTGCCGTAATCGGAGTTGCTTTGTTCGCCCAGTGGTCTATCCTGAGCAATGTCACAGCCGGGATCATCCTTTTCTTTTCCTTTCCCTTTAAAATCGGGGATCGCATTCAGATTCTGGACAAAGATCTGGAAGCTTCCGGTACTTATGTGATCGAGGATATCCGCGCTTATCACATCCACCTGAGAAAAGAAAATGGCCAGTTGGTGACATACCCCAACAACCTGATGCTGCAAAAAGCAGTATGTGTGATCTCCGACGAGATTATTGAAAATGAGGGCAGTGATGCGGTCTGAGCTGTTAAAGAACTCGTAAAAAATCCCACAAAGGTCCCATAACTTTCTATCTTTACGAACCGAATTAAACACCGATTTTATGGGATTTCGATTTCGGTTTCTGGTCTTTCTATTACTATTTACTCAGGTAAATTTTGGTCAGGAACCTGCCAAACCTTCTTCCACAGACATCTATCACAGCCTGGAAAAACTCAATTTTTTGGGCTCCGCCATGTATATCGCAGCCCATCCGGATGACGAAAATACACGATTGATCTCCTATCTCTCCAATGAGGTCCATGCCCGTACGGCGTATTTATCCATAACTCGGGGTGACGGGGGGCAAAACCTCATAGGGCCAGAGTTACGGGAACTCCTGGGAGTCCTTCGAACACAGGAGCTTCTTGCCGCCAGGCGAGTGGACGGGGGGGAACAGTTCTTTACCCGGGCCAATGACTTCGGTTATTCCAAACATCCTGATGAGACTCTCAAAATATGGGACAAAGAGTCCGTCCTGGGCGATGTGGTCCATCTTATCCGGGAATTTAAGCCCGATGTGATCATCAACCGCTTCGACCACCGAACCCCGGGTTCAACTCATGGTCACCACACCTCCTCTGCCATGCTCAGTGTAGAAGCCTTCGATCTGGCCTCAGATCCCAAGGCCTATCCTGAACACTTTTCATCACTAGAAACCTGGAAACCCAAACGCCTCTTTTTCAACACTTCCTGGTGGTTTTATGGCAGTCAGGAAAACTTCGAAAAAGCCGACAAGTCGAGACTTATCGAACTCAACACAGGGGTCTATTTCCCCATGCTTGGGATGTCTAACAATGAGATCGCCTCCATCGCCAGCAGCCAGCACAGGTGCCAGGGATTTGGAAGGCTGACTTCCCGGGGGGAAGAGAAGGAATACATTGAACTCCTTAAAGGCGATATGCCAGAGAAAAATCCTTCCGACCTCTTCGAAGGCGTAGATACATCCTGGTCCCGTATTGAGGGTGGTGAGGCTATAGGGAAGATCCTCCATGCAGTGGAAGAAAATTTCAATTTCAAGGACCCCTCCAGTCATCTGAATGAGTTGCTTGAGGCCTATGACTTGCTAAAAAATGTCAAGGACGATCACTGGAAAAAGATCAAGCTCGCAGAATTAAAGGAACTGATCGCAAATATCACCGGTCTTTACCTCGAGGCTTCTGCCGCATCAGCGTATTCCAACCCCGGGAACACTACAGAGATAGAGGTAGAGGCCGTCAATAGAAGTGAAGCCAACATCCTTCTCAAAACAGTGAACATCGGACAGGTCGCAGGTCTAAGTCCTGAACTACCGCTTGGTAATAACCAGAAACAAAATCTCGTCATTCCCATTGATATCCCGGAAAGTACATCCTATACGAGTCCTTACTGGCTCGATAAAAAAGGGAGTTTGGGGATGTATCGCGTAGATGATTTTCAGCTGATCGGTAAGCCCGAAAGCCCGCCTGCCTTCGAAGCTAGTTTCTTTTTAGAGGTGAATGGCGTTGCCATGGAATTTACAAGGCCCGTGATCTACCGATATTCCCGCCCGGATAAGGGTGAGCTCTACAGTCCGTTTAATGTGCTCCCTCCTGCATCCATTTCCATTCGCGACAAGGTGCTGGTCTTTTCTGAACCTGCGCCAAAACAGATAGACGTGCGCGTTAAGGCACTCAGGGACAATTTGGAAGGAAGTATCGGCCTCAGTGTTCCGGCAGGCTGGCATGTAGATACCATGCAGTACCCGGTAAGTCTGAAGGTCAATGGACAAGAAATGATCTATTCCTTTATGGTGACACCCCCTGAAAAGCAAAGTGAAGGGATCGTATCCCCCGTTCTTAGGCTGGGAGAGAACTCGCTTACCAAGGAACTGGTGACCATTGACTATGACCATATACCCACCCAGCAGGTTTTGCTGCCAGCAGAGACCAAGGTTGTTCGACTCGATATTGAAAAGTCGGGCCAGAATATTGGATACATCATGGGGGCCGGAGATGAAATTCCTGGAAGCCTTAAACAGATCGGTTATGTGGTGCACGACCTGGATCCCACCGAAATACAAATGGGCTCCTTAAAAGACTTCGATGCAATCGTGGTTGGAATAAGGGCCTATAACGTTGTGGACGAATTAAAGTTTAAACAGGAAGCCTTGCTTGATTATGTCAAGAACGGAGGCAACCTCATCGTACAGTACAACACTTCTGGCAGAAGTGGGTTTGATTTTGACAATCTGGCCCCCTACCCTATTCACATATCCAGGGACCGGGTCACGGAAGAAGACGCCCCGGTGGAGATCAAGGCGCCAGACCATCCCCTGATGACCTTCCCTAATCTGGTTACCCAATCCGACTTCGATGGCTGGGTTCAGGAACGCGGACTCTACTTTCCGGACAGCTGGGACAAATCCTTTACACCAGTCCTATCCATGGCAGACGAAGGGGAATCTCCAAAAGAAGGCAGCCTTTTGATTGCCTCCTATGGAAAAGGGACGTACATTTATACCGGGCTGAGTTTTTTCAGGGAATTACCTGCGGGAGTTCCGGGGGCCTATAAACTATTCGCCAATATGCTGTCCCAGAACAAGGCCAAACTCCAGCAGCAAATCCGGGTAAAGGGGAAGTAATGGAAGAAATCAAAAAGTGGAAAAGGGAGTATTCTCTGGTCATCATCCTGAATGTCATTTACATCCTGGTATTCTATTTCATCATGATCTCAAACGCCTGACAAATGGGGAATCTGGATTGGTTCGTACTCTCAGGCACCCTGCTCTTCATCGTGATCTATGGGGTTTGGAGAACCCGTGGCAGCAAGGATGTCAGTGATTATGTCCTCGCCGGGAACCAGGCAAGGTGGTGGACCATAGGGCTCTCGGTAATGGCCACCCAGGCCAGTGCGATCACCTTTTTATCTACACCCGGGCAGGCTTTTCACGACGGGATGGGTTTTGTACAATTCTACTTCGGCCTCCCTCTGGCCATGATCGTGATCTGTATGGTCTTCGTGCCCATTTATCATAAGTTGAAAGTTTTCACGGCCTATGAATTCCTGGAAAAGCGGTTCGACCTAAAAACCAGGTCACTGGCTGCCATTCTTTTCCTCATCCAAAGGGGACTCGCTGCAGGTATAACCATTTATGCCCCGTCCATTATTCTCTCTGCCGTCCTGGGCTGGGACCTTCTGACCCTAAACATCATTATCGGAATTCTGGTGATCATCTACACGGTTTCCGGTGGTACCAAGGCGGTTAGTGTCACCCAAAAGCAACAGATGATCATCATTATGACGGGAATGTTCATCGCCTTTTTCTTTATTCTGGGTGCCCTTCCTCCCGAATTGTCTTTCGGCAATGCCCTGAAAGTTGCGGGCGCGAGTGAGAAACTGAATATCTTGGATTTCGATCTGAACACCTCCAGCCGGTATACCTTCTGGAGCGGAATCACCGGGGGATTCTTCCTGGCCATGGCCTATTTTGGAACCGACCAGAGTCAGGTACAACGGTATCTTTCGGGTAAATCCATTCGTGAGAGTCAGCTTGGCCTTGTCTTCAACGGACTCCTGAAGATCCCTATGCAATTTTTTATCCTTTTGGTAGGTGTTATGGTCTTCGTTTTTTACCAGTACCATCATTCCCCTCTGAATTTTAACCCGGCCGCACGCATTGCTGTTGAAAATTCGGAGTATGCGGAGGATTACAGGGAACTGGAAAAACGTCATGAGGAGATCGAGACGGAAAAAATGATGGCACAGGACGAATTCTACGCGGCCCTGAAACTGAAAGAATACGCTGCCACTGTGGAAGCCAAGCAACACATACTGGCAGCAAATCAAAAAGAGAAGGTCAACCGGGAAAAGGCAAAATTGCTGATCTCACAGGCAGATAACCTGGTGGAGACCAATGACAAGGATTATGTATTTATACATTTTATCCTTAACAACCTCCCCAAGGGCCTTATAGGTCTCTTACTGGCTGTGATCCTGTCGGCGGCCATGTCATCTACCGCTTCGGAATTGAACGCCCTGGGTACCATTACCGCCCTGGATCTCTACAAACGCAACCGCTCCACAGAGCTCAACCCTAAGCATTACTTACTGGCCTCGAAGGGATTTACCCTTATTTGGGGAATCATTGCCATTGTGATCGCTGGAGTTGCCGATCTCTTCGACAATCTGATCCAGCTGGTCAACATCATCGGCTCAATCTTCTATGGCAATGTACTGGGTATTTTCCTACTGGCCTTCTTTTTCAAGTTCGTCAAGGGAAATGCGGTTTTTGTAGCGGCCATCATCACTCAGATCGTGGTCATCTTCGGATTTTCGGGCGACTGGATGTCCTACCTATGGCTCAATGCTTTTGGCTGTACCCTGGTGATCCTGCTGGCCATGATCCTGGAAGGTTTTGACCGGATCCTGAAAAACCAGCCGGTTGAAATATAAAAAACCCCTGCCGGAGCAAGGGTTTTAACTTAAGTTGTGCCTAAATTACATAGCTCCCCATTCTCTGAGGGAATCCTCATTCATTTTGACGTAGTCCGCGTTGTTAGCAGCTTTAGCGACGGCGAGGGATTTTTTTGCAGCTTCAATAGCCCCCTTCTTATCTCCCATTTTGGCGTAGATTAGCGATTGAAGCCTCATCATCCAGAAAGCGTCACCGTTCATGGCTACTGCCTTGTCTATCCATTTCTTGGCTTGAGCAAGGTCTTCTCCTTCCTGGAAATAAAAGGAAGCGGCAGCAAAATAGTCATTAGGTGAGGGCCCGTTCATAACAGCTTCGATGCTTTTCATAGTCATCTCCTTGGCAGGTACGGTAAAGGGTACACCGACGTAAGTATTTTCCCACATCATTCCCAGAGTAGCACCGCTGTTGTGAAGATCATCCAGGGTAATGGTAAAGGTCTCCACAGGCATTTCCATGGACATGACCTCTGCGGTATAGGTTGCTGCTACCTTGCTTTCATCCCATTCCTGGGGCGTTCCCCAATTATTGGTGTCTGTGTAAAAATGCACATCCCAGCTGGTGGCACCGGGTTTCGTGAAGATCGCATAGGTCCCGGGTTCTAAAGTCTGCCCCCCTATGGTAGCAGCCGTAGAGAACGAGATCATGGTGTTCTGGTTGGCCCCTGTTCTCCAGAGCTTGTCAAAAGGTACCAGGTTTCCCATGATAGTCCGGCCCCTCATGGAGGGTCTGGAATATTCAACGGTAACGTCGGTCAATCCAACCTTCTGCATCAATTTAGAGGAAGGACTTGGCTGGGGCGACTGGATCTGAGCTATCAGGGGAATAGCTGTCAGAATCGCCAGTGCATTAACAATTAATTTTTTCATATTTCGTCGGATTTTAGGTTCTCTCAAAGTTAGGGATAATTCGCCAGAATGCCAGTTAGAAAATACCATACCATCAACCTGTAGAGAAAGGGATCAAAACTGGAAATAGAAGGTAAAACAGTCACTAACTTTACTATTTGTTTAACAATGTTGACTTTACATTAAACAATATTAATCCTATTTTTGTTAAAAGTCAGTGGATGAGCATGTACCGCCTTACGGCCAGGCAAAAATTGCCGATTACCCGACAAACCGCCTGGGAGTTTCTCTCAGACCCGGCAAACCTGAAGGTTATCACACCCCCTAAAATGGGATTTGAGATCCTCTGCGGCGCAGACCGCCCGATGTTTGCAGGCCAGATCATTCAATACCGGGTCCGTCCTTTTCCCGGTTACACCACAAAGTGGGTCACCGAGATCACTCATGTAGAGAAGGGTTCCTACTTCGTGGACGAGCAACGCTTTGGACCTTATGCCCTGTGGCATCATAAGCATTTTATACATGAGGTGACTGAAGGAGTAGAAATGGAGGACATCATCGACTATAAATTGCCGCTAGGTGCCCTTGGTTCTCTCGCCCACCCTCTGCTGGTCCGAAAACAGCTCACGGATATTTTCAATTAC
>CBDTYM010000040.1:0-18350 GCA_965364605.1 uncultured Muriicola sp.
AGTCTTTTTTATTTCTCCGCTTTTCCTAGTACAATTGGAATTTGTAGTTCGGAATTTCCCTTTGACGGGATTGTTTTCCTCACCGAGTTCGGAAAACGGCCCAAAAGGGTGGCCTTGCAGCAAAAAGTGAGTCCTTCTGGTTTTTTCGAAACTATCGGTACTTTTTCAATTGGAATTTCCCATTGACGGGATTGATTCCCTCACGTTGTTCGGGAATCCTCCCATTGGGTGGCCCTGCAGAGAAGCGTGCCCGAGCCCTTCCGACTGGTACTTGTAAAGTTGGAATTTGGAATTTCCGATTGACGGGATTGTTTTCCTCACCGAGTTCGGAAAACGGCCCAAAGGGGGTGGCCTCGTAGCAAAGTGAGTCCTTCTGGTTTTTTCGAAACCATCGGTACTTTTTCATTTGGCTGCATGCTTAAGTAAACCTAAATGCTCTCAAATGAAAAAGTCCCTCGCACGTTAGTGTGAAGGACTCTACTTTGCTGCGGTCTGGACGGGACTCGAACCCGCGACCCCCTGCGTGACAGGCAGGTATTCTAACCAACTGAACTACCAGACCAATGATTTTATCTCTTTTTGATGAGACCCTGACGACAGTCAGGTTCAAATCTTGCTGCAACGGCCTTAAAAAAGCCTGTGTTTTAGTCCCAAAGCGATAAGGCATTTAGGAGGATGCAAATATACGTCCCTTCTGGAATTACACAAACAATTTATGCAAAATAAAAACCTACCCAAAGGCCTGCCTTTCAATCATAAAGGTATTGAGAACCTTTGCAAAGGATTCCCTGATGTCTACTGGGACATATTTGATCTTGTACTTGGCACAAGTCAGTTTTAAAGACTCCATAAAAGCCCGGACCTCCTCTTCATAAGCCTCTTTTATCGAGTCGGCGAAGAGGTCGATATGCATGCCGGTCTCCACATCTTTATAGCGTTTGGGGGTGTTCTCAAAATTAAAGGACAGCTCTGTTTCCTTGTCGAGCAAGTGGAAGATGACCACTTCGTGTTTATTGAACTTCAGATGCCTCAAGGCATCGAAAAGCTGCTCGTCCTCCGCTTCGGTCTGGAACATATCGGTGAAGAGGAATACCAGACTGCGCCTTTTGAGTTTCTCAGCGATCTGGTGAAGGTAGGTATAGGTCTTTGTCCCACTGCCGGTACTTCTCATGGTGCTGACTTCGTTGAGTCTTGCAAGTAACATCTGATTGTGCCTTTCACTCCCTTTTTCGGGGGAGTAGTGGGAATAGGTATCCGAATAGATACTCAGTCCGACGGCATCCCTCTGCCTTTTCAGGATGTTCATCAAGGCGGCAACGGCCAGGACTCCAAAACCGATTTTGTTGAGGTTATCCAGCCCTAGTTTTTTCACTTCGGGGTAGTACATGGAGGCCGAATTATCCAGGATCATATGACACCTGAGGTTGGTCTCCTCCTCATACCTCTTGGTGTAGAGTTTGTCTGTTTTCCCGAAAAGCTTCCAGTCTATGTGTTTAGTGCTCTCACCGGTGTTGTAGATCTTGTGCTCTGCGAATTCAGCGGAAAATCCGTGGAAGGGACTTTTATGGATCCCGCTGATAAACCCCTCTACTACCTGCCTTGCGAGTAGTTCAAGGTTTTGAAAGAGTCCGCTTTGTTCCAGTTCCTGTTGAAGATCCATATTTCGAAGATACGGATAAGGGGTATAAAAAGCGATTTCTCGTTGTCCTATGGATATAAAAAAAGCCCGGAAGATTCACCGGGCTTCTAGACTTTATTCTGACTGCTTAAAGTGCTGCGTCAATAGCGTCTGTATATACTTTTTTAGGAGATACACCCACTTGCCTGCTAACGATCTCTCCTCCTTTGAAGACCAATACTGTGGGGATGTTTCTCACCCCGTATTTAGCGGCATATTCCTGATTGCTGTCTACATCGACCTTTCCTACAACAGCCTTGCCTTCGTATTCATCACTAACCTCTTCGATGATTGGTCCAACCATGCGGCAGGGACCACACCAGGCAGCCCAAAAATCGACCACTACAGGTTTGTCACTCTTCAATACTACTTCGTCAAAAGTTGCGTCAGTTATTTCTAATGCCATAATATTCTGTTTTAAGATTACGCAAATTTAGTCAAATTAACCCCTTTTTACTTACAACATACAGATTCGTTTTCCCTATGATGCCATTACCTGAGGCTATCAATTGAGTTTATAGTGGACTTCCTTATTCTCCAGGGTAGACAACAGTTCACTGCTGATTTGTACCTTTTGTTTTCTGCTAGAAAGGGTGACCTTTATTTCCTCCTGTAACTCGTAGACCGTGAAGTGCAGGGGTTGTTTACCCTTATGCGAACGAAGAGTGTCTTTCAATTCGCGGATCCGCTCTTCCTGAAGCTGATCTATATCCAGTTTGATCGTGAGTTTTCTGGCGTAATTTTCCATGACATCCTGCAGTAAAAGGAATTGGTTGTATTGCAGCCTGGGTTCTCCTTTTTTTCCTGTATCTCGGTTCACCCAGCCTTCCCTAATGAAGACCTTGATGAAAACAAAGGAATTGATCATTAAAAAATGCCTGTATTTCAAGTACTCCTCCCCGAAGATCCGGAATTCGAAGGAATCCGTATAATCCTCCATTGTAAACAGGGCCCATCCCTTACCATTTCGGGATACCCGGTGCTGCACATCTGTGATGACCCCTGCAAAACTCAGTTCGCGATTGATCTGGTCTTCCAGGTGATGGAAGAAGCTTACATTGGCATTGGCAAATGCCTTGATTTCCGCTTTAAAATCGTCCAGGGGATGGCCGGAGATGTATATTCCAACCACCTCCTTTTCCCGCCGGAGTTTTTCCATAGTTCCCCATTCTGTGCACGGTGGGACAACCGGTTCCGGGATCTGGACCTCGCTAGCATCTCCGAAAAGGCTTACCTGGGCAGAATTCTCGTTCTCCTGGTATCGGGCTCCATATCGCATCACCTTTTCCAGGAAGGTGATGCCTTCTCCTTCCATATGGAAATACTGTGCCCTGTGGGTATCGCCAAAGGAATCGAACCCTCCGGCCAGAGCAAGGTTTTCAAAAGCCTTTTTATTAGCAGCTCTGAGATCTATGCGTTTTGCCATGTCAAATACAGAACGATAAGGTCCGTTGGCCTTTCGCTCCTCCACAATGGTCTGTACCGCGGAACGACCCACTCCTTTGATCGCGCCCATTCCAAAGCGAACAGCCCCTTCCCGATTGACGGCAAACTTGTAATAAGATTCGTTGACATCAGGCCCAAGGACCTCAAGCCCCATCCGTTTGCACTCTTCCATGAAGAATGTCACCTGTTTGATGTCGTTCATATTGTTCGAGAGCACAGCCGCCATGTACTCCGCAGGGTAGTGCGCTTTGAGGTATGCTGTCTGATAGGCGATGTATGCGTAGCAGGTGGAATGACTCTTGTTAAAGGCATAGGAAGCGAAGGCCTCCCAGTCTTTCCAGATCTTTTCCAAAACCTCCCGCGGATGCCCATTCCTTTCTCCTCCGTCAAGGAACTGGGGTTTGAGTTTCTGCAGGAGGGTAAAGATCTTTTTACCCATGGCTTTCCTGAGAATGTCAGCTTCGCCCTTTGAGAATCCTGCAAGCTTCTGGGACAATAACATTACCTGTTCCTGGTAAACGGTGATGCCATAGGTGTCCATCAGGAATTCCTCCATTTCGGGGAGATCATAGGTGATCTCTTCCTTCCCGTGCTTTCGGGCGATAAAACTAGGGATATACTCCATCGGCCCCGGGCGGTAAAGGGCATTCATGGCGATGAGGTCGTCAAAGACCGTGGGTTTCAGTTCCTTGAGATGTTTTTGCATCCCGGGAGATTCGTATTGGAAAATCCCCACTGTATCGCCCCTCTGGAAGAGTTCGTAGGTCTTTTTATCGTCCAGTGGGAACTCATCCGGCACCAGTTCTACACCATGCTTTGCTTTGACGATCTTGACCGTGTCCTTGATCAGGGTCAGTGTTTTTAAGCCGAGGAAGTCCATTTTGAGAAGGCCTGCGCTCTCTACCACGGAGTTGTCGAACTGGGTGACGTAGAGATCTGAGTCCTTGGCGGTAGCCACGGGAACAAAATTCGTAATATCATCGGGGGTGATGATCACTCCGCAGGCATGGATGCCCGTATTTCTGAGCGAACCTTCCAGCACCCTGGCCATGTTTACCGTTTGGGCCTCCAGATCGTCCCCTTCAGAGATGTTCAGCAGCTGATTGATCTTCTCCATATCGTCTGACCGGAACTTCTTTTTCAGGTCTTCCTCAGGGACCCCGAAGATCTTCCCGAGCTTGGACATGTTCGGGATGAGCTTGGCAATCCTGTCCGCATCGGGCAGGGGGAGGTCCAGGACTCGGGCTGTATCCCGGATGGAAGATTTGGCTGCCATGGTACCATAAGTGATGATCTGAGCTACCTGGTTGGCCCCGTATTTTCCGATCACGTAGTCCATGACCTTGCCCCGGCCCTCGTCGTCGAAGTCGATATCAATATCAGGCATAGAAACCCTGTCTGGATTCAGGAATCGCTCGAAAAGAAGATTGTATTTCAAGGGGTCGATATTGGTGATCTTCAGGCAGTAAGCAACGACAGATCCGGCGGCGGACCCCCGTCCGGGGCCCACGGAGACCCCCATGTTTCTCGCTTCCCGTATAAAGTCTTCCACGATCAGAAAATATCCGGGGTATCCCGAATTCTCTATGGTTTCCAGCTCAAAATCAATGCGCTCCCCGATCTCTGGGGTGAGGTCTCCATACCTTTCCCTGGCTCCCTCATAGGTTATATGTCGCAGATATGCGTTCTCTCCCCGTTTACCACCGTCTGTTTCATCTTCGGCCACGCGAAACTCCTCAGGGATCTCGAATTTGGGAAGCAGGACTTCCCGGGCCAGATCATAGGTCTCAATCTTGTCCACGACCTCCTGAATGTTGGAAATGGCCTCCGGAATATCTTTGAAGAGGGCTTTCATCTCTTCAGAAGATTTAAAATAATACTCCTGGTTAGGGAGGCCGTAACGGTATCCTCGTCCGCGGCCTATAGGTGTGGTTTGTTTTTCCCCGTCCTTGACACATAACAAAATATCATGTGCTTCTGCTTCTTCTTTTTTACAGTAATAGGTGTTGTTCGTGGCCACCACCTTGATGTTGTACTTCCGGGCAAGGGCGAGCAGTACGGGGTTAGCCCTGTTCTCGTCTTCCTGTTCATGCCGCATGAGTTCGATGTAGAAATCGGGGCCGAACATATCGTGCCACCACTGCAGTGCTTCTTCAGCTTGCTTTTCTCCTGTGTTCAGGATCTTGGAGGGGACCTCCCCATAGAGGTTGCCGCTGAGCACTATGAGATCTTCTTTATAGCGGGCCACGATATCCCGGTCGATCCGGGGTACATAATAAAAGCCATCGGTATAGGCGAGGGAGGCCATCTTAGCGAGGTTGTGATAACCCCTTTTATTTTTTGCCAGGAAAACCACCTGGTATCCGTAATCTTTCTGGTTTTTGTTCTTGTGATCTTCACAGACAAAGAATTCGCAACCAAGGATAGGCAAGATGGGCTTTTCGTCAAAGCTCTCACCTGCCTCCTCGGCCTTGGTCTTCCGACTTTCAATTCCGGCATTATAGGCCTTGACCTCCTTTACAAAGTGGAAGGCACCCATCATATTGGCGTGATCAGTAAGGGCCACGGCCGGCATTTTGTACTCGGCTGCAGCGGCTACCAGGTCCTTGATCTTAATGGTGGATTGGAGTACGGAGAATTGTGAATGGTTGTGGAGGTGGACAAAAGGAGTATCTTCCAGACTCCTCAGGTTGGCCTTGATCTCTTCTCTGGATATCTCCGGGGCGTCTTCCTGTTCAGCCTGCAGAGCCTCTGAGGCCTCCTTCAGATTTCGATGTGAGATTCCAAGAGGTTGAATAGGGTCCGGGTTTTTTTCCTCAAATCGCTTGAAATAGTCCGGCTGTACCTTTAAGGCCTGGGCGGAATACGCCCTCCTTCGAACTAGCTCAAAGAAGCAGCGGGCTGTTGCCTCAACATCCGCCGAAGCGTTGTGCGCTTCCGCAAAGGGCTCCTGAAAGAGGTAATCGTGCAATTCCGTAAGGGTAGGCAGTTTGAATTTTCCACCCCGACCTCCGGGGATCTGGCACAATTCTGCCGTGTCTTCAGTACAGGTATCGAGCACAGGGAGTGCAGTGAGTTCGGTATTCATACCGGCCCGGTATAGTTCGGCACCAGTAATATTGATGTCGAAGCCTACGTTTTGCCCAACAAGAAATGTGGATTTTTCGAGGGCGCTTTGGAACGCTTCCAGGGCTTCCTGTAGGGGCACCCCCTCCTCGGTTGCTAATTCCGTCGAGATCCCATGTATTTGCTCTGCATCAAAGGGGATATCAAAACCGTCCGGCTTTATCAGGAGGTCCCGTTGCTCGAGGAGGTTTCCCATTTCATCGTGGAGTTGCCAGGCTAGCTGTACACATCTTGGCCAGTTGTCCACATCTGAAATGGGAGCGTTCCATCGCTTGGGTAAACCGGTGGTTTCGGTATCAAAAACTAAGTACATAAAGATCTTTTAGGAGAGTGAACCAAAGGGCTAAAAATACAGATTTGCACAGGCTAAAAAAAACGTACTTTTTAGGAGTTATCAACGAAAAAAAAATCCGGCTAATGCCGGATTTTCGATTTGGGTGAATTAAGCGATTAGGATACTACTTCCTCAAACATTCTGGAAGTTTCCAGCGCTTTCTTAATGGCACTGTGCTGCTTGGTCAGCAAATCCCTCGTGGAATTCGGTAAGATCCATTCTTTGTTTTCCAGAATATCCATGTAGGCTTTAAGAATTTTTTTCTCTCCTCGCTTGACTTCATCCAACATTTTTTCTTCTTCATTGGAGCTTACGGTTGAGAGGAAATTCATCCACGCCCTGTGAAAATCTCCTTTGATGCTTCCGCTATCTTCGGGTAAATTTCCGTAGGTGAGGATCTCTGACTTGAGTTCCTTGGCGAAGGTTTGCCGTTGATCTGCTTTTTCTCTGAGGAATTTTTCTATCGCAGAATTATCTACTTTTTCCGCGGCCAGGGTATATCCCCTTCTAGCATCATATGTCAGTGTTAGTAAATCGTTTAACTTATTTGAAATTTTTTCAGAATACTTCATTAATCAATCGTCATTTAAAATTCGTACCGTCGCTGACTTTCAACGACTACTATAAATATATAATAATCAGACAGTTACGCAAATTTATAAAGCACTTTAATGAAGATTTAACGGTTTTTCTTAAAAAGTGTTAAAGGGCCTTCCAGAAGACATAGTAATTGAAAAAACATCAGTCCCTCTTGTTGTCGCAATCATTAGAAAGTGTATATTTGCACGCTCTTTAAGGATAAGGAGTAAAGAATTAATAACCGAGGGTCGGGTACCCTGCAAAATTAATGTGATATGCCTGTTAAAATTAGACTTCAGAGACACGGAAAAAAAGGAAAGCCTTTTTACTGGATCGTAGCCGCGGACAGCCGTGCAAAAAGGGATGGTAAATTCCTTGAAAAACTGGGAATCTACAACCCAAACACCAATCCTGCAACCATAGAAGTAAATGTTGACAACTCCGTTCAGTGGTTGAACAACGGTGCCCAGCCGTCAGAGACTGCCAGGAGGATTCTTTCGTATAAAGGTGTCTTATTGAAGCATCACCTCATGGGAGGTGTACGCAAAGGCGCCATGACAGAAGAGGAGGCCGAGAAAAAATTTCAGGCCTGGTTAGAGGAAAAAGCCCAGAAAGTTGCCAAGAAAGAGGAAAATCTCAGCAAGGCACAGGCTGAAGCCAAAAAGAAAGCACTGGAAGCAGAAAAAGAAGTATCCGAGAAAAGGGCCCAGGCAGCAGCGGAAGCAGAACTTCCTGAAGCTCCTGAAGAGGTGGCTGCAGAAGAAGAGGTAGCTGCCCTGGAAAATGCCCCCTCCCCTGAGGATTCCGTAGCTGAAGAAGCAGCTGAGGCTCCTGCTGAGGAAGCTCCTGAGGTCAAAGCTGAAGAGACCCCCGCTGAGGAAGAGGAATCAAAACCATCTGCAGATAAGGAATAATGGGATATCGATCCATGCGTAAGGAAGAGTGTTTCTACCTGGGCAAGATCGTTTCAAAGTACAGTTTTAAAGGGGAGGTGTTGATCAAACTGGACACCGACGAACCCGAGATTTACGAAAATATGGAATCAGTGTTCATTTCCCTGGGAAATAGCCTGGTTCCATTTTTTATTGAAGACAGCCGACTGCACAGGTCAAACCTCCTGCGTGTGCGTTTCGAAGAAATTTCTGATGAAGCGGGAGCAGACAAGATCATGGGTTCCGGGGTCTACTTGCCCTTAGATCTGTTGCCCAGGCTGGACGGAAAACGCTTTTACTACCATGAGGTCATCGGTTTTTCCCTGGTGGATGCACATTATGGAGACATCGGCAGGATCATTTCTGTCAATGACTCCGCTGCCCAGGCTCTATTTGTCGCTGAAAAGGACGGTAAGCAACTCCTGATCCCCATCAACGATGAGATCATTACCCGATTAGACCGCACTGAAAAAATCATTTACGTGACCACGCCGGAAGGTCTGGTCTCCCTCTACCTGGATGAGTAACCCTTTCCATTAGGTATGAATCAGGAACCCTCTAACAACAGGCCTTTTCGCTTTAAGCAATTTGAGATATACCAGGATCGTTGCGCCATGAAGGTGGGTACAGACGGGGTTCTACTGGGGGCGTGGACACCCATCGCTCACAGGCCGGAATCTATCCTGGATATAGGAGCCGGAACAGGACTTATCGCTCTGATGCTGGCACAACGAACGGACGCTGCCACTATCGATGCCATCGAAATAGATGCAGATGCCTACGAACAGTGTGTAAAAAATTTTGAGGCATCCCCATGGGCAGATCGCCTTTTCTGCTACCACGCAGGGCTTGATGAAATGACCGAATCCGTGGAAGAGCGCTATGAACTCATCGCCTCCAATCCTCCCTTCCATATTGAAGAAGTTCCTTCTGGCACCCATGCCAGGAAGAAAGCAAGGCAGAATGTCTTTTTGCCCTTCGACGAATTGATAGCAGGGGTGGAAGGTCTCCTTTCGGAAAGCGGACTTTTCACGACTATAATCCCATACCGCTCCGAAATTCAATTCATAAAAAAAGCAGAGCAGGCCGGTCTTGGTCTGGTCAGTGTTACTCGTGTTAAAGGCACTCCTGATTCGTCATATAAACGGAGTTTGCTTGCCTTTTCCAGAGCTGCGAGCGAGGTGGTTGAAGATGAACTGGTGATAGAATTGAAACGACATCAGTACACACCGGAATACATGGCACTTTGCAGGGATTTCTATCTGAAGATGTAGCTCACAACCTCCTTCTCAGTGGCCTGGTGAGGCAGGTTGGTCCGCCCCCTCCCTTCACACTGATCTCTGTTCCCTTATAGGTGGTAACTTGGCAGCCAGCCTTCCGTAAAGCTGCTTCGGTGATCGGGTTCCCTTCTGCCATCAAGCACCGGCGGGGTCCGGTCGCCAGGATATTACAGCCCAGGCTGTCAAATTCCGATTCGGGGACTTCCACTAAATGAAATCCTCTATCCAGGAGGAGTTCCCGAAAGACAATCGGCATCAGGGGGGAGTAAATAGCGGCCAGATCTTTGTCGATCGGACTCAGGATGGACATTAGATGGAATACATCCGAAGGCCCCCGAAAATGAGGCAGGGATACAATGACTACCTCCACTCCCAGAGGAGAAAGGAGGGAACCAAGCTGCTCGATCCCGGATGTATTAGTGCGATAGCTGTGCCCAACGGCCAGGGTCCGGGGATCCAGCCAGGCAGTGTCTCCCCCTTCGAGTGTACCCGGGGATTCGATCACCCCCAGAATGGGGATGCCCAGTGATTCATATACCCTGCGATGGATGGTGGGCTCTCCCCTCCTTTGTTCCTTGCCCATATGGCATAGGATAGCACCTTTATCCGTGATGATGCTCGCATCCCGGCAATACATCGCATCGAGGGAAAGGGAAGGGTCGACCGGTATAAAATGCAGGTCGGCACCTGATGTTGTAAGTGCCTTGAGGAATTCATCGTATTCGGTAGAGGCCAAAGTGATATCGGGTTTTCCGGTATAGTTCAGCCTTCTCCATTCGGCTTCCAATTTCGCATCGTTGCCAAAAGCCTCGGTTGCGCGCATGACAAGCACCTCATACAGGGGTAAATATTCTGAATGGCTTGTAAAAGTTTCGTTCATTCTCCCGGCTTATTTCTCCATTTCAACCAGACGTAAAAAGGGGTCCCGCATAGCAAGAGGATAAAACCCCAGAATACTGCCTCTTGTCCGGCCCCGAAGATGGCCCACATGGAATAGGCGAAGGTGAGTCCGCCCAGGACAAATATCCCTTTCCCCGGTTTTTTTGATTTTCCCCTATCCAGGGAGATGGCCACATAGGCAGCGGCCGAGAATAAATAAGGTACAAGGGTACACAGAGTGGAAAGGAGGATAATAAATTTGAATTGTTCAACTAGCCCTTCCGTATAATTCATCCCCATGACCAAAGAACTCAATATGCTGCCGATGATGATACCAGGTAAGGGTACTCCTCGTGAATTGAGCTTTTGAAAGATCCTGGGGAAAAGGCCGTCCTGTGAGATGGCTCTTGCAAGCTGACTCTGTATTAGTATCCATCCGTTCAGCGCTCCGAAAGCCGCAATGGCAGCCCCTCCTGCCACGATATAACTCCCGGTATTACCCGTCATGACCTTCATCGCATCCGCAAAAGGGGCCGGAGAAACGATCAGTCGTTCCAGGGGGACTATACCCATGACGACTGCGGTTCCCAGAATATAGATGACGGTGGTGATCAAGGTACCCAGGAGGGTAGCTCTGGGAATCGTTTTTTCCGGATTCCTGACATTGTCTGATGGTATCGTAGCACATTCCAGCCCTAAAAAGGCGTATAGCGTCATGGTTCCCGTAATGGCGATCGCATTGAAGGAAGATGTTTCACTTGCGTTAAAGGGAATGAAGTTCTCTGCCCTGAAAAAGAAAAACCCTCCAAGTATAATAAGTAAGATAGGGGCTAGTTTTAAAAGGGTGGTCAAGACCTGCATTTTTCCTGAGGATCTTATACCCCTGGAATTTACATAGGTCAGGAACCAAATAGCAAAAAGTCCTGTACCGAGGGAAGCCAGGGAATTGTGGTTCAGGACTGGAAAAAAAATGCTCAGTGCACTTACAAAGGCGATTGCCAGAGCAGCTATGGCTGTCCACACAGCGATCCAGTATCCCCACGCGACCAGGAAACCGACATAATGTCCGAACCCTACTTTGGCAAAGGCGTAAGGCCCGCCGCTATTGTTCCTAACCATGATGCTCAACCGGCTGAAGACCAGGGCGAGTAACAGAGCTCCCACGGAAGATGCCAGCCAGCCCAGAATACTGATCCCCCCGAATTCCGCAAGGGCGGAAGGCATTAGGAAGATCCCGGCACCAATCATGTTTCCAATCACCAGGGAAGTGGCCATCCAGACCCCTAGTTTACCCCCTCTTGGTTTATCATTCATGGGCTGATGATAGTAGGAAAGAAATTCATATTTTTAAAAGTACAAAATTCAAGGGCTGTGATCCCAAAATTCTTTATCGATCCGGACATACGCAAAGCCAGCACCCTGCCTTCCGGATTCTACCGGGATCCAGAGATCTTTCAGGCCCTAAAGGATCACATTTTTTACAGGTCCTGGCAATGGGTGGGAGACGACTTAGGGCTAATTGAGAAAGGCAGTGCGATTCCATCCTTACTCCTCCCCGGTTTTTTAGACGAACCTTTGTTGCGAACCCGGAGTGGAGATGGAGAGGTTCATTGCCTCAGCAATGTTTGTACCCACAGGGGAAACCTGGTGATCGAAAAACCCGGGAAATATAAAAAACTGGTATGCGGTTATCACGGACGCAGGTTCAGTCTCAACGGACAATTCGAGTTTATGCCGGAATTCAGTGAAACGGTCGACTTTCCCCGGCCCTGCGACAACCTGCATTCCTTTCCTGTATGTACCTGGGGCCCATTTGTCTTCTCGGGGCTCTCCCCTGCTTTTGATTTTCAAGAAGTCATTGCCTGTATGGAGGAACGTGTTGGTTTTCTTCCTTTAGAAGAGTTCAAAAGAGATCCGGACCGGGATAAGGAATACCATATACAGGCACATTGGGCGCTGTACTGTGACAATTACCTCGAAGGGTTCCATATCCCTTTTGTACATGACGACTTAAACCAGGTGCTGGACTACGGCAACTACGAAACACTGCTCTTTGATCACTGTAACCTGCAGATTGGATATGCAGAACGGACGGATGAGGTATTTCAGCTCCCCGAGGAACATGTGGATTACGGCAAAAAGGTGGCGGCCTATTACTTCTGGGTCTTTCCCAATATGATGTTCAATTTCTACCCCTGGGGACTCTCGGTTAACCTGGTGAATCCACTGGGAATGTCGCGGACCCGGGTAAATTTCTATACCTACGTTTTCGATGATTCCAAACTCGACAAAGGGGCGGGTACAGGCCTCGACAAGGTGGAAATGGAAGACGAAGCAGTGGTAGAGGGAGTACATAAGGGAATAAGGTCCCGATATTATCAGGCCGGCAGGTTTTCCCCTTCGAGGGAAAAGGGGGTACACCACTTTCATTCCCTCCTGGCTCGATTCCTGAATGAGGGAAGGAAGGAATAAGCCTGAAACAGCCCTGAATATCTGCTTTTATCCATTGGTTTGTTCTGGGCCTTTGAGTACCTTTGATGAAAATTTTACGTATGAGGCCCGACCTTTTTGAAGCTCCTGATTATTATCAATTAGACGACCTTCTGAGCGAGGAACATCTTCTGGTAAGGGATGCAGCCAGGCAATGGGTAAAACGCGACGTTTCGCCCATTATTGAGGAATATGCCCAAAAGGCGGAATTTCCCAAACAGATCCTCAAAGGTCTGGCCGAGATCGGCGCATTCGGACCCTATATTCCTGAAGAATACGGAGGAGCCGGGCTGGATCAGATCAGCTATGGCCTGATCATGCAGGAGATCGAAAGGGGAGACAGTGGGGTTAGGTCTACCGCCTCGGTACAATCCTCTCTGGTAATGTACCCCATCTTCGCCTACGGCACAGAGGATCAGCGGAAGAAGTACCTGCCGCGGCTTGCCACTGGAGAACTCATGGGATGTTTTGGGCTAACCGAACCCGACCATGGCTCAAACCCTGGAGGGATGACCACCAATTTTAAAGATAAGGGTGACCATTTTCTACTGAATGGGGCCAAGCTCTGGATCTCCAATTCACCTTTTGCGGATATCGCCGTCGTCTGGGCCAAAAACGAGGAAGGGCGCATTCATGGCCTGATCGTCGAGAGGGGTATGGAAGGGTTTTCCACCCCCGAGACCCACAACAAATGGTCCCTCAGGGCATCTGCTACGGGAGAGCTTATTTTTGACAATGTCAAAGTCCCCAAAGAGAACCTGTTGCCCGGGAAGAATGGACTGGGTGCTCCTCTGGGCTGTCTCGATTCAGCCCGATACGGTATCGCCTGGGGTGCCATAGGTGCCGCCATGGATTGCTATGACACGGCCCTGAGGTATGCCAAGGAACGGGTCCAATTCGGTAAACCTATCGCAGCTACTCAACTGCAGCAAAAGAAACTGGCGGAAATGGTCACAGAGATCACCAAAGCCCAATTACTGGCTTTCAGGCTCGGCCAGTTGAAGAATGAGGGCAAGGCTACCACTGCCCAGATCTCCATGGCCAAAAGGAACAATGTGGAAATGGCGATCAAGATCGCCAGGGAAGCCCGTCAGGTCCTTGGCGGGATGGGGATCACAGGAGAATACCCTATCATGAGACACATGATGAACCTCGAATCCGTGATCACCTATGAAGGTACCCATGACATTCACCTTCTGATCACAGGGGCCGATATCACCGGCCACCAGGCATTTAAATAGAAAGCTCTATTAAAGGACCTCATCTACCAGAGCTTTAAGGGCATCCTGTTTTTCACGGGTTTTGTCAACCATGGCAAAGAGGCTCCGGCACCTGTGCAGGTTTTGCTCCGGAAAAGATACCTTATAGTACCTGTCGCCCTCCAGATAATCCGTCAGGGCTCTCAATCCGTGAAGGAAAGGCATGAGAACAGCCCCGTAGGCGAGGGCGGACTTTTCACCCTCTTCCAGGACCAGTCCGCTTTGCCGAATTCCCCGTAAAAAAGCTCCGGCCATTTGGAGGTCGAAGGTGATTGCATCAAGATCCGTTTCATCTTCCGGGCTGGGATTTGCCAGGGTCCGGATGGCATCCCCCGTATCGAAATGCAAATACCCCGGCATGAGCGTATCCAGGTCGACCAGGCATAAACCCTTCCCGCTTTCTGAAGAAAAGAGGAAATTGTTGAGCTTGGTATCGTTATGGCAGATGCGAAGGGGGAGGCCAGAAGGAATTTTATCCTTGAGTTCTTCAAGAAGTTTGTTTGCGTACCGGACCTCTTCTTCGCTTTTTCTTTTCCTTTCAGGGGAGGCCTTGGGAAGGGCCCTCAGGAACTCGCCCTGTCTTTTTTCGAGATCGTGAAATCCTGGCAGAATAGAAGCAACTGTCTTTGGCGGCACGCTGGTTGTCAGTTTGTGGAACAGTCCCAATATTTTTCCGGCCTCGAAGGCAATATTCGGGTCTGAGGAATAATCTACAGAAAAACTTTTGTTTACAAAGGTCATGAGTCGCCAGTAACGCCCGTCCCCATCCAGGTAGTATGGGAGACGCGATTTGGTGTAGACATAAGAGACCGGATGATATCCTTCCCCCTTCAAATGGGGTAGTACCTGCTGAAGGTTTTCCATGACCGCGGATACGTCGGGAAAGACATGATCATTCAGGTGTTGTAGGATAAATACGGGTTGATCCCCGTCGAGCACTTTGAAACTCGTATGGATATACCCCTGATTCAGGGGTTCTACGCGATAGGGCCTGTGGTCGATCACAAAATGATCCAAAGCCTGTTTGGTGGCGGAGTCCTCCATCGAATTACAGGTCAGGTGCTTAATCCCAGAGTGGGGAAGTGTACTGTCCTTCTCCTGTCATTCGCTT
Organism: uncultured Muriicola sp.; assembly: GCA_965364605.1. Classification (GTDB taxonomy): domain Bacteria; phylum Bacteroidota; class Bacteroidia; order Flavobacteriales; family Flavobacteriaceae; genus Muriicola. The sequence goes on from CBDTYM010000040.1 coordinate 15,115, forward strand.
GAGGTGATCCATAGCGGTTTGCTTGTCATCGGCATAGGTCACCCCAAACCACATACTCTCTGATGGAATGACCTCCACGCTGGTGATTCCTTCCTGCAGCATCGCTTGTATGACAAAGGGAAGGTAGACCTCTCCCTTTTCCAGGTTTTCCCCTTTCTTCAAAAAGTTGCTCAGGTCCTGTTCGATGCGGTCAAAAATAGAAGGCCTGCAGACCCAGAAGTTCATGCTCACGAGTTCGTCTCCGGTGAATTTCAGTCCGGAAGCAGCATCGGATATCCCGTTTTCGGTTTGGACGATCTCCGTGCGTTCCTCTACAGAAAGGAGGGAAGAACCTTCCTGTTTACAGACTCCGCGGGATACTGATCCGTAAGGAGAAAGGGTATCTTTCAATGTGTAGGCAACCAGGCCAAAGGCATTTTCATCCGAATTCCTGTTCACAAAATCCGCTGCATTCTCAAAGGCCTTTTTGCCGTAGTAATCATCTGCATTGATCACGGCGAAAGGCCCGTCGATGACCTCCCGGGCAGACCATACGGCATGGGCCGTACCCCAGGGTTTAGCGCGTTCTCCCGAGTAGGATAAGCCTTCGGGTAGGTCTTCTATGTCCTGTGAGACCACATCGAGTTTTATGCCTTCCGGGATGCGGGAAGAGAGATGGTCTTTAAGAAAGGGGACATTGTCCTTTTGAGTGATCACCACGATATGGTCAAAACCATTTTCCAGGGCGTCATAAATACTGAATTCCATCAGGAATTCTTCACGGGGTCCCAGGCCGTCAAACTGTTTCAAAGCTCCGTATCGACTGCCTCTTCCGGCAGCCATCAGTAATAAGGTCATTTTTCTCCGGTTTGGGCCCAAAAATAGGTTTTTACCATACAATACGAATGGAGGATGGGAGAATTTCATAAATTCATCGATAATTGGTAAAACTGGGTACTATGACAAGCAGACGGCAGTTTATTAGGAATACGGCCATGGCCGGGGCAGGCCTCAGCCTGCTTCCCCATATGGCGGCTTCACAGACGGGATCTTCACAACAGGAAGAACTAAGGGTGGGGCTCATCGGGGTGGGTCTTAGGGGTACCAATCACCTCAAGAATCTCCTCTTACGGGACGATGTGCGGATAACAGCACTTTGCGATATCGATCCGGTCCGGATCGCCCTTTGTGAAAAGCTAATCTCTGAGAAGGGTAAAGAAAAGGCTGTGAGCTACGGCAGTAGCCCTTACGACTACCGCAATCTCCTGGATTCTGATCAGTTGGATGCCGTCATCATTTCCACGCCCTGGCTCTGGCATACCCGTATGGCAGTCGATGCCATGAAGGCCGGGAAGTACACCGGGGTTGAGGTCTCAGCAGCCAATACCCTGGAGGAGTGCTGGGACCTGGTCAACACTCACGAAGAGACTGGTACCCATATGATGATATTGGAAAATGTGAATTACAGGAGGGACATCCTGGCTGTTCTCAATATGGTCAGGCAGGGAATCTTCGGGGAACTGGTGCATTTCCGGTGCGGTTACCAGCACGATCTCAGGGAGGTGAAATTCAACGATGGTAAACAACCTTACGGAGGGGGAGTGGAGTTCGGAGAAAAGGCAATTTCGGAAGCCCGGTGGAGGACACTCCACTCGGTCAAACGCAATGCCGATGTCTATCCCACCCACGGCCTGGGTCCGGTGGCGGTGATGGCCGACATCAACCGGGGGAACCGACTGGTCTCCCTGACCTCACATGCCAGCAAGGGAATCGGGTTACACAATTATATCGTAAAACAGGGAGGAGAAGACCACCCCAATGCCCGGGTCAAATTCAAACAGGGGGATGTCATCACGACCACCATTGATACCGCCAGGGGAGAGACCATCATCGTGACCCATGACTGTAACCTGCCGCGCCCGTATTCTCTGGGGTTCAGGGTGCAGGGGGCTAATGGCCTCTGGGAGGTGGACGGTAACCGGATCTACATAGAAGGGGCTTCCGAGCCACATCGATGGGATTCTGCTTCGGAATGGCTGGAGAAGTATGACCATCCGCTCTGGAAAAAGTACGGGGAATACGCTGCGGGGGCCGGACATGGGGGGATGGACTTTTTTGTGCTCAATGCCTTTGTGGAATCAGCAAAGGCCAAAATCGCCCCGCCCATGGACGCCTATGACGCTGCCGCATGGAGTGCGGTTACCCCCCTTTCAGAAGCTTCTATCAGCAGAAAAGGAGAACCCCAGGACTTCCCGGATTTTACCCGCGGAATGTGGATCAAGAGGGATTCATACAATTGGATGAAGGATACCTTCTAGGAGTTTCTCATACCTGTCTACCTTCGATGATCAGGAGTGTTCCGGGAAATCAGATGATTTTTGTCATGTTTTTTAGGACCCGTTCTGTGTATTTTTGAAGAAATTGTTTTTTATGCCTAATCTGATTCAGAAGTACAATGTTCAGGGCCCCAGATACACCAGCTATCCTACGGTTCCCTACTGGGATGTGAGCACCTTTTCAGGCAAGGCCTGGAAAGAGACCGTACAACGAAGTTTTGAGGAGAGTAATGAGGAGGAAGGCATCAGCCTGTATATCCATCTGCCGTATTGTGAGAGCATGTGCACCTTTTGCGGTTGTCACAAGCGCATCACCAAAAGGCATGAAGTGGAGGTGCCTTATATAGAATCTGTCCTCAAGGAATGGCAACTTTACTGCGATCTATTTCCATCCAGGCCCCGGATCAAGGAATTGCATCTGGGAGGGGGTACGCCTACTTTTTTTTCTCCTCAGCATCTTCGTGAACTGATCAACGGCATCTTCAGCAGGGCTGAGATCGCTGAAGATTGGGAATTCAGTTTCGAGGGACACCCTAACAACACCACCAGGGAACACCTTCAGGTTTTATATGACCTAGGATTTAGGAGGGTGAGTTACGGTGTGCAGGATTACAGCCTGAAAGTACAAAGGGCCATTTCCAGGATACAACCTTTTGAGAATGTCCGCAAGGTCACCGAATGGTCGCGGGAGATCGGCTATACTTCGATAGGCCACGACCTGATCTTTGGCCTGCCACACCAGCGCAGAGAAGATATAGAAGAGACCATGGCCCGCACCATGGAACTGATGCCGGATCGCCTTGCCTTTTACAGCTATGCCCATGTACCCTGGATCAAAGGGAATGGACAAAGAGGCTTTAAGGATGAGGATCTGCCGAGTCCGGAAGAAAAAAGGCAGCAGTATGAATATTTGCCCAGACG
>CBDTYM010000041.1:0-18326 GCA_965364605.1 uncultured Muriicola sp.
GGAGATCCTGAGGATTGTCTCAGACAGTGTGACTGTGGGCGGGCTGACGATCAGAAATGTCGGGACCAGCTATACTACAGACTGGGCGGCGATCAGGGTAGTCAAAAGTCAGCATTACTACATACGGAACGTAACCCTTGAAAACCTCTTTTTTGGCATCTATCTGGAAAGATCGGATCATGGGGTGGTGCTGAACAACAAGATCTACGGGGATGCCACAGACGAGTACAACTCCGGGAATGGCATACAGTTGTGGTATTCCAAACACGTAAGGGTAGAAGGGAACCATGTGCAGGGGGTTCGCGACGGTATTTATCTGGAATTTGCCGATGAGGTGAGGATAGCCAACAACGTAAGCACAAAAAACCTGAGATACGGTCTCCATTTTATGTTCTCCAACAACGATAGCTATACCGGCAATACCTTTGAGGACAACGGGGCAGGGGTGGCGGTGATGTTTTCACGAAACATCAGGATGGTCGGGAACAGGTTCAGGAAGAACTGGGGGAGTGCCTCTTTTGGGTTACTGCTCAAAGAGATCAATGATGCCGAGATCCTGGGAAATACCTTTGAGGAAAACACGGTAGGCATCAACATAGACGGATCGAACAGGGTAGAGTACTCAGACAATACCTTCAGAAAGAACGGGTGGGCAGTCAAGGTCCTGGGTGCCTGCTACACCAATAGCTTCAGGAACAACAATTTCCTTTATAACTCCTTTGACATCTCCTACAACAGCAAGATGAATGACAATGTTTTTGACGGGAATTTCTGGAGCGGGTATACGGGATACGACCTCGATAAGGATGGGATAGGGGATGTGCCCTACCGTCCGGTGAAGCTCTTCTCCTATATCGTGAACCGGACACCGGAGACCATCATCCTCCTGCGGAGCCTTTTTATGGAGATCATCGACTTTTCGGAAAGGGTGTCCCCTATCTTTACTCCGGACAACCTCATAGACGCAAACCCCATGATGAAAATGCAGAGATGATTTCGATAAAGGGACTTGATAAGAAATTTGGAAGGAACCCCGTTTTGGATGGCCTGGATCTGGAAATTGGGTCGGGCGGGATCATCGCCATCCTGGGCCCCAACGGTTCCGGGAAGACTACCCTGATCAAATGCATCCTCGGGATGGTTCTGCCCGATAAAGGCACAATTGATGTGATGCAGGTACGTGTGGCGAAGACATGGAGATATCGATCCCAGATCAATTACCTGCCTCAGATTGCCAATTTTCCGGGGAACGTCAGGGTCAGGGAACTGTTTGGCATGATCAGGGACCTCAGGCAGCAGCCAGACCGGCAAGGGGAGCTCGTAGAACTCTTTGAGCTTGAACCGCATCTCGAAAAACGACTTTCCACCCTATCCGGCGGGACCAAGCAAAAGGTCAATATCGTGCTGTCCTTTATGTTCGATTGCCCCCTGCTCATCCTGGATGAACCTACCACCGGACTGGACCCCGCTGCCCTTATTCGCCTCAAGAAACTGATCAGGGAGGAAAGGGAGAAAGGGAAGACCGTGCTCATTACCTCACATATCATGGAATTTGTAGCCGAAGTTGCCGATGAGATCGTGTATCTCCTCGAAGGGAAGATCTACTATAAGGGCAGCATCGAGCAGCTCAAAGATAAGACTGATCAAAATAATCTGGAACACGCCATTGCGGCCATAACGGGAACCCCTGCCGATGTTTAAGATCTTAAAATACAGTTTTTACGACCTGATGCGGAGCCGGTGGAGCTATGTGTACTTCCTGTTCTACCTGCTGCTGGGCTTTGTCTTATTGTTTTTGAACAACGACGTATCCAAGGCGGTCATTACCCTGATGAATATCATCATAGTCCTCGTTCCACTTATAGGGACCATCTTCGGTATCATGTACTTTTACAATTCACGGGAGTTCACTGAACTCCTCCTGGCTCAGCCCGTTCCACGGTCCTCAATTTTCCTGGGCCAGTATTTTGGTGTTGCTGGTTCATTGACCTTCAGCCTGGTATTTGGTTTGGGAATCCCCTTCGTGATCTACGGTCTCTTCAGGAGCGATGCTATCTTCGATTTCACCCTGTTGCTGGTCACCGGGGCCTTCCTCACCATGATCTTTACAGCCCTGGCCTGCAATATTGCCATCTCGAACGAGAACAGGATCAAGGGCTTTGGCTATGCGGTCCTGCTGTGGCTATTTATGGCAGTGATTTACGACGGCCTGTTCCTGATATCCCTGGTCATTTTCGAGGAGTATCCTCTTGACACTTTTTCGCTTATCGCCACCCTCTTCAATCCGGTGGACCTCTCCAGGACGCTTATCCTCTTAAAACTCGATATATCAGCCCTCCTTGGATATACGGGGGCGGTGTTCAAACAGTTCTTCGGCACGGGGACAGGTCTGACCATTTCAGTATTCACCCTGTTTTTGTGGACTGTAATTCCCATCTGGCGCCTGGTCTATGTGGCCAAAAGAAAGGACTTCTAGATCTCAAAGGGCAGGACAAAATCACGATAGGTCCCACGGGAAGGATGTTTCCTGCTCATAAGGATCTTCTTTCCCTTTGTTCTTTTCAAGAGGTGGAGGATGGTGTTTTGGCGGTCTTCAAAAGGATTTCTTTTTCCCCAGGCGATCAGGATTACCTCCGAAGTCCCGATAGCGGCTTTGAGATGGCGGTCGTTTTCCACTCCTATATCTGATTCCTTACCCTCAAACCCTTTGGTTTGAACCCGGGCAAACTGGTTGACGATGATGCAACGTTTCACCCCGGAAAATTCGGGCAGTCCTTTTTCAAAGATGAGGTTTTCCAGAAAGTGGACGGACTTGTCAGCGAGGTCTTCCCCCGCCTTACTCGGGTTTTGCATGATCACACAGACCTTCTTGCCTGACGGACGCCGCTTGTCAGTCAGGGTCAGGGCATATCGGTATTTGCCATCGCCTGAAAACTCAGCCTTAGCATCGATCCCAGGGAGATGCTTGTAGTTCATTGCTCAGCCGGTATGGTGTGTGCGCTGACTTTTCTTTTTCCTTCCCCAAGCCACCAGCTGGGGGATACAGGCCTTTTCACCAGCTTGAATTTTTCGATGGCGTACAGACGGATGTGTTCCACCAGGTCCGGGACAGAATCGGTCACAAAAAGCAGTTTCATATCTTCCTGGCTGATGCTTTCATTCTCGGCCATAACCTCTATATGATGGCATAGCTCCCGGTGGTACTCAGATCCGAAAATGACCACAGGGAAGTTCTGGATCATTTTGGTCTGGATCAGCGTGAGGGATTCAAAGAGCTCGTCCAGGGTGCCAATGCCGCCCGGCATGACGATAAAGGCATAGGAGTACTTGAGCAGAAGGAATTTCCGGACAAAAAAGTAGGGGATGTCAATCCACCGATGGAGATAGGGATTGGGTTTTTGTTCGAAGGGCAAAATAATATTGCAGCCCACGGAATAGCCCCCGGCCTCATAGGCTCCCTTATTGGCTGCTTCCATGATGCCGGGGCCGCCTCCCGTCATGACGGTAAACCCGAGTTTGGCCATCTCAGCCCCTATCTCCTCTGCCTTTTTGTAATAAGGGTTTTCAGGATCAAATCTCGCCGAACCGAAGACGGTAACACATGGTCCTATGAAGTGCATTTTCCTAAAACCCTTTATAAAGCTCCAGAATACTTTCAGGGTGAACAAGAATTCTTTCAGCCTGGATCGAGGCCCCTCGAGGAATGACGATTCTACGGGTTGGAGACGATATTTCCTTCCTCGGTCTTCCATGATTTTATACAATGTTAAGAGCGATATCCACCATCTCACCGAAACTGCGTTCCCGATCCTCGGGGGATGTGGCCTCTCCGGATACAAGGGAGTCAGAAATTGTCAGGATCGATAGGGCCTTTACCCCGTTTTTTGCAGCGATCGTATACAAGCCTGCGGTTTCCATCTCAACGCACAGCACCCCGTATTCTGCCCATTTTTTAAAGTGCTCGGGGTCCTCCTCGTAGTACAGGTCGTTCGTAAGAACATTTCCTGCCTTCAAGGGAAGATTCCGGCCTTCGGCATAGGCGATGGCTTTGCGAAACATGTCGAAGTTTGCGGTAGGGGCATAGATGGCCGATCCGAACCGGTCTTTGTGAATAGCTGAATTGGTGGATGCTGACATGGCCAGCACCACGTCCCTGAGCCCTATGTCCTTCCGATAGCTTCCGGCAGTACCCACGCGGATAAGTGTCTTGGCCCCGTAGAAATGGATGAGTTCGTGATAGTATATCATGGCAGAGGGGATCCCCATGCCACTACCCTGTACCGAAACGCGTTTGCCTTTGTAGTAACCGGTATAGCCCAGCATACCCCGAACCCGGTTGTAGCACTCGGCATTTTCCAGGAAGGTCTCTGCGATCCATTTTGCCCTCAGGGGATCACCCGGCAGCAATACGGTCTCAGCGATGTCCCCTTTTTGAGCCTTGATGTGTGTGCTCATAACACTGTTATTTTTCCTTCATCATTATTACGCCTGAAGATGTTCCTATCCGGGTTGCCCCTGCCCTGATGTACTCCATTGCGGTTTTTCGGTCCCTGATTCCTCCTGAGGCTTTTATCCCGGCCCTGTCGCCTACGCTTTCCTTCATGATCTTCACAGCTTCCAGAGTAGCTCCTCCGGGGCCAAACCCCGTGGAGGTCTTTACAAAATCAGCCCCACCCTGAAGGGAGAGGTCGCAGGCCAGTCTAATTTCTTCCTCAGACAGATAACAGGTCTCCAGGATGACTTTGAGGGTACCCTGGCCGACCGCTGATTTGATCTGTTCTATTTCCTGAATAACCTCTTTTTTCATACCGGATCTCAACCAACCGAGGTTGATGACCATGTCGATCTCATCCGCACCCTGTTCCATGCAATATACGGTTTCTTTCACCTTGGCTTCTGTGGCCATCGCTCCCAGGGGAAATCCTATCACAGCGGCCAGTTTTACCTCAGAACCCAGTAATGCCTTTTTGGCTTCCGGGAGGTAACAACTATTGACGCATACGGCATAAAAGCTGAATTGCCTTGCCTCCTCACACAAGGCAGAGATCTGGCTTACCGTGGCGGTCGGTTTCAGGAGGGTATGGTCAATATAGTTGTTGAGGGGTTTCATCTTATCCTGGTCAATCGCGTTCAAATCGTTCATAGGCAGCTCTGGACAGCTCTTCCCGGTGATCCGGATGGGCGATGGAAATCAGTGCCTTCGCCCGCTGGTGCAGGTTCTTGCCGAAGAGGTTGACAATGCCGTATTCCGTGGCCACATAGTGTACGTGGGCCCGGGTGGTAGTGACGCTGGCTCCATTCTTTAATATCGGAGTGATCTTGGAGATCCCATTCTTGGTCTGGGAGGTAAAGGCGAAAATAGGTTTCCCTCCATGGGATAGGGAGGCAGCCCGAATAAAGTCCATTTGTCCTCCAACCCCGGAGATCTGTCTGGTACCCACGCTGTCTGCACAGATCTGTCCGGTGAGGTCTATCTCGATGGCGCTGTTGATCGCGGTCACCTTGGGATTCTGAAGGATGACGTTAGTATCGTTCGTGTATGCGGCTTCCTTAAAGTTGACAATGGGATTATCATCTACAAAATCATACAATTTCTGGGAGCCAGCGGCAAAACAAGTCACGATCCGTCCTGATTTCAGGGTTTTTTCCTCTCCGGTGATCACTCCTTTTTCAACCAGGGGAAGCAGGCCGTCGGAAAACATCTCTGTGTGCACTCCCAATCTCTTGTGGTTGTCCAGGTTGGTCAGCACGGCATTGGGTATGTTCCCGATCCCCAGCTGGAGCGTGGCCCCGTCATCGATCAGTTCGGCCACGTTTTTCCCGATCCGGTGTTCGATCTCAGAGATCTCACCCATGGGATGAACGTGCAGGGGCTTGTCTATCTCGATGGCCGCATCGATGGCGCTTTGGTGGATGATACCGTCACCGTGGGTCCGGGGGACCCAGGGGTTTACCTGAGCAATGACGAGCTTTGCAGTCTGTATGGCCGGCAAGGTGACGTCTACAGACACACCAAGGGAACAATAGCCGTGTTTGTCGGGTGGGGAAACCTGGATCAGGGCTACGTCCAGGGGGAGGATATTCCTCCGAAAAAGGAGATGTATCTCGCTGAGGAAAATGGGGATATAGTCCCCTTTGTTTGTGTTGACGGCCTTGCGGACATTGCCGCCCACAAAACAGGTATTGATGCTAAAGGCCCTGTTGTAAGGAGGAGTGGCATAATGGACATCCCCTTCTGTATGTATGGAAATGATCTCCACATTACTCAGTTCTTCATAGCGATCACAAATCGCATTCATCAGGGTATTCGGGGTCATGGCAGCTCCCTGCAGGAAGACCCTGTCTCCCGATTTGACCATGGCCGCAGCTTCGGTCTTTGAAACAATTTTCATAGGGTGAGCGGTAATTTTTGCAATGATAAGATATGCGTTAAATAATCAGTTTCTAGGGTTGATGGCATTCCATCTGTGCCGTTATCTGAGGAGAGGAGGGTTTGGGTGATATATAAGGGATTCCCAGTCCCATCCCCCTCAAAATAAACAAGACCCCGACCAGCGCCACGAAGATAGGAATAAGTCTCCGGACCCTGGAGCGGACCTCCGGCTGGAGCAACCCTCCCAGGTAGGCTGCACTGGTCATCAGCGGGATGGTACCCAACCCGAACAAGGCCATATAGGAGGCTCCCAGCAGGGGAGTGGCCATGGCCACAGAGGCAAAAACTGCCATATAAACCAGCCCACAGGGGAGGAATCCATTTAAAAAACCAATGGTAAAGAAAGTGTCGGCAGATTTCCTTTTCAGGGCCTCACCCAAACCGGACTTGATCTTGCCAACCCATTTATACACGGGCCGGGTCACCTCCAGGCGTTTGGTAAACTTCCTCGGCACTGCGATGGCGAGGAGGATGAGCACTCCGATCAGGATAGAGAGGTTCTGTTGTACCCCAAAGAGGTAGAGGCCTTTTCCAAAAAATCCGAAGGCAAGTCCCATCAGTCCGTAAGTCAGGAGCCTCCCAAGGTGGTAAAGGAAGACCTGCCCAAACATCTTAGGCTTGCTTTTCCGGTCCAGGGGAAGCATAAAAGCGATCGGGCCACACATGCCCACACAGTGGAGGCTTCCCAGTAATCCCAATAAAAATGCTGTATAGATCATTTTATGGGTTCAATAATTAAAGCGTTCTCGATGGAGGTAGGTCACACCATCGTAAGTCCATTTTACATCCATGTCCCAGCGACCATCCAACAAACGTTTGTCAGGTATGAGCAAATGTGTATTGGATAAACTTATGGGTAAGTCAAAATCCAAGTGTTTATTGGACGGTCTGTATAGGGACACTTTACCTTCAATTTTATCGGGGGCCATATTTTTGGGAAATTGGATAAGCATACCGGATGCAATTCGTTCTACCTTTAGGGGAGTCGATAATCCCTTTGCCCTTTGCATAGCGTCTATCTCCAGCTGGTAGGTGAGTTCCTGCTTGTAATAGTCCTCGGTCACCAGGTCGTGATTAGAGCGGTCATCCAGACTCATCCTCAGGACGAAGAACAGGATGAATGCGATAAAAGCGATAAACGACAGGACAATCCCTGTACCCCAATTCCATTTCATAATCTATTCTTTTCGATGTTTAAAAATAATTTCTAGGACCCAGGAAACGCGTACTGGCCGTTTCCAGCAAGGTCTCACCACTGTAAACTCCTATTCTCAATTTGTCCTTATCACTTTCGAGGTCACCGGATCGGATCTCTATAAAAAGGGTGCCCTCCGTAAGCTGTTCAGCGGGAACGTCAAAATTCCTGTGGGTTACCACTTCTATGGTACCCGGATGTGACAGCAATTTAAAGCTGACATCCTCTACGTCCCTCGTGGTTTTATTGATCAGTTTAAAGGTGTACACATTGCTGATCACGCCTCCTTCCTTTCGTTCGTACAACTGTCCGGGGAGCCGAAGGATAGTGGCTTCCAGATCGTTTCTCAGGAATAGCATCCCGATCAGTATCCCGATGAGCACCACCAGGACGGAGGAATATCCCATCATCCTGGGGGTGAAGGAAAATTTTGCTTTCTTTTCTATGTTGTCCTCACTGGCATACCGGATGAGCCCTTTTGGCAGGCTCACCTTTTCCATGATCGCATCACAGGCATCTATACAAGCGGTGCAGTTGACGCATTCCAGCTGCGTTCCGTTCCGTATGTCGATCCCGGTGGGGCACACATGTACGCATTGGGAGCAATCGATACAATCCCCGTGTCCGAGAGCGTCCCTGTCCTCTCCCTTCCGGAACTTCTTCCGGCCGTTGTCACCTTCACCTCTTTTATGGTCATAGGCGACCACAATCGATTTGTTGTCGAGGAGCACTCCCTGTAACCTGCCGTACGGACAGGCGATGATGCAGACCTGTTCCCGGAACCAGGTAAAGACAAAGTAGAACACCCCTGTAAAGATGAGCAGGGAGACCAGCGTACTGAGGTGCTGCATAGGGCCTTCCGTGATGTACTGGATCAGGGTGTCACTACCGATCAGATAGGCCAGGAAAACATTGGCGATCAGGAAGGAGATCAAAAAGAAAATACTCCATTTGAATATCCTTTTCCGGATCTTTTCCCCATTCCAGGGTTGCCTGGCGAGGCGCATCTGGGCACCTCTGTCCCCGTCTATCCAGTACTCTATTCGCCTGAAGACCATTTCCATAAAGATGGTCTGGGGGCACATCCATCCGCAGAAGATCCTGCCGTAAGCAACGGTGAACAAGGCCACAAAGATCACCCCGGTGATCATGGAGATCACAAAGAGGTGGAAATCCTGGGGCCAGAACGGATACCCGAAGATGTTGAACCGCCTTTCCAGGACGTTGAACATCAGGAACTGGTTGCCGTTTATTTTGACAAAAGGCGCCGCGAAGAGGAAGGTGAGCAGGAAGTAGCTGACGTATTTTCGGTACTCATAGAACTTCCCGGATGGTTTTTTGGGGTATACCCATGCCCGTTTACCCTCTTCATTGATGGTCCCTATGGAATCCCGGAAACGTTCATCGCTAGCCACTTTCCTTCCTCTTGATGCAATTATTCATTCATAGCCACCGTAGTGGAATCCGTCGCGGTTTCCTCGGGCTGACTTTCTTGTTCTTCTGTCTGACTGTCTTTATCAGGTGCATTCTCATCGATCCAGATCTCCCCTTCCGGAGCTTTTGGATTGGCCGGAGTGGTACCCTGGAAGGTCAGCACATAACTGGCTACCTGGGCCATCTCGGCAGGTTTGAGGGTCTGTTTCCAGGCGATCATCCCTTTACCGTCCCGGCCTCCTTCCGAAATGGTCTTAAACACATGCTTAATTCCACCACCCAGGATCCAGTATTGATCTGTAAGGTTCGGGCCGATCCCACCTCCTCCGTCAGCCATGTGGCATACGGCACAGTTGGTCTCGAAAATCACCCGGCCGGCATTGATGTCTGAGGCATCCGTAAGCAGGGTAACCGTATTGACGTCTACCAGGTCTTTGGCCGTCTTGCGGTATTCTTCAATAGCTGCCTGGGCTGCCGCCACCTCCATTTCGTATTCCTGTTCCTGGTCATAGTCATTGAAGATGTGGAAACGCGCCAGGTAGACCACCCCGAAGAGGATGGTGGCATAGAAGAGATAGACCCACCAGGGCGGGAGTTTGTTGTCCAGCTCTTTGATGCCGTCGTAGTTGTGGTCGAGGATGATCTCCCCCTCCTCTTCCACGGGCTTGGAGCCCAGCAGTTTTTTGTACATCCGCTTGGCCCAGCCCCATTCCCATGATTTGCTTTTGGCATTGAGGTAGCGCTCTTTGGCGTCCTCAGGCAGGGTTTGAAACAGGACGTTCTCTACAGACTTGACGATCAGTTCTATGGCGATCAGAATCAGGAGCACCATCCCCAGGAAAAGCTGTACCATGGGGTACTCAATGAAGGCGGGCTTATCTCCCGAATCCACATAATACTCTACCAGGCCGAAGATGAAAAAGAAAATAAGGGGGATCCTGATCCACCAGGGTGACATATTTCTCATATTGTTTTATTTTGGTTGATTATCATCTAATGGGATTTCACTTACTTCTTTGATGTGCTCTTTGGAGGCCGTAAAGACCCACCAGAACAAAAAGGCAAAGAAGACAAAAAAGATCAACAGGGAGATCATGGGATAGGTGGCTATCCCGTCTATACTCTCCATGTGGTTTTTGACGAATTTCAGCATGACTTATTTGTTTTCAGATAAGAGTTGATCGGTTTCCTTTACTTTGATATCAGTTCCCAGGCGCTGCAGATAAGCGATCAGGGCAACGATCTCCCGGTCCTTCATCTCCACGAAGTCCCTTCCGCTTTCTAAGGCCTGGGCCTTGTCCGCTTCGTAGGATTTCGCAAAGTCCGGATCGGTATACAGGTTCTTCTCGATCTGAGAGGCCTGTTCTTCCATATGGTCATACGCATTGGCGATATCTTCTTCTGTATAGGGCACGCCAAGGGTGACCATAGCGCGCATCTTGTCCTGAACCGCACTGCGGTCGTGCCTGTCCCTCACCAGCCACTGGTAAGCCGGCATGATAGACCCTGCCGACATGCTTTGTGGGTCGTACATATGGTTCAGGTGCCAGTTGTCGGAATACTTTCCTCCAACCCTGAGCAGGTCAGGCCCGGTGCGTTTACTACCCCAAAGGAAGGGGTGGTCGTAGACGAATTCCCCGGCCTTGGCGTAATCCCCATAGCGTTCCACCTCACTGCGGAAAGGACGCACCATCTGGGAATGGCAACTCACGCAACCCTCCCGTATGTAGAGGTCCCTTCCCTCCAGTTCAAGGGGAGTATAGGGTTTTACACTGGTGATGGTCGGGATATTTGATTTCACCAGGATGGTAGGGACGATCTGAATGATCCCCCCGATGAGGATGGCTATGGTGGCCAGGATGGTCAGTTGAATAGGTTTGCGTTCCAGCCAGGTGTGGAAGGTCTCTCCAATAGTTCTTCTGGAGGATACCCGGGTGAGGGCAGGGGCCTCTGCTTGCTCATCGACCACGGCACTACCCGAACGTACGGTGACTACGATATTATAAAGCATGACGATAAAGCCGATAATGTAGAGGGATCCTCCAATGGCTCGCATCCAGTACATGGGCATGATCTCGTTGACCGTCTCAAGGAAGTTCCCGTAGACCAGGCTGCCATCCGGGTTGAAGTCCTTCCACATCAGGGCCTGGGTAAATCCGGCCACATACATGGGGAGGGCATAGAGGATGATCCCCAGGGTACCTATCCAGAAGTGGAAATTGGCCATGGGCAGGGAATGGAGGCGGGTCTTGAACATCTTTGGTACCAACCAGTAGATCATACCGAAGGCGAGGAATCCGTTCCAGGCGAGGGCTCCCACGTGGACGTGGGCAATCACCCAGTCGCTGAAGTGGGCAATGGCATTGACATTCTTAAGGGAGAGCATGGGTCCTTCAAAGGTGGCCATACCGTATCCGGTAATGGCGACGACCATGAATTTCAGGGTGGGATCTACCCGTACCTTATCCCAGGCACCCCTGAGGGTGAGCAGTCCGTTGATCATACCTCCCCAGGAAGGGGCGATAAGCATGACGGAGAAAGCTACGCCAAGGTTCTGAGCCCAGTCAGGCAGTGCAGAGTACAGCAGGTGGTGAGGTCCGGCCCAGATGTAGATAAAGATCAGGGACCAGAAGTGCACGATTGACAGGCGGTAGGAATAGATCGGCCTGTTGGCTGCCTTGGGAACAAAATAATACATCAGTCCCAGGAAGGGGGTGGTCAGGAAGAAGGCCACCGCGTTGTGCCCGTACCACCACTGCACCAATGCATCCTGTACCCCTGCGTAAACCGAATAGCTCTTGAGGGCGCTGATCGGCAACTCCAGGCTGTTGAAGATATGGAGCACGGCCAC
Organism: uncultured Muriicola sp.; assembly: GCA_965364605.1. GTDB lineage: Bacteria > Bacteroidota > Bacteroidia > Flavobacteriales > Flavobacteriaceae > Muriicola. Next base: position 11,914 of record CBDTYM010000041.1, read on the forward strand.
GGTGACAAAGGTGGCCAGATAGAACCATATCGCCACATAAAGGTGTCGCTGGCGCCTTTTGATCATGGTACCGATCAGGTTCCATCCGAAGGCGACCCAGATCACTGCAATGGCCAGGTCGATAGGCCACTCCAGCTCTGCGTATTCTTTAGAAGTGGTGTATCCCAGGGGTAGGGTGATGGCCGCCGCCACAATTATGGCCTGCCATCCCCAGAAATTCAGGTTGCTCAGGAAATCACTGAACATACGTGCTTTGAGCAGCCTCTGGGTGGAGTAATAGACCCCGGCGAAGATCGCATTGCCTACAAAGGCGAAGATGACCGCGTTCGTATGCAGCGGTCTCAACCGGCCGAAACTCAGCCAGGAAATACCATCCGTAAGGTTGGGGAACATGAACATAAAGGCCAGCAGAAGGCCTACCAGCATACCAATGATCCCCCAGAACAGGGTGGCGTAGATAAATTTCTTTACGATCTGGTTGTCGTAACTAAATTGCTGTACTTCCATAATTAGAATTGTTTGCTTTTTGTATTGGTTTTACGGTTTTGATCTGAAGATTTTTTTACAGGATCCTCCGGTTTGAGCAGTTCATCCTCGAACAGGATTCGGACAGACGGGGTATAGGAATCCTCATATTGTCCGCTTCTGACAGAATGGATAAAGATGATAAAGAAAAACACCGCCACCGCGATACTGATGGTCAGCAACACATAAATCACGCTCATACCTACCTGAATTCGGGTGTAAAACTACTTGCGTTCATATCCTTAAAAAATGACATTAATCAGGTTCTATTAATTTATTTTCCTTCCCAGCCAATTGGTCATAACCGTGGTAAACGCCACGATACTGATGGAACTCAAGGGCATGAGTATCGCAGCCACCACGGGCTGCAACTGCCCGGTTACCGCAAAATACAGCCCGATGACGTTGTACAACAGGGACAGGGCAAAGCTCATCCTGATGATTCCCATGGCCTTCTTCGATGCCTTTATATAGGAGCTGAGGTTTTTAAATTTCCCGGCATCAAGGATGCCGTCACAGGCCGGGGAAAAGACATTGATGTCCTCCGCCAGTGCAATGCCCACATCACTCTGTGCCAGGGCCCCTGCATCATTGAGGCCGTCCCCGACCATCATGACATGCTTGCCCGAATCCTGGAGTTGTCTGACAAAGAACAGTTTGTCTTCCGGATTCTGGTTGAAATACATGGGAGTAAGTTCGGGCAGGAGCGCTTGCAGACGGTTTCTCTCCCCGTCGTTGTCCCCTGAAAGGACTCCGACTTCCATCTGTGCGTTAAGATCGTCCATAAGCCGGGATATGCCGTCCCTGTATTGATTGTTCAGTACGAAATGCCCTTTGTATCGTGCATCTGTGCTGAGGTGAACTACGGATTGATCCGGGTTAGACTTCCCGCAATTATCCACATATTCCGAAGAGCCTATCTTGATCGATTTGCCGTCCTTGCTGCCATAGAGTCCCTTTCCCAGGTGTTCCTCATACCGGTCCAGGACGGTGATGTCGTGTTCTTTCAGAAGGGTGTAAAGGGACCTGCTCAAAGGGTGGTTAGAAGCTCTTAGGGTGCTTTTGAGGAGGGATTTCTCATCCGGACTGAGTTCTTCTCCTTCGTACTGGATCTGCTCGTGTTTCCGGGTGGTTAGGGTTCCCGTTTTATCGAAAATAGCTGTATCAATGCCAGCCAGCCGCTCTATCACCCCGGCATCCTTCAGGTAAAATTTCCGCTTGCCGAAAATGCGGAGCATATTGCCCAGGGTAAAGGGTGCGGCCAGGGCTATGGCACAGGGGCAGGCGATGATAAGCACGGCTGTGAAGACATTCCAAACCTTGTCGGGATCTGTAAACATCCAGTACAAGGCCGAGGTAAAGGCGATGGTCAATACGGCCAGAGTAAACCGTTTACCGATACGGTCAGTCAGCGACTTGAATTTGCTTTCGGAGCCTTCACCAAAAACGGCATGGCTCCAAAGACGGGTGAGGTAACTTTGGGAGACGTTCTTCGTGGCTACCAGTTCGATTGGGCCGCGGAGTTGTTTACCCCCGGCAAATATCTTTTCACCCCCTAGTACTTGAACCGGCCTGGCTTCTCCCGTCACAAAACTGTAGTCGATCTCGGCGACCCCACTCTGTAGAACTCCGTCCACAGGGATCAGTTCTCCATGCCTGATCAGGATTTTATCGCCTTGGGCTATTTCGTTGACCTGAGTGATCTCTTCTTCCCCTTGCGGAGTTATCCGGGTCACAGCCACGGGAAAATACGACTTGTAATCTCTTTCGAATGACAAAAAGGAATAGGTGCGTTTCTGGAAGTATTTGCCCAGGAGGAGGAAGAAGACGAGGCCGCTGAGGCTGTCAAAGAACCCACTTCCCCAGTCGAATATGATCTCCAGGGTACTCCGGATGAACAGGACGAGGATACCCAGGGCGATGGGCACGTCTATGTTCAGGAATTTACTGCGCAGGCCCTTGTAGGCAGAAGTGAGATAGTCCAATCCTGCATAAAATACCACAGGGACAGAAAAAGCAAACATCAGCCAACGGAACAGCACTTTATACTGGTCTAGCCAGTATTCCTCCACCTCAAAATATTCCGGAAATGACAGGAACATGATATTGCCAAAGGCGAACCCGGCTACCCCCAGCTGGTAGATGAGCCTTTTGTCCTCGGATATTTTTTTCGGGCCTGAGTCGGCCAGGGAAATGCTGGGTTCATAGCCGATATGGGATAACAGAATGACGATGTCCTTCAGGGAGGTCTTCTGGGCATCGAAAGTGATCCTCACCGTTTTTTTAGGGAAATCCACCTGGGACTGCACCACCCCTGCGATCAGCTTCTGAAGGTTTTCAAGAACCCAGATACAGGAACTGCAGTGGACGGAAGGGATGAACAGGTTGATGATCTGATGTCTTCCATCGCTGAATTCCAGTAACTTTTCCGCGATCTCCGGTTTTCCGAGATAGTCGAACTTACCGGGCGTTATATTGGGAGAGATACCCGCCTCGGCCTGAAGTTCGTAATAGTACATCAGGTCGTTGGAATCGAAAATCTCGTATACGGTCTTACAACCCGGGCAACAGAAAGACTTGTCCTGAAAATGGACAACTTCTTCATCGCAAGGGAGCCCGCAATGAAAACAGTGCTCTTTATCCATACACATGCTTAATACCTGGGTACAAAGATGTGCTGCCTGGTAGCGGAATAATATGATATTCGTCAGGTTTGGGAAATTAATAAGGTATGGGAAGGGACACTTGGGGTGAGAAAATTCCCCCCAAATCCCATGGAAGCCTCTTTAATTTGTCGTATCTTTAATTATTGAAATTTCATTCGCATGAAAACCAGGTGTGAGAACTGTATTATCAGACAATTCAACTCTTTGCGGGCGATGAGCAAAGAAGAATTAAAACGGGTCTCTGATACTAAAACCACTAAAACCGTAAAGAAAGGGGAGGCCATTTTCGCCGAGGGCGAAAAGCTCAACGGCGTTTTCTGTGTAAGGGATGGTGTCTCTAAACTCTCCAAGCTGAGCGCCAATGGAAAAGACCAGATCGTCAAGCTCGCCAGCAAAGGTGAGGTGATGGGTCAGCGGTCTGTGATCGCCGAGGAATCATCCAATCTCAGTGCAGTTGCCGTCAGTGATATGGAGGTCTGTTTTATTCCCAAGGAAGGGATCGTAGATGTATTGAACCAGAATCCTAATTTCGCCGTGGAAGTCCTCAGGCATATGGCCCATGATCTTCGGGAGGCAGATGACGTGATCGTCAACATGTCTCAAAAGACCGTAAAACAGCGTATCGCGGAAGCTTTCTTATATCTCAGGGATAATTTCGGGGAAGATGATGAAGGGTTCCTCACCATAGCACTATCCCGGGAGGACATCTCCAACGTAGTAGGTACAGCCACAGAATCCTGCATCCGCATTATCTCAGAATTCAAGAAAAAGGGCTACATCCGCACCTCCGGTAAAAAGATTGGAGTGGTGAATGAGAAAAAGCTCAGGGATATGGTGGACGGGTTCTGACATTTCTCAGAAGACCCCTTCCAACTTCATTTCCCGAATCCTCAATTTCCCTGTAACCTGATAAAAGTCATTGTTTCCCCCCTAGGTCGTTTCTACATTTACCTCTGAATTTGTAGAAATTAACTCATGAGACAAATCCTTTTACCCACCGATTTTTCCAGCAATTCCTGGAATGCCATAAGGTATATCCTCGAGCTGATGAAAAAGGAGGAATGTACCTTCCACATCCTAAATACGTACACCCCTGTTATTCCCAGTAGCCGTTTCATGGCCTCGAGCATGGGGGGCAGTTCCCTCGATGAGGGCAATAAGGAGAACTCTATGAAGGGGTTGGAAGAAACACTTCAGAAGATCAAACGGGAATTTAAAAATAAAAAGCACCATTTTAAATTGAAGTCCTCCTTCAATATCCTGGTAGAAGAGATCAGAAATACTGTGGAACAAGAAGGAATAAGCCTTATTGTGACCGGTACAAAAGGGGCTTCAGGCGTGGACGAGGTTTTTCTGGGCAGCAATACAGTCCGTATTATCAAGGCGGTAAAGGAATGTCCTGTTCTCACCATTCCCAAGGAATTTGATTTTGTCCGTCCTCAGGAGGTGGTCTTCGCTACCGATTTCAAACGGTACTACAGCCATACTGAACTCATTCCCCTGATCGAACTGGCCAAGAGCTTCAAAGCTACCATCCGGATCGTTTACGTACAGGAGAAGATCAAGGCCCTGTCTGAGATCCAGCAGTTCAACCTGAACATGCTTAGAAAATACTTTAAGGGTATAGATCATTATGTCCATACGGTATCCGAATTGAATTCCGTTTCCAAGACCCTCGAGGTCTTCGCGGAAGAACTGGATATCCATTTATTGGCCATGCTCAATTATCAGCACAGCTATATGGAGCGCATGACGCGGGAGCCTGTAGTGAAGCGAATGGCATTCCACACTCAGGTGCCTCTTCTCGTAATTCCGGAACTCGGTATGAACTCTCCGAGCAGGACAAAAATGGAGAAGGAGCTGCAGTTGGTAAAATAACTTACTCTTCTATAGGGTGGTCCTCATAGAAATCTTTAAAGGTCTTGGTGGTCGTATAATCGTCCGTCAGGACCTTGTACACCATATAGACGATCATCACCTGTCCTAATACGGTGATGTAGAACACCCAGTTAAAGGGAAAATTCATGGCCGCCATTATGGTCACAGTCAAGAGCACTAAAGTGGTGCTCCCTACCCAGAACATTGCAGAATCTTTCATAGCTTTTTTTTTTAAAAATACCGGATTTGAAGAAGCTATGCTGTTAAGGAAATGGCAAAATCGGTAATTCCCCCGTCAGAATGCCTGGCCCTCCTGCCAGAATTTGAGGGTTTGGGGAATATTCTTTGCTTTTTCCATGCGGAAGGGATCCAATTCTTTCTTCACCATCAGGTACCAGGCCGTTGAAGATATAGCAGGTGCGGTATGGGCATGGCTCCACAAAGGGACGGCACCAAAATTAGTCCCCTGATTGGTCGTGTAGGGAAGGCCCATTACCCCTGTTTTCACCGTACTGTCAATAAAGGTTTCCTCAATATTGAGCAAGATGTCCAGGGTGTGCTCTGACTGCCCCGCCGTCTGATACGCCATCGCCATCTGTGCAGTTCCCTCCAGCCAAACTACGTCCCTGTCTTCATCAAAGCAGTAACCGCTGATCACTTTTTTATGGACAGTGGCAGTCTGAGTGTTGTAGAACCGCTCGGCTCCATGCAGGGCAACTTCGGGATAATCCTCCAGGATCAAATATCCCAGAGAATAGAGGTCAAGGGCGTGCTGGTATGCCGGGTTCTGTGAATCAGTGGTCAGGACACCGGCCGCGGGATCCCATCGCTCCTCTCTCAGGAAGAGAAGGATGGCTTCGTGAAATGAATCAAAGCCCCTTACGGCATTAAAGGCGGTGATGATCCCCTCTGTGACCATGGGAATTTCGCTCCCATCCTCATTGATGCCTCCTTTCAGCCCCCCATTTTCCTCCTGCAGGGCTCTTAGGTATTGCTCCAGTTCTCCGGCCATGATACTGTAACGGTCTGTCTGAGTGATCTCGTGATAGTGATTCAGTGCAACCAGCAGCCATGCATTGTCTCCCATCCAGATCCTGGAGCCGTTCTCTCCGGATCTGTCTCTGTATTGAAAAAAGCCACCATTATTGGCGCGGAATTCGGAGTCGAGCCGGTTATCAAAGAAATCGAAGATCCGCTCTGCTCTGTACAGGTCACCTTCAGCCATAAAAGCAAGTGCGGCCAGGGCGTTGTCGTATAAGGACACGAAATTTGAATATTCCACACTCTCCACCAAGCCGTTGGAAGCCTGCATATTCATCATCCATTCGTAGACCTTTTCGGGGG
>CBDTYM010000042.1:0-18298 GCA_965364605.1 uncultured Muriicola sp.
AGGAGTAGTCACCGAAGATCTGGCAGACGAGGACAAGGCTTTCAAAACCAGCGAAGTAGGCGACTGGCTGGCAGCCCATTTGTAATCCCATCGAACTTCCCTGCAGGCGATCAAAGAATATACTCCGTACTGGTGAAGTTGGATAACTTGGTCTCCAGTAACTGGTTTACGGTTTCCTTGTTGATCTCATTGTCCTTGAAGGCCAGGAATGTCCTGATGGAAAAGGAACGAAGGGCGTCGTGTACGCTTAGCGTGGACTGGGCAGAATCCTTTCTTCCGGTAAAAGGGTAAACATCCGGACCTCTCTGGCAGGAACTGTTGAGGTTGACCCTGCAAACCAGGTTGGCAAGGGTATCGATCAGGGGTGCAAGGGCGTAAACATCTTTTCCAAACAGGCTTACCTGCTGTCCGTAGTTGCTCTCTGCCATATCGTTAAGCGGCTCTTCAATATCCTGGAAGGAAAGCACTGGTATGACAGGACCGAATTGCTCTTCCTGATATACCCGCATGTCCTTGGTGACCGGATAGAGGACAGCAGGCCAAATGTAATTATCAAAATGCTGCCCCCCTTTTTTATTGATGATCTTTGCACCTTTGGCCAGGGCATCATCAATGAGTTCCTGAATATAAGCCGGCTTTTGAGGTTCCGGCAGAGGGGTCAGCTTTACCCCTTCCTCCCAGGGGTTCCCAAATTTCAGGGCATCGACCCTGGCTGCAAATTGTTGGAGAAAAGACTCCCTCACATCCTCGTGTACATAGACGATCTTGAGGGCGGTACACCTCTGTCCGTTAAAGGAAAGAGTTCCGGATATGCATTCTTCCAGGGTAAGTTCCATGTCGGCATCCGGGAGGATGATCGCCGGATTCTTGGCTTCCAGACCCAGGACCAGCCTGAGCCGATTGCTTTTCGGATGCTGTTCCTGAAGCGCATTGGCAGAACGGCTATTGCCGATCAGTGCAAGCACATCCACCTTTCCCGTTTTCATGATAGGAGCGGCTACCGTTCTTCCGCGGCCGAATAAAATATTGACCACTCCCTTGGGGAAACTGTTCCTGAATGCTTCCAGCAAAGGTGTGATTAACAAAACCCCGTGTTTTGCCGGCTTGAAGATGGCCGTATTCCCCATGATCAGGGCGGGTATCAACAAAGCGAAGGTTTCGTTCAAAGGATAGTTATAAGGCCCCAGACATAGGACTACCCCCAGGGGACCACGCCTGATATGTGCATATACTCCCTCGTGTTTCTGGAACTTGGCCGAATTACGGTCTAGTTGCTTGTAATCTTCAATGGTATCGTAGATGTAGTCCACGGTTCGATCGAATTCCTTCATGGAATCCGGAAGGGATTTTCCGATCTCCCACATGAGAAGTTTTACGATCTCATCCCTTTTGGTCTTCATCTGACGCACGAATTTCTCCATGCATTCGATCCTGTCCCGTACTTTCATGGTGGGCCAGATCCCCTTACCCTGGTCGTAGGCCATCAGTGCCCCATCCAGGGCTTGCATGGCTTCCTTCTCTCCCAGATCCGGAATGCTCCCAAGGACAGTATGTTTGTATTTCTCAGTAGACGAAATGGTGGAGAACACCTCCGTTACTTTGCCTTCCCACGGTATGAGTTCCCCATTGACGAGATAGGACCGCTGGTGGATCTGTACTGCGAGCTTGTAATTTTCAGGGATGATTTCTATTTCAGTAGCCATATCTCAGTTTTCCCTAAAGATAAACAATTGGTTCAGACAATGGGTTTCATCGCTGTCATGGAAGCCCTGAGCCTGGCCCCGACCTTTTCTACGGGATGTTCTCTGAGGGCTTTGTTTACCTGTATGAGCCTGGCATTCGATACTCCGTTGTCCCGGCCTTCTCCGAAAGAACGACCAATGACGTCCGTATCGACCTTTTTCATAAAATCCTTCAAGAGAGGTTTACAAGCATGATCGAAAAGATAACAGCCATATTCAGCCGTGTCCGAGATCACCCGGTTCATTTCAAAGAGTTTCTTACGCGCTATGGTATTGGCGATCAAAGGCGTTTCGTGAAGGGATTCGTAATAGGCTGATTCCCCAATGATCCCGGATTCTGTCATCGCTTCATAGGCCAGCTCTACCCCTGCCCTGACAAAGGCCACCATGAGCACCCCATGGTCGTAATACTCCTGTTCGGATATCTTCTGGTCGCCTGCCGGTGTCTTTTCGAAAGCCGTCTCCCCCGTGGCAGCACGCCATGTGAGCAGATTTTTATCGTCATTGGCCCAGTCTTCCATCATGGTCCTGGAAAAATGGCCACTCATAATATCGTCCATATGCTTATAGAAAAGGGGACGCATGATCTGTTTCAGTTCCTCTGATAGGTCGAAGGCCTTGATCTTCGCCGGATTGGACAGCCTGTCCATCATATTGGTGATCCCCCCGTATTTCAGACCTTCAGTCACGGTCTCCCATCCATATTGTATGAGTTTGGAAGCATAGGGAGGCTCTATCCCTTTTTCGATCATCTTGTCAAAGCACAGTATAGACCCTGTCTGAAGCAGGCCACATAAGATGGTCTGTTCTCCCATAAGATCCGACTTTACTTCTGCTACAAACGACGATTCCAGGACCCCGGCTTTGTGTCCCCCGGTAGCTGCTGCGTAGGCCTTTGCCTGGGCCAGGCCCTTTCCCTCGGGATCATTTTCGGGGTGCACCGCAATAAGGGTGGGTACCCCAAACCCTCTTTTATATTCTTCCCTTACCTCAGAACCCGGACTCTTCGGGGCCACCATGATCACAGTGATGTCCTCCCTGATCTGCATACCTTCTTCCACAATATTAAAACCGTGGGAATAAGAGAGGGTAGCTCCTTTTTTCATCAGGGGCATGACACTCGTAATGACATTGGTATGCTGCTTGTCCGGTGTGAGGTTGATCAGCAGGTCTGCCGTCGGGACCAGTTCCTTGTAGGTCCCTACCTTAAATCCATTTTCAGTGGCGTTGACGTAGGATGCCCGTTTCTCTTTGATGGCTGCCTCCCTCAATGTGTATGAAATGTCCAGACCGGAATCCCTCATATTCAGTCCCTGGTTGAGACCCTGGGCGCCACAGCCAATGATGACGATCTTTTTCCCTTTGAGGGCCGAAACCCCATCGGCAAATTCACTTGTATCCATAAACCGGCACTTGCCGAGTTGTTGTAGTTGTTCGCGTAATGAAAGTGTATTGAAATAATTTTCCATGCGGTGTATTTGTGTATCTCGTTATTCCTGATTTTCGTAAGCATTCAACATGGCCGTAATAGGCATGGCCGCCTTGGTGACCGCGATCCTTCCCGATCTTACGAACTGCATGATCCCGTAAGGTTCAAGCTGGTCGTGCATTTCATCTATCTCATGTCTCCGACCGGTCTTGGCCAGAACAAAAAATTCGCGGGACACGGTGACGATCTGTGAATTGCTTTCCTTGATAATGTTTTGTATCTGTCGCTCATCGAAAAGGAGGTGGGAGGCGATCTTGAAGAGGGCCGATTCCTGATAGATGATCTCTTCATCGGTATGATAGAACGTCTTAATAACCTCTATCTGTTTTTCGATCTGGGCGACGATCTTCCGTGTCCAGTCTTCTGTGGTAAAGACAACTATCGTAAATTTAGATACATGTTCTATCTCTGATTTAGAGACATTTAATCCTTCTATATTGATATGTCGCTTTAAAAAAATTCCAGAGATCCTATTGAGCAACCCTACGTTGTTCTCCGAGTATACTGATATGGTAAACCACTTTTTTTCCATCTGCCCTTACTTAAGTCTGATATCTGATACGGAAGCCCCTGAAGGGATCATGGGAAATACATTGTCTTCCCGTTCTACCTTGACCTCCAGGAAAAAAGGCTCCTCCGAGGCGATCATTTCCCGCACCGCCCCCTCCAGGTCCTTTCTTTCCGTCACTCTTTTCGAACGGATGTGGTATCCCTCTGCGATCTTTACAAAATCGGGGTTGGTCATCACGGTAGAGGCATACCTCCTTTCGAAAAACAATTCCTGCCACTGCCGGACCATGCCCAGGTGATCATTGTTCAAGACCACGATCTTGACGGCCAGCTTGTTCTGGAATATGGTCGCCAGTTCCTGTATGGTCATCTGGTAGCCTCCATCGCCTATAATGGCCACGACCTCCCGTTCAGGAGCTCCCATCTTAGCCCCAATGGCAGCTGGCAGGGCAAATCCCATGGTACCCAGACCACCAGAGGTTATATTGCTCTTGCTTTGTTCGAACTTGGCGTATCTGCAGGCAACCATCTGATGCTGACCCACATCGGTCACGATCACGGCTTTGCTCTTGGTAGCCTGATTGATCTGCTCTACCACTTCGCCCATGGTCAGGCCAGGTTTTGTGGGGTGAAGGTCTTTTTCAATAACCTCTTTGAATTCTTCTTCATACTTACGGGCGAATTCTTCCCTCCAGGCCTTATGGCTGTTCTTTTTGATCTTTGGCAACAACCTGCTCAGGGTTTCTTTGGCATCCCCCAGCAAGGCCAGGTCTACTTTGACATTCTTGTTTACCTCAGCAGGATCGATCTCCATATGAATGATCTTCGCCTGTTTGGCATAAGTCTCCAAATTACCCGTCACCCGGTCGTCAAATCGCATGCCTATGGCGATGAGTACATCACATTCGTTGGTCAGCACGTTGGGGCCGTAATTCCCATGCATACCCACCATGCCTACATTAAGGGGGTGATCCGTACTCATGGCGGAAAGACCTAAAATAGTCCAGGCTGCCGGTATACCTGCCTTTTCCACGAACTGCAGTAGCTCTTCCTCAGCATGCCCGAGAATCACTCCCTGCCCATAGACGATATAGGGTTTTTTTGCAGAATTGATCAGTTCTGCCGCCGCATCAAGATCTTTATCCTCGACACAGGGAACCGGTTTATAACTGCGCACTCCTTTACAGGCCTCGTAATGAAAATCCAGTTCGTCAAACTGGGCATTCTTGGTTATATCTATCAATACAGGGCCTGGCCTACCGGAACGGGCGATAAAAAACGCCTTGGCCATGATACCCGGAATCTCCTCAGCCCTGGTGACCTGGTAATTCCATTTGGTGACCGGTGTTGATATCCCGATGATATCGGTCTCCTGGAAAGCATCTGACCCCAGCAAATGCCTGGGAACCTGCCCCGTAATGCACACCATTGGGGTCGAATCGATCTGGGCATCAGCAAGGCCGGTCACGAGGTTTGTAGCCCCCGGGCCGGAAGTAGCCATTGCCACCCCTACCCTGCCACTTACCCGGGCATACCCCTGGGCAGCGTGGGTAGCTCCCTGTTCGTGTCTCGTTAGGATGTGGGTCAGCCTGTCCTGAAACTTGTAAAGTTCATCGTATACCGGCATGATAGCCCCTCCGGGGTAGCCATATATCAGATCCACCCCTTCGGCCAAAAGACAATGTATAATGGCCTCAGCTCCGCTGACCCTCATGGTCTTTGGATTTTCTTTCTGGGTATTTTTTGATGTTACTGTTTCCATATATTCAACCTTTCAAACCTAAATCTTCTGTTTCGACGGGATATCGAACTGATCCGTTACGCACCCTTCAGAAGCTGAGGATACAATATTTGCATACTTGTAGAGGCTTCCATTACTGACTTTGAGGGAAGGCTGCTTCCATTGTGCCCTTCTCTCCGCCAGTTCATTTTCCGACAAGGCCACGCTTATAGTGTTTTTCACAGCATCTATGGTGATTATATCCCCATCTCTGACCAGCGCTATGTTACCCCCATCCTGAGCTTCAGGAGAAACGTGCCCTACGACGAATCCGTGAGTACCTCCGGAGAACCGGCCATCTGTGATCAGGGCCACGTCCTTGCCCAGTCCGGCACCCATGATAGCTGCGGTGGGCTTGAGCATTTCGGGCATGCCCGGACCTCCCTTGGGACCTTCGTATCGGATCACGACCACATCTCCCTTTTTGACCAGGCCTTTTCCTATGCCTTCATTGGCCTTGAACTCTCCTTCGAAAACCTTGGCGGGTCCGCTAAAATGAAAGCCTTCCTTTCCGGTGATCTTCGCTACTGCTCCCGCAGTGGCCAAATTCCCGTAGAGGATGCGAAGGTGGCCTGTCTCCTTAATAGGATCTTCTGTAGAATGTACAACACTTTGCCCTTTCTGCAAACCCTTTACTTCGCTAAGGTTTTCAGCAATGGTCTTCCCGGTGACCGTCAGGCAATCGCCGTGCAGCATACCCTTCTCGAGCATAAACTTCATCACAGCCGGGATCCCACCGACCCGGTGAACGTCTTCCATCAGGTATTTTCCGCTAGGCTTCAGGTCGGCCAGAAAGGGAGTAGTGTCGCTAATACGCTGGAAATCATCCAGAGTGAAGTCGACTCCCGCCGCCCTTGCGATAGCCAGGAAATGAAGGACCGCATTAGTCGACCCTCCCAGCACGGTGATGAGTCGCACCGCATTCTCCAGAGATTTCCGGCTGATAATATCGCTGGGCTTGATGTCGTTTTCCAGCAGATGCCTCAGGGCCCTTCCCGCCTTTTGGCAATCCTCTGCCTTCTCTTTTCCTACAGCCGGATTGGAGGAATTATAAGGAAGTGCCATACCGAGTGCCTCTATGGCCGAAGCCATGGTGTTGGCGGTATACATGCCGCCGCAGGCACCAGCTCCTGGACAGGCGTTCTGTATCACGCTCTTGAATTCTTCTTCGTTTATAGTACCGGCCACCTTCTGTCCCCAGGCCTCAAACGCGCTAACGATATCCAGTTTTTTATCCCTTAAGCACCCAGAGGCTATAGTCCCGCCGTAGACTAAGACGGAAGGTCTGTTCAACCGGATCATCGCCATCAGGGCACCTGGCATGTTCTTGTCGCAGCCAACCACGGTAACCAGACCGTCGTAATTCATTGCCTGCACCACCGTTTCCATGGAATCCGCAATAATATCCCGGGATGGGAGGGAATACCGCATCCCGTATGTACCCATGGATATACCATCACTCACACCGATGGAATTGAATACCAGACCGACGAGATCTTTCTCCTTCAACCCTTTTTTTACCTCCTGTGCCAGGTCATTCAGGTGCATATTGCAGGGATTTCCCTCGAATCCGGTGCTCCCGATTCCGATAAGAGGTTTCTCGAGATCCTCTTCCGTCAGGCCGATTGCGTAGAGCATGGCCTGGGCCGCTGGCTGAGTGGGATCCTGGGTTACATTCTTGCTGTATTTGTTCAGTTCGATCGACTTATTTCCCAAGGCTGTGATAGACTAAAGATGTTGTGTAATTACCTCAAAGATACTTGAATAAGCTGCTCTTCCCGACCCGGTAAAGAAGGCAGGATAAATCCAATTTGCATGCTAAATGGATAAACTGCTGTTTTACAACACATTAAACCTCATTTGATTATCATATTCATCCCTGAAGATCTCGCGGCAAATGGGAAAAAAACCCGTGCGGGACCCCCGAAAATTTACCTATTTTTGGATATGGAACATTCATTAACCCAGAACATTTCTGCCCAAAAGGCATTTTTTAATACCGGCAGAACAAAAGAGCTTCGCTTTCGCAAGTTGGCCCTGAAAAAGCTCCGTGATGAAATCATCATCCGGGAGGACGACATCTGTGATGCCCTCTATGCGGATTTCAATAAACCGAGGACTGAGACCCTGATCGCCGAGACCCAGTTTGTGCTGGCAGAATTAAAACTGGTGCTCAGACATTTGGAGCTCTGGGCGAGACCGGAACGGGTTCCTTCCTCCCTGCTGAATTTCCCCTCAAAAGACCGCATTTACAAAGAACCCTATGGGAATGTGCTGATCATCGCACCCTGGAATTATCCCTTTCAGCTTACCCTCATGCCTTTGGTGTCAGCGGTGGCTGCCGGGAATACGGTGGCCTTGAAACCTTCGGAATTCACACCCAATACCAGCGAGGTCATACAGCAGATCGTCCAATCCGTATTCAATCCCGCCCACGTAGCTGTATTTCAGGGAGACGCCGAGGTATCACAGGAACTCCTAAAGGAGAAGTGGGACTACATATTTTTTACGGGAAGTACGCGGGTGGGTAGGATCATCTATGAAAGTGCAGCAAAAAATCTCACCCCCGTCACCCTGGAACTCGGTGGAAAAAGTCCGTGTATTGTGGATGAAACAGCTCTTCCTGCAATGGCCGCCCGGCGTATTGTCTGGGGAAAATTCCTGAATGCAGGCCAGACCTGTATTGCCCCGGATTATATTTTGGTACACGCTGACATAAAGGATCGATTGGTAGGAGAATTACGCAAAAGCATATCGAAATTTTACGGAGAAGAGCCCCGAAAATCCCCTGACCTGGCGAGGATCATTTCAGACGGGCACTACCAGCGTCTGGTTGGTTTGCTCAAAGGACAAAAGATCCTTTTCGGGGGTCAGTCAGACCCCGGGGAACGCTTTATCTCCCCCACCCTGGTGGACGAGCCAGAAAAGGACAGCCCCATCATGCGGGAAGAGATCTTTGGACCCTTACTGCCGGTAATTTCCTACCGGAATGAAAAAGAACTGGGTGCCTGGATCAAGGCCTACGACAAACCCCTGGCGGCCTATGTGTTCAGCAAAAGAAGATCCTTCCAGAAGCGATTGATCCGCGAATACAGCTTCGGCGGTGGCGCGATCAACGACACCCTGATCCATATATCCAACAAGAACCTGCCTTTTGGAGGAGTGGGCCTGAGCGGGATCGGTTCCTACCATGGCAAGAGGTCCTTCGAGACTTTTTCTCACCAAAAGGCCGTGGTCAAACGAGGCACATGGATCGACCCCACCTTTCGCAATCCCCCTTATAACCTGCCTATGACATTACTAAAAAAACTCAAACACCTCCTTTGATCCGAATGGAAAAAACAGTTACGGAAGCCATCCATTACAGAAGGTCTGTACGCATCTTCGACCCAAATGCGGAAATTGATCCCTCCAGGGTTAAAAAATGTCTGGAAAATGCCGCCCTTGCACCCACGAGCAGTAACCTGCAACTCTGGGAATTCCACCATATCACAGATCCTGCCACCCTCAAAAAACTGGTCCATGCCTGTCTCGGGCAGAATGCTGCCAAAACAGCCAGGCAGCTTGTTGTGGTGGTTGCTCGAAGAGATTTGTGGAGGACCAGGGCCAAGGCAAACAGGGAATTTATCAGAAAAAATATCGGGGATAAGAAACCTTCAGAATACACCAGGCGTGAAAAATTTGCATTGGGATACTACACCAAGGTAGTTCCTTCTGTTTACACAGAATTCCTGGGCCTCATAGGGTACCTTCGGTATGCGGTCTTCAGCCTTATTGGCCTCTTCAGGCCGGTATACAGACAGGTGAGAAGGTCCGATATGAGGATCGTAGCCCACAAAAGTGCCGGACTGGCCGCCCAGAATTTTATGATTTCCATGGCTGCCATAGGTTATGACACCTGCCCAATGGAAGGGAGTGACACAGCAAGGATCAAGAAGGCCCTGGGGTTACCGAGAGGTGCAGAGATCACCATGACCATTGGATGTGGAATAAGAGATGACAAGGGGATTTATGGCCCGAGGTTCAGGGTCCCCTTTGAAGAAGTATACCGAAGGATCTAGGATTCTCTTTTAAAATAGAGGGTATCCCCAAATGTCTTCTGGGAAAGCTTGTTGATAGCCTCTTCGGAGATCTGGAGGATCCTGGGATATCCTCCTGTGGTCTGTCCGTCTCGCATCAGGATGATGAGTTTGCCTCCCGGAGTCATTTGCACAGTTCCGGGCAAGGTAGCAGAGGTGAGCATGGGATGCTGGTGTTCCCCTATTACTTCCTGAAGCTGATAAGCCATGCGGTTGTTTTCTTTGGCGATGGTAAAAGGCTGCTTAAAAAGGAGCTCTTTCTGACCTGCATCGAGGATGTCGAATTCTGGACCCGGACTAGCTTCCAGTTTCAATACACGCTCCTCTTCTTCGGGAATCAGATGGGTGATCTTGGGCTCGAATTGATCTGTCTTTTCATAGGGTACCTGCATGCCGGCTACCAGGTGGTTTTTTTCCGTTAAGGGGGTGTAGAAAGACCTGCTGTTGAGGATTACCGGGGTATCCAGACCTCCTTTGATGGCCACATAGCCTCTGAGGCCGTCCACGTGTTTGCCAAAGGAAAGCTTGTCACCGGGCTTTATCTGGTATACGCTGTGGTTCTCGATTTCCTCCTCATTGAGTTTAGGCGACAGGTTTGCCCCTGCCAGAGCGATCCATGTGGGCTCTGTAAATTCGAGGGTCGGCCCGGACATGGTGATCTCGAGCAGGGCCGCATCCTCAGGGTTGTCCAGCATAGTGTTGGCAAGTCGGGCCGCATCCCTGTCCATAGACCCTGATACGGGAACACCGAGATGGCGAAGTCCGAATCTTCCGTTATCCTGGACAGTGGTAAAAAAACCGCTTTTAACGACCTTGAGCACGCTTATGATTCTTGGATTAACTGATGGATCCCTACCTGGGCCTGAATGGTTTGCAAATCAAATTGCGCCCTGGTGATGGAATAAAACTTGACAGTGTCCCCTACCCTGATAAAACAGGGGTCTTCCTTTTTTGCATTAAAGATCGGGATGGGACAATTCCCGATTATGTTCCAGCCTCCCGGGCAATCCTGAGGGTAAATGCCTGTTTGCTTTCTGGCCAGGCCCACAGACCCTTTCTGTACGTTCAGTCTCGGTGTGGCTTTTCTTTGTGTCTCCAGTTCCTTCGGGATACCCCCGAGGTAGATAAAACCGGGCAAAAAGCCAATCCCGTAAACGGTGTATGTAGCAGAGGTGTGGAGTGAAATGATCTGTTCTACCGATTTACCGATCTGCTGGCTGATCTCTTCCAGGTCGATCCCGAATTCCAGGTCGTAGCAAACGGGTAATTTCCAATGACGGGGTTCTTTTTTTGCTCCTTCTTTCCTCTTTTCATACAATTTCAGAAGGTCTTTTTCGACCTCCTCAAAACTAATATTCTTTAAATTGTTGATCAGGGCCAGGGAATTGTAGGCAGCTACCAGCTCCCATTCGCCCTGCATGTAACCATTCTCTCTCAGGAAACCCTTAAAGGTGAGGATGTCGTCCAAGATGTCAGTGTCGATATCAAACGGCCACTCCACCAACAGGGCGTATTTGCCAAAACGTTTGATATGGATGGGGTAGGTATTCACTTCTTCAGGCGAATGCGATGCTTTGGGAATTCTTCCGAAAGATACATTAATATTTCAAAAGCGTTACTAGTATCACCATGAATGCAATAGGTCGAGGCTTTGATAGGAACACGTTTTCCGTGAAGGGTCTTTACCGTGGATTCTTTGATCATAATCAACAGATGTTCCAGGACCTCCTTTGGCTGCGTGATCAGTGCGTTATCCGAGCTTCTCGGAACCAGGGTCAGGTCGTCCTCATAATTTCGGTCAGCAAAAGCTTCGTAAATAGTTGTAAAACCCGAATTCTCGGCCTCAAGACCAATAGCAGAGCCCCAGGGAACAAAAAGGGGTACGGAATCCCTGTATTCGCTTATTACATCGAGATACCTAACAGCGAGTTCCCTGTCCCTAGCCAGGTCATTGTATAGAGCCCCGTGTGCTTTGATATGGGTCATTCCCAGGCCCTGCTTATCGAGGAGGCTCTCCAGGGATCTGATCTGACTGAGGATGGAATTTCTGAATTCCCCTGGGGACATTTTTATACTACGCCTACCAAAATATTCCCTGTCCGGATATGAAGGGTGTGCCCCGACATTCACACGGTGCTCCTCAGCAAGGGAAATAACCTTCCTCATGCTTCTTTCATCCCCGGCATGGCCTCCACAGGCGAGGTTGCAGGAGGAGACCATGGGAAAAAGGCTGGATTCATTGCCTATCCCCTCCCCTACGTCACAATTGATATCTACTTCCCTTTCCATCCTTATGCGAAGATAACGTTCCCTATGCTCTTTATCCCTAGTATAAGAATAAACAGGAGCAAAAGCCCTGCGAGGCCATTCTGCCATGTCTTATTCCGATAATTTCCCATCACCCCAGATTGGTTGACCACCCATAAGAGGAAGATGCAGATCACTGGCAGCAGGAGACCATTTGCCACCTGGGCAAAAGTGATGATTTCAATAGGACGTATGCCGATGGACTGGGAGACTACACCGATGATCAGGATGACCGCCCAAACCGAACGAAAGCGAAGGGAGGTGAGTCCACCCTCCCAGTTAAAGCAGCTTGCCGCCACGTAAGAGGCAGCCAGGGGGGCGGTAAGTGCTGATGTGATCCCTGCTGCAAAAAGTCCGATCCCAAGGAAATAAGCTGAAGCCTGTCCATAGAGGGGCTCAAGGCCCCTGGCCAGGTCCAGGCCGCTGTTCACCTGCGTCAGTCCCGCTGCACTGGCTGAGATCACAATAGCCATTGAGATCAAGCCTCCCAGGCTTATAGAGAGGATCGTATCCAGGCGTATGGCTTTCAGGTCGGATACCGAGTCCCACTTTTCGCTTACCAGGGAAGCGTGCAAGAATAGATTATAAGGCACTACGGTGGTTCCAATAAGGGCCACAACCGTAAACAGACTGCCTTCCGGAAGAGATGGTATAAAAACACCCCTGAAGATCTCCATGGCGTCCGGTCCGGTCATTACAGCAGCAAGGATAAAGGAAAGGCTCATGACCATGACAAGAGCGACGAAGATCTTTTCGAGCAGTTTATAAGATCCTGCATAAAGAAGCCCGAAGACAACGGCGCCAACGGCCCAGCTGTAAGCCGGGGAAGGGCCCGTGCCTGTCAGTGCCTCCAGCCCCAGTACCGCTCCCCCAATATTCCCTGCTTCATAAGCCGCATTCCCCACTACGATGGCACTGAGGATGACAATGGTAATTAGTAGCCTGATCCAGGGCACTCGAATAACGGATCTGAAACTGTCCGCCAGACCCCGCTGAGTAAGAATACCGATACGCGCTGCCATCTCCTGAAAGACCACAGTGGTAATGATAGAAATACCCAGGGCCCACAACAAGGCATATCCGTAATTCACCCCTGCCAGGGTGCAGGTCGTGATCGTTCCAGGTCCTATGAAGGCAGCAGCGATAAGAAACCCGGGGCCAATTTTCCTAAACACAATTTTTATTTTAACGCTGAAATGTACACCAAACTAAAAACCTGACCAATTGGATGACGTATGAGGGCCTCAGAAATGAAAACCAAATGTTAAAAAAAGTGTCGTTCGTCTAAAAAGTTGCAGTTCGTCTAAAAACTGGATGTCATTCATCGATACTGCAAAATAATCCGCAGTTCTACAGGTTATAATTTTCCCAAATCTTTTTTTTTGACCTGCTTATATGACCTGTTTAGAATGTAACAAAGAGCTCGGTTATCTCGATCACAAAAGCTCCATGGAATCTTACGGAGTGGAACTCTGTGCCAGACACAAAGGGAGGATCGACCGACTGATCAGATCGAATGACACCCCGATAGCAGCCATTAAATTGTACTACGCCTTAAAGGAGGTAGGCGTTTACCCCATGCTGGAGTGGTGGGATGGAAAGAAGTCTGTAGATATCGCAATCTCAAGGGTCAAACTCAATATTGAGATCGATACCGAATATCAGATGCTCACCCATGAACAGGCCATGAACAACCTAGAGGAAACCATGCATTCCTTCAAAAATGGTTTTACAACCATTCGTATCCCGCATGTTGTGATCAAGCACTACCTGCATGAAACGGTGCAGAGCATTCTGGGCATCATAGATGGACTCAAACTGAATATAAAGGTCATTTGATACTAACGGGGCGAATGTAAACTGAATCTTATGGAGCAAGAAAGCAAGTATACCCTTAAGTCGTACAACCTCAGTAAACTCATCCTGTTTTTGCTGACCGTGGCGGCCCTGGCTGTCATGGTTAACACCAATCCTGTTATTTCCCGTTTCCTTTTCGGCCTTCCTGTCATTCTTTCAGGTATTCTCGGAATAGTCGGCGTCATTATCCTGTATAAAGGCCGAAATGAACCTATCGACGAGAAGAAGATCATCGCCTTCGTGGTGAATTCGGCCATGGTTGTCCTGATCATCGCCATCTTCCTGTCCAATACGCTATACTAGAGCTATTTCCTTCTTACTTGGGATAAGGTAGCATGCGCTTATAAAATCTGAGAAATTCTCTCATTCGAAATTCTTCAAACCTGGGTTCGCTCTAATCGGAAAATTTGTATCTTCTTCATCAAATTTTCGGTATATGAACACTCTGGACAGAAGACAATGGTTAAAGACCCTGGGGCTGACCTCAGGTTTTGCCCTTATGGGCGGATTGCCGGCTATGGCGTGGGAGGAATCTCCTGCAAGGACCTCCCTCGATGGACCCGTCAGGCTCAGCTCAAATGAAAACCCCTTTGGCCCTTCTGAAAAAGTGAGATCGAGGATTCGAAGCAGCTTTGATATCGCCTGCCGTTACCCTTTCCAATATCTGACACAACTCGTTACCGAGATCGCTGAAAAGGAAGGAGTATCAAGGGACTGTGTGGTAGTGACCGGGGGTTCTACCGAAGGACTGAAGGCCTGCGGTCTGGTATACGGACTTGAAGGTGGAGAGGTGATCGCAGCAGACCCGACCTTCCAGGCACTCCTGAGGTATGCGGAAAATTTTGGGGCCTATGTTCACCGCGTCCCCCTTAACGAAAAGATGGAACATGACCTGGAAGCGATGTCCCGAAGGATCACCAGCAAAACCAGGCTGATCTTCCTCTGCAACCCCAACAACCCTACTGGAACACTGCTCGACAAGGACCAACTACGCGATTTCTGCACATCAAACGACAGCAAGGCGGTGATCTTTAGTGACGAAGCTTACTACGATTTCATCATGGAAGCTGACTATCCTTCCATGGTTGAATTGGTCCGGGAAGGAAGGAATGTCATCGTTTCCAAAACGTTCTCTAAAGTGTATGGCTTGGCCGGAATGCGAATCGGTTATCTGATAGCCAGGCCTGATATAGCGGACAGGCTTAAGCAGGCCGTCATGGCCAATACGAATGTTCTGGCCATCGAAGCTGCGCGGGAAGCCCTGAAGGACGACGAATTCTACAAATTCAGCCTTCAGAAAAACGCTGAGGCCAAGAAATACATCTACAATACCCTGGATGATCTCAACCTGAGCTATATTCCTTCACATACCAATTTCGTATTCTTCAGAACGGGACGGCCTATACGGGAAGTCATATCCGCCATGCAAAGGGAGAATATCATTATTGGAAGGCCTTTCCCACCCATGGACGAATGGGCGAGGATCAGCACGGGTACCATGGACGAGGTCATGGCGTTTAGCTCGGCCCTCCGTAAAGTAATGGCATAAAGGCTTTTTTCGCACTAGCGGCTTTCAGATCGCAGTATCTCCAGAGGGGGGCTATTTAAAACGGAGCGGCTATTGAGCAATCCGATGGCAATGACCAATGCCGTCAGTACGGGCAGCAAGATCAGGAAAGGCTCGGACGAGGGCACAAATGGTTCCTCAAAGACAAACCTCGCCAGGAAAAAACTACCCGCCAGGGATAATAGAATCCCCGTAAGGCTGCCGAGTATCCCTAAAAAGAAATACTCGTAGAAGGAGATCTTCAGCAATTGAGCGTTCTTTGCCCCAAGTGTTCTCAGCAGGACGCTTTCCCTGACCCGCTGGTACTTGCTGGTTCGAACTGCACCGATCAGGACAATGATTCCCGTCAAAATACTGAGCAGGGCCATAAAATTGATGACCAGACTGATCTTTTCCAGGATTCCTTCCAGGAGTGAAAGGATTTGCCGAAGGTCTATGATAGAAATATTCGGGTACAGGCTGACAAGTTGCCGTTGCAGGATGGCTGAAGTATCCACATTCGCTGTTCTTGTCGATACTACGTGAAATTTAGGAGCGTCTTCCAAAACCCCTGTCGGAAACAGTACGGAAAAATTTAGTTGTATCCTGCCCCAGTCCACTTCCCGAATGCTGGCGATCTCTGTTTTGAGCAGCACCCCCTGTACGTTGAAGGTTACTCTGTCACCCACCTCCACACGGGCATCCGAAGCGAAGTTTTCAGCCACTGAGATCGGAATGACCTCTTCATCTTCTGACTTTCCTATCCAGGTTCCGTCCCGTATGGTTTCGCTGGGGATGAGCGTATCTCTGTAGGTCACTCTGAACTCGTGATTCAGCACCCACCGGCCAATATTGGTGGTGGTATCGTTCCTGATCTCATTGACCGATCTGCCGTTGATCTCCTGGACCCGCATCGTGATGATAGGGATATTGCTCAACACCGGTACATCGTTCTCCTCAATGGTATTTTCCACATTTGCCACCTGATCTGTCTGCACATCGAGGAGGATAATATTGGGGCTGTCCTCCTCATTGCCCAGGGCGACTTTGCTCAACAGGATATCTTTACTAAAAAAGAGCGTGCTGATCAGGAAAGCCCCCACACCCACAGAAAGCAGGAGTACCGAGGTCTGGTTTTGAGGCCTGAACAAGTTAAGCAGGCTTTGTCGGACACAAAAGCCCACCTGGTCCGGAAAATAGCGTTTCACCGCCCACATCAGCAAACGTGCCACCCCGTAAAGCAGAGCAAAGGATACGCCCAGCCCCAGAATAAAAAACAAAGCATACCTCCAGTTGTCCAGTATCTGTAAAGAAAGGAGGATCAAAAACAAGAAGACGATGGCCAGGACTGCGATCTGTGCCTTTCCCGTTTTGGAATCTGACTCCGTTTGTATTCTCAGCACAGAGAGGGGTGAGACATACCAGGTCTTTAAAAGGGGCAGTAAAGCAAAAGCCACGGACATCAGGATCCCCAGGACCAGTCCCAATATAATCGCCGGATAAGAGAGGGAGATATCGACCTCTACGGGAAGGTATTCCTTCAATAAAGCAGGGGCAGCCATCTGGAGGCCTACGCCCAGTAAGGTGCCCAGTAGGCCTCCCACAGCTCCCAGGCCGGCCACCTGGATGAGGAAAATCTTAAAAGTTTGCCGCCTGGATGCACCCATACATTTCAGTACAGCTATAGACCGTAGTTTTCCACGAATATAGACGTGAACCGCACTTGCGATACCCACACACCCCAGTAAAAGGGCAATAAAGGCAACGATGTTCAGAAATTTTCCAAAATTATTATATCGTCTTCCGAGCCGCCTGCTCTCATCCAGGTGGGTGTCCAGGTCGGCACCCTCTGCATCGAGCCGGTTGTCCACGGATTCATATAGGGCTTCTAGATCCTGTCCTTCATCGGCCACAAAATAGAACTTATACTCAACCCTGCTTCCGCGCTGCAGGAGACCGGTATCTTCGATTTTTGCATACGGGATAAAAACGGCCGGAGCCACACTACTGCTCAGGGCAGATCTTCCGGGTACCGCTTTCAAAGAACCCGCGATGGGCAGAGTGATGTTCCCTACTTTAATACTGTCCCCAGGTTGAAGGTTGAATTGCAGCATGACCGTGGCATCAACCAGCGCCTCCCCTTTACTGAGATAGTTTTGCGCGGCTTCTTTTGGACTGGTCTCCAATTCTCCATAGAAAGGAAATCCCGCCTCGGCCCCGAGCACCTGAACGAGTTTGCTCTTCTGCGTTTCGGGAAAAACGACCATGGAAGCAAAGTTGATCTCCCTGCTGTCTGCGCCTCCCAGGGAATCCATGATCTGTTCCACTATTTCGTTTGGAGGATTGTTACTGTCAATTAGGTAATCGGCCCCCATAAGTGCCTTGGATTGGGTGTCTATGCTATCGGTCAGATTATTGCCAAATGACTGTATGGCCACCAGTGCCGCGATCCCGATTACGATTGAGGACATGAACAGGAACAGTTTGCCTGCGTTGGAACGCAGGTCACGCCAGGCCATGAGAAAGAGCCAGTTGATGCCAGATCGGCTTGAAGGGTTTGATTTACTCACTAGGCCGGTATCTTTTCATCTAAACTGATCTTACCTCCTTTGAGGCGAAGGATCCGCTGCGTCTTGCGGGCCAATTCCATGTCGTGAGTAATGATGACGAGAGTGGTCCCTGCAGCCTTGTTCAGGTCAAAGAGCAATTCTATGATCTTTTGGCCTGTGTCCTCGTCCAGTTCACCCGTGGGCTCGTCGGCAAAGAGGATTTCCGGGGTGTTAGAAAAAGCACGCGCAAGGGCCACACGTTGCTGCTCCCCTCCCGATAACTGAGAAGGGTAATGATGTATCCTTTTTCCCAGACCAACCTTTTCCAGCAGGTCCATAGCCCTATCCTTGGCATTTTTCGCTCCCTGAAGTTCAAGGGGTACAGCCACATTTTCAAGGGCGGTGAGCGTGGGCAGGAGTTGAAAGTCCTGAAAGATGA
>CBDTYM010000043.1:0-18105 GCA_965364605.1 uncultured Muriicola sp.
TTCGACTTCATCTGACCGTTCACGATCTTTTCCACGAACTCCTCGATCACAGGGTAGGTGGGATTCACAAGGCTCTTTGAAGCAGCCTCCACAGAATCAGACATCATCAGGATGGCGGTCTCTTTGGAAAAGGGGATCGGGCCGGGATAGGTAAACTCGGACTCATCGGCATCCGGGTTTTGTTCCTGTTCCTTCTTGTAGAAATAATACACCCGGGTGGTGCCGTGGTGGGTTCGGATAAAATCGATCACCCGGTCCGGGAGGTTGTTCTTCTGCGCCAGTTCAATCCCTTCGATGACATGGTTGATGATGATACGGGCACTGTCCCTGGGTTCCAAATCGTCATGTGGATTTACATTGGTAACCTGGTTCTCCGTAAAAAAGGTAGGATTGTTCATTTTCCCGATATCGTGATACAGGGCTCCTACCCTGGTCAGCATGGCATTGGCCCCTATGGCATTCGCAGCCGACTCGGCCAGGTTGGCCACCTGAAGGGAATGGTGAAAGGTCCCCGGTGCCTTGTTGGACAGTTCCTTTAACAAACGGGAATTCGTATCAGACAGCTCCAGGAGGGAAACATCAGACACCATCCCAAAGATCTTCTCATAAATATAGATCAGGGGCTGAGCGAAAAGAGTGATCATACCATTGAGGAGAAAGAACCCGAAGGTGAACCAGTTGATGTCGTCCAGGTTTCCCTCATGAATGATATGGAATGCAAAGTACCCCACGATATAGATCAGGGTGATCTGCCCTACTGAAATAAAGAGATTGGCCCGCTTGTAGAGCTCAGAAACGGTCAGTATGGTCACGATACCAGCGATGATCTGAAGGAAGATGTATTCAAAACTATTAGGGACCACAAAGCCCAGGATGAGAACCGTGAGTACATGGACGAACAGCCCCAGGCGAGCGTCAAAAAAGGTCTTCAAAATCAGGGGCAGGATACACAGGGGCACCACAAAGACATAGGCCTCATCGTACTTCACGACCAGGGTGGTCAGGAAGACCATCAACAGTACGTTGAAAAAGATAAAGGTGACCTTTACATTGTTTCGGTAAATCGCCGGCCGGTATTTCTTCAGGAATAAAAAGAGCATCATCAGCACCAGGGCCACGAGGATGGTATAGCCGAAAAGGATAAAGTACTGATTGTTGGCCGTCCACAACTCGGATTCGTATTCAGCCTTGAGTGAATTCAGGATATTGAGGTTCTCCGCTTCCACAACTTCACCCCGGGCTATGATGAGCTTACCCTCGTCCACGTTGCCACGGGTGGTTGAAATCCGCGACATCTCATCCGCCAGTTCCTTCTCCGATAGCTCCCGGTCATAGGTGACATTCGGCTTGATTGTGTTGAAGAACACTTCCTGGAAAAGCGGAAAATAATCCGCTGCCCGGCGGGATCTCAACATTTCCTGGACCAGGGAATCCACTTTCCCTATGGTGTAAAGTTCATCGGCCCTGATCCTGCTAGCCTCGTTGTTCCTGACCAGGTAGATATATTCCGGTACTTCCCGTCCAGCCGTGCTTTGCAGGATGCCATTCGCATATAGCTCGTTCAGAATGGCTTCTCCCACACGGTTGAGGCGCTGTATCTGTGAATTGCTGAATTGGCGGTTGGTAAATACCGTGGGAAAGGTCTCATCATACGCGCTCCTGACCTCCCCGGCTATTTTACTGTCATACCCGTAGTAAGGGACCTGTCTGTCCTCAATAGCCTGCTGTTCCTGGCTGATTTCCTCTGCGGTTTTACGGATAGAAAAGTCGAAAGGGGCATAAAGGTTCTCGTACTGCCAGGGCTTGCCCTTCTGGAATTCATATTTAAATTTCCCGCCCCTGGGGAAAAAGAAGACAATGCAACCTACGGTCACGAAATACAGGATATACTTGTAGATCAGGGACTGGTTCTTGTACAATTTGTCGAGTGAATCTTCCATAGGGCGGTGCTCCTCGGTCAAAAATAGAAAATATAATGGCATCCCTCCTCTTTTATATGAAGGGGGTTAATGGTTGGGACTTAATTTCTTAATTTTGCTGTACAAGAACAGAACTATGAAAGAAGTTGTGATCGTATCCGTCGCCAGGACGCCGATAGGGAGTTTTATGGGAACGTTATCGGGTATTCCCGCACCTCGTTTAGGGGCCGTGGCCATCAAGGGAGCCCTATCAAAAATAAACCTCTCCCCAGACCAGGTAGAAGAAGTGCTTATGGGTAATGTGGTCCAGGCAGGTACCGGGCAGGCCCCTGCAAGACAGGCAGCCATCTATGCCGGCATCCCAGATACCGTGCCCTGTACCACAGTCAACAAGGTATGTGCCTCCGGGATGAAGGCTATCATGCAGGGAGCACAATCCATCGCCCTTGGCGACACTTCCATCGTGGTGGCGGGAGGCATGGAAAATATGAGCCTTATCCCCCACTACGTTCACATGAGAAACGGCCAGAAATTCGGACCGGCCACCCTGGAAGATGGCATGCAGAAAGATGGCCTTGTGGATGCGTACGACCAGAATGCCATGGGGGTCTGCGCAGATCTCTGTGCGGCGGAACACCATTTCAGCCGGGAAGACCAGGATGCCTTTGCAGTACAATCCTATCAGCGATCAGCGAAAGCCTGGGCAGAAGGAAAATTTGCCGAAGAGGTAGTCCCTGTAGAGGTACCCCAGCGAAGAGGAGAACCTCTGATAGTCTCTGAAGATGAGGAGTTCAAGAATGTAAAGATGGAGAAGATCCCTGGCCTCAGGCCTGCCTTTACAAAAGATGGAACTGTAACTGCGGCCAATGCCTCCACCATCAATGACGGAGCCGCAGCCGTGGTCCTCATGAGTGCCGAAAAGGCAGCTGAATTGAAATTGGAACCCCTTGCCACCATTAAGGCCTATGCAGATGCTGCCCAGGAACCCAAATGGTTTACCACAGCCCCGGCCAAAGCGCTGCCCAAGGCACTGGCTAAAGCAAATCTACAGATAGGCGACATAGATTTCTTCGAATTTAATGAAGCCTTTTCAGTGGTCGGCCTGGCCAATATGAAGCTGCTCGGACTCAAGGATACCAATGTGAATGTCAACGGCGGAGCCGTGTCCCTCGGGCATCCCCTGGGATGCTCAGGTGCCCGGATCGTCATCACCCTGCTCAGTGTCATGAGACAGAACAATGGCAAATTAGGTGCGGCAGCTATTTGTAATGGAGGGGGCGGTGCATCTGCTCTGATCCTGGAACGAAAATAAGCATACTTGCAAAAAAACACCCACCACTACGGGATTTGCACGCTGAGTATAATCTCTGTCAGGAGCTCGGCAAATCAATCAGCCGAACAGGTCACCCAACTCTTGTACGGGGACCTATACAAGGTCACGGATCACAGGAAAGAGTGGGTGAAAATTCGGGTCACCTCAGACGGGACTGAGGGCTGGATTCCAAAGAACCAGTCATTTCCATTGGAGAAAGAGATTTACCGGGAATTCAAAGGGACCAAAGAACCTGCTTACGCTTCAGATCTGATTTCCTTTGTCAGCACCACTAACGGTCAGCTGATCCCCGTCCTGATAGGTTCTGTAGTTCAGTTTGCCCGGCAGGTACAGCACACTTTCGAAGGAGAGCTTACCCGGGGCAAACAGGAAAAGTCGGGATTGCTCAGTTCGGCCCTGCTATACCTCAACGCCCCCTATCAATGGGGTGGCAAGACCCCTTTTGGGATCGATTGTTCAGGCCTCGCTCAGATGGTCTACAAGATTAACGGACACCAGATACCCAGGGACGCAAAAGACCAGGCAGGCCTTGGGGAGGTGCTTAGTTTTGTGGAAGAGAGCAGTCCGGGCGATCTTGCTTTTTTCGACGATGAGGAGGGTAAGATCACCCATGTGGGAATCATCATGAAGGACAATCACATCATACACGCCCACGGTCGGGTGAGGATAGACCGGCTCGATCAGAGCGGTATCTATAATGCAGAATTAGGGCAGTACACCCACAGACTAAGAGTGATCAAAAAGATTGTATAAAAAAACCCGGACATCGCTGGTCCGGGTTTTTCTCAATTCCATTCGGATTATTATTCACCGAGGAGTTTTTTGATCCTCATGAAGTTCTCGTTGTCTCCGAGAGCTCCGTAGATATTCTTGAGCTGGGAAAGGATACTCTGGTTGTCCGGATTTTGCTTCAGGGCGTCCTCCAAGACCTGAGCCCCTTCCTTGAACAATTCGTCCTTCTTCACTTTGAGTTCCTCATACCTAGCGATGTCTTCCCTTGAATTCCCCAGAGTATTCATCTCGTCGATCAGGGCATTCCCTTCATTGACGTAGGTGGTGGAGAGGTTCAGGAGGGCATTCACATAACCCGGGTTGATTTCTATAGCCCTTTTGTAGGCCTTTCGGGCCTCTTCCAGATTGCCCTGCTCCATATTGATCACTCCGATATTGTATTGAAGGTCTGGGTTGTCAGGAGCCATAGCAGAAGCTTCGGCCATCAGACTTTTGAATTTGTCCTTGTCCCCCATTTTGTAGTAGAGGTTGGCCTCGTTCAGTACCAGGTTGACATCGTCCGGATTTTCAGCTTTGGCATCTGCATAAGCCGCGAGGGCCTTGTCATCCTGTCCGAGCTGAGTGTAGATAAGGGCTATGTTTCTGATGATCTCAGACCTTTTGGATGGAGTGCGTTCCATCACCGGGTCCTTGTACGTACCCGATTTGACCATAATATCCATCTGGGTCTTGTCAGGCATTTCTTCAACTTCACCGGTCTCAACATTCGTCGCCTTATAGCTCATGGTGCTACCGTCGTAGTCCAGTGATTTCAACTCTTCGTAGTACTTCAGGGCTTTTTCAAAGAGTTGACCGTTTACCGCACTGCTGGCTGCATAATAGAGGTAAATAGTGTCTTGTGGGCTCAATTTGTATGCCATATACAGCTTGTCCGCACCTTCTTCAAACTTTTTGTTGTTGTTGTCCTCAACAGCGGCATTGATGAGGTCTGCGGTCAGACCGCTCAGCATCTGCTCGCTTTCAGAACTGTACTTGTTCTTCCCGCTGGCTTCTTCCACTTCGATCACTTTCTTGTAGGAAGACACGGCTTCATCAAAGGCATCAGACTGCCCCTTTTTGGCCAGGTCTGAGAAGACCTGCCCTCTGACGAAGTAATATTGTGCCTGCATGCGCTCGTCCGCTCCGTCGATCATCCCGGAAATGGATTCCAGGCTTGCTTTGGCAGCAGTAGGGTCCCCATTTTTGAGCGCTTTCTCTGCATCCTTCAGCTCGCTCTTCTGGGAAAACGCCAGGGTGCTAAACATCATAGCCATTAAAAGAAATAATTTCGTTTTCATTGTTTCGATCTTTTGATTAAGTGTTTATGATTTATTTTTCTGATTCCGGTTCCTGAGTATCAAGAGCCGTGCCATCTTCTGTTTTTACTTCGATATCCCTGATATCCACCTCTTCCAGGTTGTCTTCGTCCTTCATCACTTTAGCCACCGCGGCGATGGAATCGTTGTCCTTGAGGTTGATCAGCTTCACACCCTGTGTGGCGCGCCCCATCGTCCTCAGGTCGTCCACTCCCATTCGGATGGCGATACCGGATTTATTGATGATCATCAGGTCATCCGAATCTGATACGTTCTTTATCGCGACAAGTCCGCCTGTCTTATCAGTGATGGAGATGGTCTTGACCCCTTTTCCTCCCCTGTTGGTGATCCGGTAGTCATCGATACTGGAACGTTTGCCGTAACCATTCTCGGAGACCACAAGGATATCTTCTTCAAAATTGTGGACCGAGATCATTCCGATCACCTCATCGTCATCGTCAGCCAGGGTGATCCCGCGTACCCCGGAGGCACTCCTACCCATGGGCCGCGTCTTGCTCTCTTCAAAGCGAATAGCCTTTCCTGACTTCAGGCCCAGGAAGATCTGACTGGTTCCGGTGGTGAGTTTGGCTTCGAGGAGTTCGTCCCCTTCCCGGACATTGATCGCGATGATCCCGTTCTGTCTGGGTCTTGAATACTGCTCCAGGGAGGTCTTTTTAACCACGCCTTTTTTGGTGGCCATGATGACATAATGACTGTTTACGTAGTCTTCGTCCTTCAGGTCCTGGGTACAGATAAAGGCCTTCACCTTGTCTTCCGGCTCTATGTTGATTAGGTTCTGAATCGCCCTGCCTTTGGAGGTTCTGCTGCCTTCTGGGATCTCAAAGACCCGCATCCAGAAACACTTCCCGCTCTGTGTGAAGAACAGCATGTACTGGTGGTTCGTTCCGACGAAAAGGTGTTCGAGGAAATCCTCGTTTCTGGTAGCCGAGGCCTTCTGCCCTACTCCACCCCTGTGTTGGGTCTTGTATTCGGAAAGTGGCGTCCTCTTGATATATCCCGCATGGGAAATGGTGATCACCACCTGCTCATCAGGGATCATGTCCTCAATGCTCAGGTCCCCTCCTGCAAAATTGATCTCGGAGCGTCTTTCATCTCCGTATTTCTCTTTGACTTCCAGGAGTTCATCCTTGATGATCTGCATCCTCCTGTCTTTTTTCGCCAGGATGTCCTTGAGGTCTTCAATGGTCTTCAGGGTTTCCTCGTATTCAGACCGGAGCTTGTCCTGCTCCAGACCGGTGAGTTGCCTCAGTCGCATTTCCACAATGGCCCTCGCCTGAATTTCTGTAAGCTCAAAGCGGTCGATCAGGTTTTGCCTGGCCGTGTCTGCATCGGAAGACGCCCGTATGATACTGATGACCTCGTCTATATTGTCTGAGGCGATGATAAGCCCTTCCAGGATATGTGCCCTGTCCTCAGCCTTTTTCAGGTCGAATTTCGTCCTGCGTACCACTACCTCGTGACGGTGGTCCACAAAATGAGAGATGATCTCCTTGACGTTGAGCAGCTGGGGCCTTCCTTTAACGAGGGCAATGTTGTTCACGCTGAAGGAAGATTGTAGGGCCGTGTATTTGAACAAGGTGTTCAGCACGATGTTCGGAATGGCATCACGCTTCAGGATGTACACGATGCGCATTCCCTTGCGGTCACTTTCGTCCCTGATGTTGCTGATGCCCTCTATTTTCTTTTCATTGACCAGGTCGGCAGTCTTCTTGATCATGTCCGCCTTATTCACCTGGTATGGGATTTCGGTGACCACGATACATTCCCTGCCCTGCACTTCCTCGAAGTGGGATTTGGCCCGCATGACGATCCTGCCTCTTCCGGTGTGGAACGCCTCCTTGACCCCGTCATACCCGTATATGATCCCCCCGGTCGGGAAGTCGGGTGCCTTGATGTACTTGATCAGTTCGTCGATCTCGATCTCCGGGTCATCTATATAAGCTACGGTACCGTCCACTACTTCAGAAAGGTTGTGAGGCGGCATATTAGTGGCCATACCTACCGCGATCCCCGACGCCCCGTTGATCAGAAGGTTGGGGATCCTGGCAGGCAGGACGGTGGGTTCTTCCAGGGAATCGTCAAAATTGAGTTGATGGTCTACGGTCTCCTTTTCTATATCCGTGAGCATCTCATCGGCGATCTTTCGCATTCGAGCCTCGGTGTACCTCATGGCAGCCGGACTGTCACCATCTATAGATCCAAAGTTCCCCTGCCCGTCTATGAGCATGTAGCGCAAACTCCATTCCTGGGCCATGCGCACCATGGTATCGTATACTGAGGTGTCCCCGTGCGGGTGATATTTACCCAGAACCTCCCCCACAATACGCGCTGATTTCTTATGGGCGCTGTTCGAGCGTACCCCCAGTTCGTGCATCCCGTAAAGCACTCTGCGGTGTACTGGTTTCAACCCGTCCCTTACATCTGGTAGGGCACGTGACACAATGACCGACATCGAGTAATCGATGTAGGCAGATTTCATCTCATCTTCAATGTTTATCGGGATCAATTTTTCTCCTTCAGCCATATAAAAATCCTATTGCTAGACAGTCGTTAAAACATCGGGTCAATATACGCAAAATGACAAGTTCACAGGGACAAAACACCGACTTTATTGAAGAATTTATCAACATGACAGATAGGCATTTTCGTTGATAAAAGCCCTGTTAATTATTTTGTAAATCGGGCATTTTTTCGTCATTTAGACCTACTTAATCTAATATAGGTACGGTATTTGACGTTCTTACGGTAAGATTTAGTAATTTTAAAGTGATTTAAGGAAACCCTATGGACGATAATTTTTCACCAAGAGTAAAAGACGTAATTGCGTATAGCAAGGAAGAGGCCCTGAGGCTCGGTCACGACTTCATCGGTACCGAGCATTTGATGCTGGGATTGCTCCGGGATGGCAATGGCAAGGCCATCAGCATTCTGGACGCTCTGGATGTGGACCTCGACCATCTGCGCAGAAAGGTGGAAATCTTGAGTCCGGCAAATCCCAATCCCGGGAGCACCCAGAAAGATAAGAAGAACCTCCACCTCACCAGGCAGGCGGAACGCGCATTGAAGACTACCTTCCTTGAGGCGAAACTGTTCCAGAGTTCCTCCATCAATACGGCCCACCTCCTCCTCTGCATCCTGAGGAATGAGAACGATCCGACCACCAAACTGCTGCACAAGCTTAAAGTGGATTACGACGGGGTGAAGGAACAGTTCAAATCCATGATTACCAGTGAAGACGACTATATAGACTCCCCCACCTCAGAATCCTTTCCCAGCGATTCTGACGAGCCCTCTGAAGGGAAGGAAGCCTCTTACGGAGGCGCCTCCACCCAGAAAGGCAGTAAAAAATCCAAGACTCCTGTACTGGACAATTTTGGACGCGACCTGACCCGACTGGCAGAGGAAAACAAACTCGACCCCGTAGTGGGACGCGAAAAGGAGATCGAACGCGTATCCCAGATCCTCAGCAGGCGCAAAAAGAACAACCCCCTCCTTATCGGAGAGCCCGGGGTTGGAAAAAGTGCCATAGCCGAAGGGCTGGCCTTGCGAATTATCAACAAGAAGGTGTCCCGAGTTTTGTATAACAAACGGGTTGTCACACTGGATCTCGCTTCCCTGGTTGCCGGTACCAAATACCGCGGCCAATTCGAAGAGCGGATGAGGGCCGTGATGAACGAACTGGAAAAAAATGACGATGTCATTCTCTTCATAGACGAGATACACACCATTGTAGGTGCAGGAGGTGCTACCGGCAGCCTGGACGCTTCCAATATGTTTAAACCGGCCCTGGCCCGGGGCGAGATCCAGTGCATCGGCGCCACCACCCTGGACGAATACCGGCAGTACATAGAGAAGGACGGCGCCCTTGAACGCCGTTTCCAGAAGGTCATGGTAGAACCCACGAACGTGGAAGAAACCATTGAGATCCTCCAAAACATCAAAGGGAAATACGAAGACCACCACAATGTTCAATATACGGATGAGGCCATCCTTGCCTGTGTCAAACTGACGAACCGCTATATGACGGACCGTTTCCTTCCGGACAAGGCCATTGATGCCCTGGATGAAGCCGGTTCACGGGTGCACATTGTCAATATGGACGTACCCAAGCAGATCCTGGAACTGGAGAAGCAACTGGAAGACGTGAGGGAACTCAAGAACACCGTGGTCAAAAAACAACGATACGAAGAGGCCGCCAAACTCAGGGATGATGAGAAACGCCTGGAAAAAGAACTGGCCGTCGCCCAGGAAAAATGGGAAGAGGACAGTAAATTAAACAGGGAAACAGTCACTGAGGACAACGTGGCAGACGTGGTCTCCATGATGAGTGGCATCCCCGTCAACAAGATCGCCCAGACCGAAAGCAACAAACTGGCCGAGCTGCCTGCCCTGATCAAAGGGAACGTGATTGGTCAGGACGAAGCAGTAGCCAAGGTCGCCAAGGCGATTCAACGGAACAGGGCCGGGCTCAAAGACCCGAACAAACCCATCGGTTCCTTTATCTTCCTCGGACAGACTGGTGTTGGGAAAACCCAGCTCGCCAAAGTATTGGCCAAGGAATTATTCGATTCCGAGGACGCCCTGATCCGCATCGATATGAGCGAATACATGGAAAAATTCGCCATTTCGAGACTGGTAGGAGCACCTCCGGGATATGTGGGATACGAGGAAGGCGGACAGCTCACCGAGAAGGTGAGGCGCAAACCATACTCTGTCATCCTGCTGGATGAGGTGGAAAAAGCTCACCCGGATGTATTTAACATGTTGCTGCAGGTTCTCGATGACGGTTACCTTACAGACAGCCTCGGCAGAAAGATCGATTTCCGGAATACCATCATCATCATGACCTCCAATATCGGAGCGAGGCAGTTGAAGGATTTTGGACAGGGAGTTGGTTTTGGAACTTCCGCCAGGAAGTCTCAGGAAGATTCCCATCAGAAGAGTGTTATCGAAAACGCCCTCAAAAAGGCTTTTGCTCCTGAATTCCTCAACAGGATAGACGACGTGATCGTATTCAATCCCCTGGAAAGGGAGCATATCCACCAGATCATCGATATCGAGCTCGACAAGCTTTACAACAGGATCAAGGATATCGGGTACGACCTGAACCTCTCCGATAAAGCCAAGGACTATATCGCTGATAAAGGGTTCGACAAACAATATGGAGCAAGGCCTCTGAAACGCGCAATCCAGAAATACATAGAGGATGCCCTGGCAGAAGAGATCGTCAATTCAAAACTCGAAGAAGGCGACAGCATCTTCATGGACCACGACGGAAAATCAGAACTGCTCAGCATCGAGATACAAAAAGCGAAAAAGTCGTCTAAAGAGGCATAGCTTGTAAGAAATTAGTTCAAGACCGGGTGTCAGTAATCTGACACCCTTTTTTTTGTCCCCTCCCGAGGTTTTCAAAAACGGGACTGCCTCGTGTCATTAAAACGATATTTAGGCCTTTAATCTAATATTTTTCAATTCAGATGGCCTTCCACATACTTTCGTAATGAACACTGCAAAACTACATGGGGATGAAAGTTAGGCCGATCAAAACACCGGTTGTCGTAAAGGAGTATGTTCTGGAAATCGGTTCGGTTCAGGTCTTTGACAATTACATGGTGGCTGTTTTTAATGAGGGATGCACTGTAACCCTCGAAAGGGCCTACCAACTGATCGGTATTTCAGAGATTCACTTCAGGGACAGGCCTTTCGGCTTTATCAGCTACAGGAAAAACTCCTATGCCATCGACCCAACGATCTACAGCTATGTACGCGAAATAGAGAACCTCAAGGCTTTTGCGATCGTATCTGTCAAGGAGATGGATATGCACAACTTTACGATCGAGAAAATGTTCTACAAGAAGCCCATGAAATTCTTCATCGATTACACCAATGCCCTGGCCTGGGTGAAAAGGAGGGTCGCTAAGAAGTAGTCTCCTGCCCCTCCCCTTTTTCTTTTTCTACCTCCTCAGATATATCTAATTGCCTGAAGGCAGCCCCGAGATGCGAAATGATCTCATCAGCCGTCAGGGATTCCACGCTCTCTTCCCTCAGGGCGAGGTCCCCTGCCTTCCCGTGTAAATACACCCCCATCAGGGCAGCATGCAAAGAGGAATAGCCCTGGGCTAAGAATGCAGTGATCATACCGGTCAGCACGTCCCCGCTCCCCCCGGTGGCCATGCCCGGGTTTCCGGTGGAGTTGACGTAGGTTCTGTCTTTTTCAAGGACAAGGGTGTGGGCTCCTTTGATGATCAGTATACAACCATATTTCTTTACGAAATCCTTCGCCTTTTCAATCTTCTCAAAATCGTCATTCCAGGGCCCTATCAGGCGTTCCAATTCTCCGGGATGGGGAGTGAGTACAGTGTTATCCGGAAGGAGTTTTAGCAGGGATCTTTCCTTAGATAGCATATTGAGCCCGTCGGCATCGATGACCAGAGGAGCGCTGACTTGCCTTAGAAAGGCGGAAAAGGCCTTGAGAGATACCTCAGAAGTACCCATGCCCATTCCTATGCCGATGGCGGAGGGTTCGAGGGTCACCTCCAAATTGACCAACTCATTTTCATCCTGGCCAGTAAGCACCATTGCCTCCGGGAGACTGGCCTGTAAAGGAATATATCCGCACCGCGGGACCAGGGCAGAGACCAGGCCGCTGCCGCTTTTCAGGCAGGCTCTGGCGCTCAGGATAACTGCCCCAATCTTCCCATAGGATCCCCCTATGATCAGGGAATGCCCGTAAGTTCCCTTGTGGGTGAATTTCGTCCGCTCGTGATGCAAGGGTCTTATCTCGGAGGCCCCTACAAGGACAAACTCCGTCTCGAGGTTATTGATGAAATCCTGATCAAGGCCTATATCCAGTGGAACCCAGTGTCCACAATACCTCCCCGTGTCCGGGAGGAAAAAGACGAGTTTCGGTAGTTGAAATGTCAGGACATAGTCCGCATGTACCGTATGATCAGCTTCAGTAGGTTTATCCATGAACATTCCCGAGGGAATATCTACTGATACCACCGTGGCCGGCCCGTCATTGAGCACACGGACCAGGTCGCAAACCCAGGGATCCGGATTCCGGTTAAGGCCGGTACCAAAGATAGCGTCAACAATGATGTCTCCCACTCCTATGTCCGGCAGAGCACTCTTTGCCTTTAAAACCTGGGGCCACACTTTCCGGTCTTTCAGTCGGTCGAGATTGACCAGAAAATCCTGCGACCTTTTATCGCTGTAATTGACGATGTAGACCTCAACCTCATACCCATGCTCGAGAAGATGCCTGGCCAGTACGAGACCATCACCTCCGTTATTCCCGATCCCGCAGAATATATGGAAAGTTACGGGAGAACCCTTCAGCTGCCCGTGCAACCACTGAAAAATAGCCAGGCCCGCACGTTCCATCAGTTCATCACTCCTGATCTTCTGATTTTTGATCGTGAAGGCATCTGCAGCTCTTATTTGATCACGGGAAAGTATCTTCATCTGTTCCTTTTTATCGTGATAGAATGGTATGTCACATTTATTGGATCCAACTTTGATAAGTTGGCAAAAATATACCCGTTTCCGTTTTCGGTCCTCAAAATTCCTCCGAATAGTTGGGGAGGCATCGTAAAAGTACTACATTTGGCCTTTATGAAAGCTTTAACACTTTTCTTCTCAGCTTTGATAATGACGGCTAACAGTGCTCTTACGCGGATCGTGACGACCACCAATACCCCTTGGGGGTAGTCTCTGTATTTTCTCCGAATCCCATTTTCCTTTGTTCCCTAATTCAAGATCGACATGAAAGTATTAAAATTTGGTGGTACCTCTGTAGCCTCTGCCGAAGTCATCAGGCGAGTTCGGACGATCCTCAAACACCCCGAAAAAGAACGCATGGCGGTGGTGGTCTCAGCTCTGGGTGGCGTGACCGACCTATTGCTCCATACCATGGATACGGCGGCCAGGCAGGACCCCTCCTTCAGAAAGGAACTGAAGGCTATCGAGACGCGCCACCTGGATGTGGCCCGGGAACTGCTGCCACTGAAAGCCCAAAGCGGGGTTCTCAGCAAGGTGAAAAGCGAACTCAATGTCCTGGAGACTCTTCTGGAAGGTGCCTTTTATATCGGTGAGATCACCCCCAGGCTTTCCGACAAGATCGTCAGCTATGGTGAATTGTTGAGTGCCTTCATCATCAGTGAATACCTCAGGGCAGAAGGACTCAAAGTGATTTTCAAGGATTCCCGGGAACTCATCGTCACCGATGAACATCACGGAAAGGCAGGAGTCGATTTCAAAAAGACAAATCAGCGAATACAGGATTATTTCTCGGAAGAGGCCAGTCCGATGGTCCTTCTCCCTGGCTTTATCGCAGCCTCCGAGGAGGGCAATGTCACCACCCTGGGAAGGGGAGGGTCCGATTATACAGCAGCCATTTTGGCGGCAGCCCTGGAGGCAAAAGAATTGCAGATATGGACAGATGTCAGCGGGATGTACACGGCCAATCCGAAGATCGTCAAACAGGCCAAACCCATAGGTCATCTCTCGTATGAAGAAGCTATGGAACTATCGCATTTCGGCGCCAAGGTTCTCTATCCTCCTACCGTACAACCCGTGCTTTCCAAAGGACTGCCTATCCTGATCAAGAATACATTCGACCCTGAGGCTCCCGGAACGCTGATCACAAGAAAATCACCGGAAGAGGGCCGTACCGTCAGGGGTATCAGCTATATCCCCAAGATCTCCCTGCTCTCCCTGGAAGGACCCGGGATGATCGGTATTCCGGGGATCTCCAAGCGTCTGTTTGAAGTTCTTTCCCTATCAGATATCAGCGTAGTACTTATCACTCAGGCGTCCTCTGAGCACTCCATATGCATAGGCATTGCCGAAGAAGACGCCAGAAAGGCGATACGGGAGATCGATAAGGCCTTTGCCTTTGAACGGGCACAGGGCAAGATCAAGCCTGTGGCCCATGAACAGGACCTCTCCATCATTGCACTGGTCGGGGATCAGATGAAAAATCACCAGGGCCTGAGTGGTAAGATGTTCAGTACGCTCGGGAAGAACAATGTGAATATACGGGCCATCGCCCAGGGTGCTTCAGAGAGGAACATCTCGGCAGTGATTCGAAAAGAGGATGTCAAAAAAGCGCTGAACACGCTCCACGAAACTTTTTTTGAGGAGAATATCAAGCAACTCAACCTCTTTATCCTGGGTACTGGGAACGTAGGCGCCAAACTCCTGGATCAGTTGAAGAAGCAAAGAAAGTATCTGAAAGAGCACCTCAGGCTCAACATCCGGGTGCTGGGCATGTCCAACTCACGGACAATGTATTTCGAGGAACAGGGCATTTCCCTTCAACACTGGCCGGAACTGCTGTCCGGTGGGCAAAAGGCCGATCCCGGAATATTCTTCAAAACAATACAGAAGATCAACGCCAGGAACAGCATCCTGGTAGACAATACAGCCAGCGAGAAGGTGGCCGAAAGTTATCCCCATTACCTCAAGGAGAGTATTTCAGTGGTTACCTGTAACAAGATTGCCTGTTCCTCTGCCTATAGCCATTATCTCCACCTCAAAGAACTCGCCAAGGAATTTAAAGCCCCCTTCTTGTTCGAGACCAATGTGGGCGCCGGCTTACCTGTCATCGACACTCTTAAGAACCTGGTTGCTTCAGGGGATGAAGTACTGAAGATTAAGGCCGTCCTCTCGGGAAGCCTTAACTTTGTCTTCGACCATTTCGACGAGAATACCACATTTAAGGATGTGGTTCAGCAGGCCAAGGAACAGGGATATACCGAACCGGACCCAAAGATCGACCTCAGTGGGATCGACGTCATGCGAAAGATCCTTATCCTGGCAAGGGAAAGTGGCTTTCCCCTCGAACTATCGGATATCGAAAATCACTCCTTCTTGCCGGAAGAAGCGTTAAGGACCGAGAACAACGATGACTTTTTTGCAGCCCTGGAGAAACATGAGGCAGGATTTCAAAAACTGGTCAAAGAGGCGAAGGACAAAAAGTGCAAATTGAAATTTGTTGCCAGCCTGGAGGATGGGAAAGCCAGCGTAGGACTGGAACACATTCCCCAGGGGCATGATTTCTACTCTCTGGCAGGTAGTGACAATATTGTGCTTTTCTATACCAAAAGGTACCCCAAACTACCCCTGATCATCAAGGGGGCCGGTGCCGGGGCTGATGTGACCGCCTCGGGGATCTTTGCAGATATCATAAGGATAGGCACATATTAGTCGAAAGCTTTGAAACAGGTTTGATGATAAAAGATTTTGTTTAAGTTTCAACACGGATAATCGATAGAGATGACCAAAGAGAAGATTGAGGTATTTTGTCCGGCAACCATCGCCAATATATCCTGTGGTTTCGACGTCCTGGGCCTCGCCCTGGATACCGTGGGCGACAAGATGGTCATCCGCAAATCAGAGAAACCGGGTCTGCAGATCACCCGAATTACCGGTCAGGACCTCCCTGTGGAGGCTGAAAAGAATGTCGCAGGGGTAGCGGGTCTGGCCATGCTCAAAGCGCTTGGTCATCGCGGGGGCTTTGAAATTGAGATGGACAAAAAGATCAAAGCCGGCAGTGGTATTGGCAGCAGTGCGGCCAGTGCTTCTGGCGTTGTCTGGGGAATAAACAGACTTTTGGGGCAGCCTTGTTCGGAAAAGGAACTGGTGGAGTTTGCCATGGAAGGGGAAAAGCTGGCCAGTGGTTCACCCCACGCAGACAATGTGGCTCCGGCCATCTTTGGGGGCATCACTTTGGTGAGAAGTTCTGATCCCCTGGATGTGATCCCGATCCACGTACCCGGCGAGCTTTGGGCTTCCGTGGTACATCCGCATATTGAGATCAAAACCGCAGATTCCCGCAAGATCCTCAGGACTAATATCACACTGGCTGACGGTATCCGCCAATGGGGAAACCTGGGCGCACTGATCGCAGGCTTTTACAGGGAAGACTACGAACTCATAGGCCGCT
The DNA here is from genome assembly GCA_965364605.1 of uncultured Muriicola sp. GTDB lineage: Bacteria > Bacteroidota > Bacteroidia > Flavobacteriales > Flavobacteriaceae > Muriicola. The sequence continues at coordinate 16,312 of CBDTYM010000043.1, forward strand.
CCCTCGAAGACCACATCATTGAACCGATCCGGTCTATTCTGATACCTGGTTTTGAGGACATGAAGAAACAGGCAACAGCTGCCGGTGCACTGGGTTGTGGCATCTCCGGCTCCGGTCCATCTATTTATGCCCTGAGCAGGGGAAAGGAGATCGCCTCTAGCGTGGCCAAAGCCATGAGTGCAGTCCTCTCGACCATCGGCCTGGAACACGACACCTATGTGTCCGGTGTAAATACAGAAGGGATCAGGCTCATTTCCGGATCTGAATAAGTAAAAATGAAATACTACAGCCTCAACGGTAAATCGCCAAAAGTACCTTTCAGGGAAGCCGTCGTTCGCGGGATAGCCCCGGACGGAGGATTGTATTTCCCCGATACCATTCCCCGATTTCGCCCTGATTTTACAGCGGAGATGGCCGAACTCAGTCCTCTTGAAATTGCGATGGAAGCCATGATGCCCTTTGTAAAAGGTGAACTCCCGGCTAAGGTCCTTGAAGACATTCTCGTTCAGGTTTTGGATTTCGACTTTCCCCTTGTACCCCTGGAAAAAGGCCTGGCCTCGCTGGAACTTTTCCACGGGCCTACCATGGCCTTTAAGGATGTGGGGGCCCGATTTATGGCCTTATGCCTGGGATATTTCTACAGGGGCTCGAGCGAGGAGGTCACAGTTCTGGTAGCTACTTCGGGAGACACTGGAGGTGCCGTTGCCAAGGGTTTCCTGGGCGTGCCCGGAGTCAATGTGGTCATCCTCTACCCCAGTGGCAAGGTGAGCGAGATACAGGAAAAGCAACTGACGACCCTGGGGCAGAATATCAGGGCCCTTGAAGTATCCGGCACCTTTGACGACTGCCAGCGCATGGTCAAAAAGGCCTTTAATGACATTAGTCTGAAAGGATCTGTGCAGCTCACCTCTGCCAACTCCATCAATGTGGCGCGCTGGCTCCCACAGATGCTTTATTACCTGCTCGCTTATCATCAGCGCAAGGAGGGAGCAGGGAAGCTGGTATTCTCCGTTCCCAGCGGAAATTTCGGGAATATCTGTGCGGGGATGATGGCCCAGCAGATGGGATTGCCTATCCACCATTTTATCGCATCCACCAATGTGAACGATACTGTGCCCCGTTATATGAAAACTTTGGAGTATCACCCCAAACCCTCTACCGCGACGATCTCCAACGCTATGGATGTGGGAGATCCAAGTAATTTCGTGCGCATCCTCGAACTTTTCGGCAAGCGCTTTAAGACCCTGGAAGAAAACCTGAGTTCCTATTCCTTTACCGACACAGAGACAAGGGAGGCGATGAGGACCCTCTTCAGAAAGTACGGCTATGTGGCTGATCCCCACGGGGCCGTGGGTTATCTGGGGCTTTGCAAATACAGGAAAGACCATCCCGAAACGGACGGGATTTTCCTGGAAACGGCCCACCCGGTCAAATTCCTGGACGTCGTTCAAACCACCCTGGATACAGACATCCCTCTTCCACCCCAGATACTGGAGGTCATCAACCGGAAAAAAGTAGCGACCCCTATCGATACCTATGAGGGCCTCAAAGAGTTCCTCCTGACCTGACCTCGGAGGGCAGTTAATCAAATACTAAAAAGTTCGGTGTCCGAAACTCCCTGACTCTAAATTTCAATACCTTTGCGCCACAATAAATTGGTGCATCATGAAGACCATCACGCTAAACGACACCCATGTATCCCTGGGTGCTAAAATGGTACCCTTTGCAGGTTACTCCATGCCAGTTTCTTACGAAGGGGTAAACGCAGAACACGAAACCGTCCGCCGGTCGGTT
>CBDTYM010000044.1:0-17971 GCA_965364605.1 uncultured Muriicola sp.
TTCGATCACCTCTTTTGCCTCTCTGACTAAGGTTGTCAATTCCTCCAGCAAAGCCGCTGCGGTAAATCCTCCCCTTGTGGCGAATTCCTCCTCCCGCTGCCTGATATCCTCCCTTTGATCCAGGGCCGACAGAATATATTGGGTGATGTTCCCTTTGAGATGTACAACGATAGTGCCTATGCTATTGGAAGCCTCATTAGGTCTTCTCCACAGGTCTTCCTCTTCCAAGAATTCAAAACTCCGCCTGATCATCCTTAGGCTTTCTTCCATCCTGAAAATAGCGTTTCGCTTTACTTCCCTTACCAATGGTTGGTCCTCCATCCTCATCCGTTTAAGATAAATTTTTCCAGTTCCTTGAGACCGATTCTTTTTTCATAGATGGCTTTGCCCACAATAGCCCCTTCACACCCCATGGCGCTCAGGGCGTAGAGATCGTCCATGCTACTTACACCACCACTGGCGATGAGATAAATCCCTGAGTGAGGGCTTCGTTGGGGAGGAAGGCTCGTTTCCTCCAGGATCTTTTTATAAAGGGCAGTTGACGGCCCATCTAACATTCCGTCCTTGCCAATATCTGTACATATGATGTATCTCACACCTTTATTCACATACGATTGGATAAAGGGGATGACCGCTTCTCCGGTGCCTTCCTGCCAGCCCGAAACAGCGATCTTTCCATCCCTGGCATCCGCCCCCAGAATGATCTTTTCCCATCCGTAGGTCCCGAGCCAATCCAAAAACACTTCCTTGTTTTTGATCGCAATGCTGCCTCCGGTCACCTGCTTTGCCCCACATTCAAAAGCGATCCTCAGGTCGTCATCCGATTTGAGTCCGCCCCCAAAGTCGACCTTTAAATCTGTTTTTGTCGCAATCTCCTCAAGGATGCGGTAATTGACAATATGGTTGGACTTGGCACCGTCCAGGTCTACCAGGTGAAGAAACTCGATACCGTGGGCTTCAAAGGTTTTGGCCATCTCCAGGGGGTTCTCGCCGTAAATCTTTTTTGTGTCGTAATCCCCCTTGGAGAGTCGCACACATTTACCTTCTATGATGTCTATGGCTGGTATGATCCTCATTCTTCCACAATCAAAGGGTGATAAAATTTTTCAGGATCTGTTCTCCGATAATACTGCTCTTTTCCGGGTGAAACTGTACGCCCCAGAAATTATCCTTGCACATGGCACTGCTGTAGGGAATGCCGTAATCTGAGACAGCTATGGTTTCCTCACACAGAGGAGCGTAATAACTGTGCACCAGGTAGATATGTCCTCCCTCAGGAACTTCGTTAAAAAGGGGGGTCCTAAGGTTACGGATCTGGTTCCATCCTATCTGGGGTACCTTGAGGGTATCGGTAAACCGGACCACCTCCACATCGAAAATACCCAGGCCACGGGTTTTGCCTTCCTCTGAAAAAGCACACATCAACTGCATACCCAGACAGATCCCGAGAACGGGCTGGTCTAATTCCGGGATCACCGTATGCAGGTCGTGTTCCTTCAATTTTCTCATGGCACTACTGGCTTCTCCAACCCCGGGAAAAATCACTTTGTCCGCCTTCCGGATTTTTACAGGATCATCAGTAAGCTCAGCCTCATACCCAAGCCGCTCCAGGGCGAATTTGACACTCTGAATATTTCCCGCACCGTAATCGATTATGACAATTTTCATGGCCTTATGCTTAAAGCATTCCTTTGGTGGAAGGTAGGATCATTTTCTCTGCATCCCGTTTCACCGCCATTTTGATGGCCTTGGCAAAGGCTTTGAAGATGGCTTCGATCTTGTGGTGTTCATTGGTGCCTTCAGCTTTGATGTTCAGGTTAGCCCTGGCACCATCAGCAAAGGATTTAAAAAAATGCAGGAACATCTCTGTGGGCATGTCCCCTATCATTTCCCTCTTGAATTCCGCATCCCATACCAACCAGCTGCGGCCTCCGAAATCGATAGCCACCTTTACTAGTCTATCATCCATAGGGAGGCAGAAACCGTATCTCTCCATACCCAGTTTGTTCCCTAGGGCTTTGTGAAATACCTCACCCAGGGCGATGGCAGTATCTTCTATGGTATGGTGCTCATCCACCTCCAGATCCCCTTTTACCTGAATACTCAGGTCTAATTGCCCGTGCCTGGCCAACTGGTCCAGCATGTGGTCGAAAAAGGGGAGCCCGGTTGAAATATCGCTTTGTCCGCTACCATCCAGGTTGAGTTTCATGGTGATCCTGGTCTCCCGGGTATTCCTTTCGTGTTCTGCAGTGCGTTCTCCAAGCTTCAGGAACTGGTAGATCTCCTTCCAGGTGTCCGTTTCCAGTGCGATGTAAGATTTGAGCTCTCCTTCTTCCACAGTGAGCTCATCATTGCCTAAAGCGGTTTGATTATTGATAAAAATCCCCTTGGCTCCCAGATTTCTCGCCAGCTCCATATCCGTAAGGCGATCTCCGATCACATAGGAGTTCTCCAGATCATAGGTGTCTGAAAAATAGGAAGTCAGCATCCCCGTCCCGGGTTTCCTGGTCTCTGCATTATCTGAAGGAAAGGTCCGGTCTATGCAGATATTCTTAAATAAAATGTCCTCGTTTTTTAAGGTGTCCACCACAACTTCCTGCACAGGCCAAAAAGTAGCCTCGGGAAAGGCATCGGTCCCCAACCCGTCCTGATTGGTGACCATGACCAGTTCATAGGACAGCTCCCTGGCGATCTTCCCGAGATATGTAAACACTCCGGGATAGAAATCCAGTTTTTCAAAAGCGTCGATTTGCTCATCTTCTGGCTCCTTGATCAGGGTGCCATCCCGGTCTATAAACAGCAACTTCATTTTTTCTGTGTCCTTCATTTCATTTGGTTTAGAGCCTCTACGAGGCGTTTGTTCTCCTCCGGGGTGCCGACTGTAAATCTCAGGCAATTCTCACAGAGGGGTTGGTTCGATCTGTTCCGGACAATAAAGCCTTTTTGCAGTAACTCAGCGTATCGGTTATCCGCATCGTCTACTTCAGCAAGAATAAAATTGGCATCACTAGGGTGAACCCGCTCCACAAAAGATAGGTTGGAAAGGGCATTGTGCAAGATCCGCCTTTCTGAAAGAATGACCTGTACCTGCCTTTCTACCTCGGGATACTTACCAAGGCGTTCCAGGGCCTGTTTCTGGGTGAGTTCATTGACATTGTAGGGCGGTTTGATCTTGTTCAATACCGCGATCACTTCTCGGGAGGCAAAGCAGGATCCCAGTCGGATTCCGGCCATGCCATACGCCTTTGAAAAAGTCTGTGTAACAACCAGATTTTCATACCGGGAGAGGTATGTGATCCAGCTCTCCTGATCCGAGAAGTCGATATAGGCCTCATCAAGGACCACCAGGCCGTGAAACCGACTCAGCAATTCCTCAATTTGTGCAGGTGGCAAGGCATTCCCCGAAGGATTATTCGGGGAGCACAGAAAGATGATTCGGGAGCTAGTATCCACCTGCGCAAGGATCCCCTCTACATCCAAAGTAAAATCAGGACGCAATAATACTTTTCTGTTTTCCACGTCATTCAGGGCAGCCAGGACACCGTACATGCCATAAGTAGGAGGTACGGTGATCACGTTGTGCTTCCCGGGCTCACAGAATGCGCGAAAGAAAAGGTCGAGCACTTCGTCGCTGCCGTTGCCGAGAAGGATAGACGATGCAGACACTCCTTTTATTCGGGCCAGTTCCGCTTTGAGGGTACGCTGCCGGGGATCCGGATAGCGGTTTACTCCCGTATCGAAAGGATTCTCGTTGGCATCCAGGAATATCTTTTCGCTTCCGTCAGAAACATATTCGTCCCTTGCAGAGGAATACGGTGCCATCTTCCTTACATTCTCACGGATCAGGCTGTTGAGATCGAATTTTATTTGATTTTCAGAAGCCATATTATTCTACGCTCTTGGTCGCTTCCCGTAATTTTTTCAGCCTCAGGGTAACCGCATTCCTATGACCCTGCAGGCCTTCCGCCGCTGCCATGACCTCGATGGTCTCCCCCAGGTCCAGGATCCCGTCCTGAGAGATCTTCTGAAAGGTAATGCTCTTCATAAAACTATCGAGATTTACCCCACTGTACTGTTTGGCGTACCCGTTTGTCGGCAGGGTATGATTGGTTCCCGATGCGTAGTCACCAGCACTTTCAGGGGTATAGTTTCCGATAAAGACCGAGCCTGCATTTGAGGTACGTTCCAGGTAAAAATCCTCTTCGGCCACACAGAGGATAAAGTGCTCAGGGCCATAAGTATTGATAATTTCCATCGCTGTTTCCCGGTTGGGCGTATAGATCATTCGGCTGTTGGCTATCGCCTGCTTTGCAATGTCCTTCCTCGGAAGGACTTCCAGTTGGGATGCCACCTCTTTCTCTACTTGATTCATCAAATCTCTCGAGGTGGTCACCAGCACCACCTGACTGTCTTTGCCATGTTCGGCCTGACTCAACAGGTCTGAGGCCACAAAAGCAGGGTCTGCTGTGTCATCTGCCATAACGAGCAATTCACTGGGACCGGCAGGCATATCAATGGCCACTCCGTAACGGGTGGCCAGCTGTTTGGCCACGGTAACAAATTGATTCCCGGGCCCAAATATCTTGTAAACAGCAGGAATACTTTCCGTGCCGAAAGTCATGGCTGCCACAGCCTGTATACCTCCTACCTTAAAGATCCGGGTAATACCGCAAAGGGCAGCCGTGTAAAGCACCACAGGCGGCAGGCTTCCGTTTTTGTCGGGAGGGCTGCAGAGCACGATCTCTTCGCAACCGGCCAGTTTTGCCGGGATGGCAAGCATGAGGACAGAGGAAAACAGGGGAGCTGTTCCGCCTGGGATATAAAGCCCTACCTTCTGGATGGGCATTTTGCGCTGCCAGCAGACTACTCCCGGGGAGGTCTCCACCCGTACCGTTTTGGTGCTTTGGGCTTCGTGAAAGGTCCTGATATTGCCATATGCCTTTTGAATGGCGGATTTAAGGGGATCATCGATAAGATCTTCAGCCTCCCGGAGTTCTTCATGGGAAACGACAAGGGAGGAGAGCTCTACCCCGTCAAATTTAGACGTGTATTCCGATAAAGCCTGATCTCCTCTCGTTTGAACAGCTTCAAACACCTCATATACCGTATTTTCTATATCCCCTATCGTCTGGGTGGGACGGGAAATGATGTCCTTCCAGTCTTTTTTGTCGGGGTTGACGTATTTTTTCATCTCGGTCTAGATTACCATTTTTTCAATCGGACATACCAGTATACCCTCTGCTCCTGCCTGCCTTAATTCATCGATCACTTCCCAGAAAGTGTCCTTGTTGATGACAGAGTGCACGGAACTCCAGCCCTCCTCGGCAAGGGGCAGGACCGTAGGGCTGCGCATACCCGGCAGCAAATCCACCACCCGTTCGATCTTGTCATTGGGGACGTTCATCAGCACGTATTTTGATTGCCGTCCGGACAGCACGGATCGTATCCGGAACCGCAATTTTTCAAGGATGTCCTTTTGCTCTTTTCCAATCCGGGGAGATACGGCCAGCACGGCCTCACTGCTGAGGATCTTTTCCACTTCCTTGAGGTTGTTCTTAAAAAGGGTACTCCCGCTCGAGACGATATCGCAGACTGCATCGGCAAGACCGATATTGGGAGCGATCTCAACGGAACCGTTGATGATGTGCAATTCGGCTTCGATCCCATTTTCTTTAAGGTAAGATTCCACCGTATGCGGGTATGAAGTGGCGATGCGCTTACCTCTCAGGTCCTCCAGGGATGTGTATGTGACCGATTTAGGGACTGCCAGAGAGACCCTGCATTTGGAGAAACCCAGATGCTCTGCGATGTCTATATCAACCCCTTTCTCTACCAGAACATTGCTGCCAATGATGGCTATGTCCACTACCCCATCCCTGAGATACTGGGGGATATCCCCATTTCGGAGATAGAAAACCTCGAGGGGAAAATTCCGGGCAGATGCCTTTAGCTGGTCCTTGCCGTTGTCAATGGAGATCCCGCAGTCCTTAAGGATAGCCAATGAATCTTCATTGAGGCGTCCCGCTTTCTGTATGGCGATCTTAAGTTTCATGTCTTGACGCTTTTTCTGCTTTTGTAATTAAAAACAAGACCCGTTTGAATGCTCAAACGGGTCCGGATATATTTAAAATACGACATTACATTCCTAACCTGCTTGAGGGCGAGAATCAGAATGATGATGTGTATTGCTATTTCTCATGATGAGACAAAAGTAAACTATATTTTCAATCTGCAAAAATTCGCCGGACTTAATTATTTCCTAAAATCAAGGGGAGACCTGAATCGCCCGAACCGACCACAACCACCTTTGCGTTAGGCGATTCCGACAGTTTGAGCGTAGCTTCGATACCTTTGTCCTGAAGGATCTTATCTGTCAGGGATGCACTGAGAATACGGTTGGCATCTGCCTTTCCCTGGGCCTCGATCCGCTGACGTTCGGCTTCTTTTTCTGCTGTGACCAAACGGAATTCATATTCCAGGGATTCCTGTTCCTGCTTCAGTTTTCGCTCGATGGCGTCCTTGATCGTCGGCGGAAGGGTCACATCCCTTACCAGTACCTCATTGAGCTGAATATACTGACCATCTACAATTTTTTTGGTTTCCTCGTAGATCTCTGCCTGGATAGCATCCCGCTTACTCGAGTACAATTGTTCCGGTGTATATCGTCCTACAACACTACGTGCTGCTGACCTAATGGTGGGTAATAAGACCCTTTGAACATAAGCTTCACCCTTTTCCTGGTGTAATTTTCCAAGTGATTCATATTTGGGCTCGAACCAGGCAGAAGCATCTAATTTAATCTCCAGTCCATTAGAAGAAAGCACCTGCATCTTTTCAAATATCTCTTGCTGTCTTACTTCGTAAACAAAGACTTTGTTCCAGGGAGCCACCAGATGAAATCCCTCCCCTAAAGGCGGTTCATCGGTCACGACCCCGTCGCCAAAGGTGCGGTATAGCACACCGGCCTCTCCGGAACCAATAGTGATAGCCGATTTAGAAATGAGAATCACCAAAACTATGATGATAAACACGGCGGGTAAAGCAATTTTTGGAAGTTTGTCCATTCGTTCTGTTTTTATATTAATCCGTTATATTTTCTGATGAACCATTCGGCCGAAAGGGCCATCAGGATCAATCCGAGAAGTATTTTATAGTCCACCAAAGATACGACATTTTCAACGCTTTTCTGGACAGGTGAAAAACCGGTTGCCGTGGAAATCTCCGAGATAAGGCTATCGGCCTGATCCGGATAGTACAGACGTCCTCCGCTGTCTGTGCATAACTGATCTAATTTGAGAAAATCACTGGAGACAAAAAGTTGTTCCAGGTTGAAATCTTCAATCCGGAAGCGCCCCTCCCTCCTGATCTCCTCTCCTGCCACAGACACCGAAAAATTGTATTCCCCGGCAGGAAGTTCCCTCAGATCAGCTTCGTATTGGTTCCCTGCCAGGATCATATTTTGTTCTGAGGTATGGTCATTGTCCATACCCTTCAGGGTCAGGATGAGTTCTGCATTGTCATCAAATACAAATGTAGCATCGTAATAGGTCGCTTTTATCCTGCGATCAGTAAGTGCATTGTAGACCGTTTCGTAATCCACTGAAAGTCGGTCCCTGCTTCGATCAGAGGTCAGAAATAAGACGAGCTTGTTGACAAACTGGTCGAAATTCTCAAAATTTTGATAATCTCTGTAATTCTGTATCCGCCATTTCCAGATATTCTCCCCTAGGAGATAGGCTTGCCTTCCTTCTTCATCTGAGATGACCGGGAGTAAGGGTTCGCTAAGTCTCACTCCTTTGACCTGCTGGTCTAAAATGCTCTCATAAGGCCGCGTGATCAGGATTTCTCCGAGCGTACCCTTCAAAGGGGGATACTCTTCGACTGAAAATTCTGATGTGTCAAAGAGCGAAAAGACAGGATTGACCACGGGAAGGATTTCTTCGGTCTGATTAAAACTATTTACCTCCAATCCCTCGGTCATTTCGTTCAAAAAACGCCAGTCTGTCTCGGGTCCTGCAATCGTAAAGCTATTTCTGCCGGAATCATCCAAAAATCGGTAGACAGGCAGGAATGACCGATCGGGCTGATAGAGGATCAGCAGGTCAAAATCACTGAGTTCCTCTGCGCTGGCTCCGGGTTGCAGGAGGGTGACATTTCTTTGTTCATTGCTTTCAATAGCCTTGGTCAGAGCCCCGATGTCAGGATGTGCGATACGGGAGATAATGGCGATGCGTGTTTTTTCGTCGATGACCTCTATGGACATCCGCCGAATGTTATTCGCGGTGTTGCGCTCCCCGGGGATGGAGTCGAGCCTAAATTCCAATGTTTTGAATCCCACTTCCTCAGCCAGTAGGTCAACAGTGATTTTACTGGAATTCGTTTCTGGGGTAAGATCGATAACTCTTGTAAATACCCGTTGACCATCAGCTGTTATGGTCAGTGTACTCCTGACATTTTCCTCCCCCTGATAACTGATAAACACTTCTATCGGGAAACGATTTTTGAGGAAAGCGTATTTGTTGATATTCACCTGACCTATCTTCAGGTCTGAGTACTGAGTGGTGTCTCCCACAACTATCGAATAGACGGGAAACTTGAGTTCCGCTCCCATGTATTCATAGGCGTTTCCGAAGGTCTGGTTACCATCAGAAATGAGTATAGCCAGGGATTTTTCCCGACCATACACAGCATTGATCGAGGCGAGAGCGCCGGAGATATCTGTGACCTCCTGTTCAAAATTCAGGGTATCAAAACGCTCCAGATCCTGTCCGAAGGCATAACTTCTGATATTAAACCTTTCTTTTAAGTCTTTGTTTTCAAGGAGCTCCGCCGAAAGCGCCCTGGCCTGTTCAGCTCCTCCGGAATTAAGCAAAGACCGGGAATTATCCAGGAGGACGATAAGATCCTGTTTTTCAGAACTCAGGCTGGTCCTGACGATCCTTGGGTTGAGGAGCAATAATAAAACCCCGAAATAAGAAAGAAAACGCAGAGAAGCGAGCAGCAGGGTCAGCTTGTCTTTTCTTCGGGCCTTATAATAGTATTGCCAAAGGACCAGAAGCAGGGAAATAAGGGCAGTAAGCAGGATGCCCAATAAGGTTGCCGTCTGCATTATTCACTACTTTTTGTCGCTTTCTTCAATGGATTCCTTTTGGGAAATGCCTTTGGGCTGTCACTATCATGCAGGGCTCAGGTGAGCATTCCGCCATCTACGTGCAGCACCTGGCCGGTGACATAGGCAGAAAGGTCTGAGGCCAGAAAGAGGCAGGCATTGGCCACGTCCTCGGGGGTGCCTCCCCTTTTCAAAGGAATAGCATCCCTCCATCCCTGAACGGTCTTTTCGTCCAGCTTGCCGGTCATTTCCGTCTCAATAAAGCCTGGCGCTATGGCATTACACCGTATATTCCGAGAACCCAATTCCAGGGCAACGGACTTGGTAAAACCAATAATACCTGCTTTGGAAGCTGCGTAATTGGTTTGCCCTGCGTTCCCTTTGACACCCACCACGCTACTCATATTGATAATGGAACCACTGCGCTGTTTGAGAAGGGTTCTCTGCACGGCCTTGGTCATGTTGAAGACTGATTTTAGATTGATCTCAATGACCGCATCGAAATCCTCTTCCGTCATCCGCATGAGGAGGTTGTCCTTGGTGATGCCTGCGTTGTTGATGAGCACGTCGATGCCTCCAAAATCTTCAAGGACGGCTGCCACCAGCTTTTCGCAATCCTCAAAGACCGCGGCATTGCTCTTGTAGGCTTTCGCCTTGACCCCCATGGATTCTAATTCATTTTGAAGTGCCATGGCCGGTCCTTCACTAGAACTGTATGTAAAAGCGACATGGGCTCCCTGAGAAGCAAATACCCGGGCGATACCCGTGCCGATCCCACGGCTGGCTCCGGTGATGATGACGTTCTTTCCTTCTAACAATTTCATAGGTTTGCTGATATTCGTTTCACTCTGATCAAAGATACGCCTTGTGTCGCGTAAGGCGAAAAAAAAATCCCGATGGTCTCGGGATTTCTTTGGATTTTATAGGAGTTACCCCAATACTTCTTTTACCTTCTTCCCTATTTCCGCAGGAGAATCCACCACGTGGATCCCGCATTCTCTCATGATCCTTTTCTTGGCCTGAGCTGTATCATCACTGCCACCTACGATGGCACCTGCATGCCCCATTGTCCTTCCAGCGGGGGCCGTTTCCCCTGCGATGAATCCCACAATGGGTTTTTTACTGCCGCTTTTCTTGTACCAGTTCGCAGCGTCTGCCTCCAGCTGTCCGCCGATCTCGCCGATCATGACCACACAGCTCGTTTCGGGGTCATTGATAAGTAATTCCACAGCTTCCCTGGTCGTTGTCCCGATAATGGGATCTCCTCCGATTCCAATGGCCGTGGTTATTCCCAGCCCCTGCCTCACGACTTGATCTGCAGCCTCGTATGTGAGCGTTCCTGATTTTGAGACAATACCCACCTCGCCCTTTTTAAAAACGAATCCGGGCATGATACCCACCTTGGCCTCGCCAGGGGTAATCACCCCCGGGCAATTAGGCCCGACAAGCCTGCAATCCCTGTCTTTGATATAATCATAAGCCTTTACCATATCCTCCACAGGGATACCTTCGGTAATGGTGATGATCACCTTAATACCAGCATTAGCAGCCTCCATGATCGCATCAGCAGCAAAAGCCGGGGGTACAAAGATGATCGTCGTATCTGCGCCGACTTTTTCCACGGCTTCTTCCACAGTGTTAAAAACCGGTTTATCCAAATGGGTCTGGCCTCCTTTACCGGGAGTGACACCTCCGACGATGTTCGTGCCGTACTCAATCATTTGTTCGGCGTGGAAGGTACCTTCGCTACCGGTGAATCCCTGTACGATGATCTTTGAATTTTTGTCGACTAATACGCTCATATTGTAAGTACTTTTCTGTGGCAAAAATATGCCTTTGGTCAGGATATGGAAAACAAACCCGACCTTATTCTTTATTTATTTGTTTGAGGATCTCTGGGATCCGCTTCACATTGGCCAATTGCTTTAGTTTGTCCCGGGCCTCTTCTACCGGACTGCCGAAATAGGTCTTCCCTCCCGCAAGCGACTTGGAAACTCCTGTCTGAGCCAGGACCACCGCTTTCTTTCCAATGGTCGCTGCACTGGTAACACCTACCTGACCCCACAGGGTAACTTCGTCTTCTATAACCACGCAACCGGCAATTCCTGTCTGAGAAGCTATCAGGCATTTCCTGCCAATGACGGTATCGTGACCAACATGTACCTGATTATCCAGTTTACTGCCTTCCCTGACGGTCGTGTCTCCGGTAACTCCCTTGTCTAGCGTACATAGAGCACCTATCTCAACATGGTCTTCGATGACCACCCTTCCGCCTGAAAGCAATTTGTCAAACCCCTCCGGCCGGTTTTTGTAATAGAAGGCATCTGATCCCAGGACCGTCCCGGCATGGATCTGAACGTTATTGCCGATAACACAATGATCATAGATGGTAACGTTGGGATGAATCAGGCAACCTTCACCAATGGTTACATGGTTCCCGATGAAGACATTAGGCTGTATGACGGTATTCTTGCCGATTTTGGCCGTTGGTGAGATACTGGCAGTTGCACTCACAAAAGGTCGGAAGTGCTCAGTCAGTTTGTTGAAATCCCGGAAAGGGTCCTCAGATATCAGGAGGGCTTTACCTTCCGGACAGGGTACTTCCTTGTTGATCAGAACCACAGTAGCCTTTGAATTCAGGGCTTTGTCATAGTATTTCGGATGATCCACAAAGACGATATCTCCGGGTTCCACAACGTGAATCTCATTCATTCCCAGGACCGGAAAATTCGGGTCACCGACGTAGGCCACGTCTAAAAGGGCAGCGATCTTTTCCAGGGTCTGGGGGGATGGAAACTTCATAGGGAAAAGATTATTCTTTAGCGCGTTCCATGTAATTGCCTTTTTCCGTATCGATCTTGATCTTGTCTCCTTCGTTGATGAAAAGCGGCACATTGACGGTCGCTCCCGTCTCCACTGTAGCAGGCTTTGTGGCGTTCGTGGCCGTATTCCCCTTTACTCCTGGTTCTGTATGGGTGACCTCGAGGACAACGCTGGCGGGCATATCCACTGAAAGGGGCATACTGTCCTCGGTATTGAACATGATCGTTACGATCTCTCCTTCCTTGAGCAGTTCGGGCGCGTCCAGAGCACTTTCCTGCAAGGCGATCTGGTTGTAATCGTCTGTATTCATAAAATGGTAGGTGCTGCCCTCTGCATAGAGGAACTGGTAGCTCCGGGTCTCCACGCGAACGTCCTCAATTTTATGTCCAGAGGAGAAGGTGTTGTCCAGAACCTTTCCGGTAGTAACACTTTTCAGTTTTGTCCTGACAAAGGCCGGGCCCTTGCCGGGCTTTACATGCAGGAATTCGACGATCTTGTAGATGTCATTGTTGTACCGGATGCACAATCCCTTTCTGATATCTGATGTTGTTGCCATATGGTTTAATTCGTGCTAAAATATCCTTTCATGATCCCTCTTTGGGAGTCCCTGATAAATTGCAATATCTCGTCCCGTTCCGGGGTGGCCTCCATTTCGGCCTCGATGATCTGTACTGCCTGGGAATTGTTGTAATTCTTCTGATAAAGGATCCTGTAAATGTTCTGGATCTCCCTGATCTTTTCTGCAGGGAATCCCCTTCGCCTGAGCCCAACTGAATTGATACCGACATACGACATGGGTTCCCGAGCCCCTTTGACGTAAGGAGGAACGTCTTTCCTCACCAGGGAACCCCCGGTGACAAAAGCATGGCTTCCTATGGAGACGAACTGATGAACCGCCACCAGACCTGCCAGTACTACATTGTCTCCAATGGTGACATGACCTGCCAGGGTGGAATTATTGGAAAAAATACAATTGTTGCCCACAAAGCAGTCATGGGCGACATGGCAGTAAGCCATGATCAGGCAGTTCTTTCCGATCACTGTTTTCATCCGGTCTGATGTCCCTTTGTTGATCGTGGCGCATTCCCGAATGGTAGTGTTGTTTCCTATCTCCACAGTGGTCTCCTCCCCCTTGTATTTCAGGTCCTGTGGCGGGGCCGAAATGATGGCCCCGGGAAAGATATTGCAGTTCTTCCCGATCCGGGCACCTTCCATAATGGTGACATTGGATCCTATCCATGTCCCCTCCCCTATGGTCACGTTGTTGTGTATGGTCGTAAAGGGTTCCACCACCACGTTCTTGGCAATTTTTGCCCCGGGATGGATATAGGCAAGCGGTTGATTCATGTTATTTCTTTTTGGCGATTTGGGCCATCATCTCCGCCTCACAGACCAGCTTGTTGTTGGCGTATGCATAGGCTTGCATGTGGCAGATCCCCCTCCTGATTGGGGTGATAAGGCTGCAGTGAAAGATCAGGGTGTCTCCCGGAAGGACCTTTTGCTTGAATTTTACATTGTCGATCTTCATGAAGAAGGTCAGGTAATTTTCCGGGTCAGGTACCGTACTGAGCACCAGGATCCCACCGGTCTGTGCCATGGCCTCTACCTGAAGTACGCCTGGCATTACGGGTGCCCCGGGAAAATGCCCCACAAAGAAGGGTTCGTTCATAGACACGTTCTTCATCCCTACCACATGGGTATCTGTGAGTTCCAGGATACGGTCAATCAAAAGGAAAGGCGGCCTGTGCGGCAACATCGCCATGATCTGATGGATATCCATCAGTGGCGGTTCGTTCAGGTCGTATTTAGGCACGTTGTTGCGCTTTTCCAACTTGATGATTTTAGAGAGTTTTTTGGCGAATTGAGTATTCACATAGTGTCCGGGCTTGTTGGCGATGACCTTGCCACGTATCCTTGTACCCGTCAGGGCGAGGTCCCCGATCACGTCCAGCAATTTATGGCGGGCGGCCTCATTGGGCTGGTGTAGGGTCAGGTTATCCAGGATGCCGTTGGGTTTCACGGACAATTTCTTTTTCTTAAAGGCTTTTTCGAGCTTCTTCATAGTCGATTCGGAGATCTCCTTATCGACATAAACAATCGCGTTGTTGAGGTCTCCTCCTTTGATCAGTCCGTTTTCCAAGAGCATTTCGAGCTCGTGAAGAAAACTGAAAGTCCTGGCATTGGCGATCTCTGTTTTAAATTCCGTCAGGTGCTCCAAAGTAGCGTTTTGGGTACCCAGCACCTTAGTGCCGAAATCCACCATGGTGGTCACCTGGTACTCGTCTGCAGGGATGACGGTGATCTCACTACCCGTAGCTTCGTCTTTGTAGCTGATCACTTCCTTTACCACATATTCCTCTCGTTCGGCATCCTGCTCCACAATACCCGCCTTCTCCAGGGCCTCGACGAAAAATTTGGAAGACCCGTCCATTATTGGTGGTTCGGGAGAATCCAGTTCTATGAGGACGTTATCTATCTCCAGTCCCACCAGTGCAGCGAGGACGTGTTCCGAGGTCTGTATCTTGACACCTCGTTTTTCGAGATTGGTACCTCTCTGAGTATTGTTGACGTAGTTGGCATCCGCCTCTATGATGGGTTCCCCCTCGAGGTCGACCCGCTTAAAGGCATACCCGTGATTCTCCGGAGCCGGTACGAATTTCATGGTCACCTTCTCCCCTGTGTGAAGACCCACACCGGTCAGTTCAATTTCCTTGGCAATGGTTCTCTGTTTCGCCATAGATCTCAGCCTCCTTTATTTTTTTCCAGATCTGCAACCCTGCCCACCAGCTTGGAAAGGTTTTTAAAGTGGACGTATGATTTGTTGAAATCCCCGTAATTCAATGCCGGGGACCCCTGCAAGACTTCGCCATCCTTGATGTTCCTGATAATGCCGGATTGCGCCTGAATCTTTACCCTGTCCCCAATAGTTATATGACCCACGATACCCACCTGCCCTCCGATCAGGCAATTCTTCCCGATCTTGGTCGATCCGGCAACTCCGGTCTGGGCGGCTATGACTGTATGTTCTCCTATTTCCACATTGTGGGCGATCTGTATCTGATTGTCCAGTTTAACGCCCTTTCGGAGGATGGTAGAGCCCAGGGTCGCCCGGTCTATGGTTGTGCCGGCACCCACTTCTACATTGTCCTCCAGGATGACATTCCCGGTCTGGGGAACTTTGCTGTATTCCCCATTATTATTGGGTGTAAATCCAAATCCATCAGCTCCTATGATCACGGCACTGTGGATCACACACCCATTGCCAACCACAGATTCGGAATAGATCTTGGCCCCGGAAAAGATGACCACGTTATCTCCGATGGATACATTATCTCCGAGGTAGACATTGGGGTATATCTTCACATTGTCGCCGATCTTCACGTTGTTTCCCAGGTATGAAAATGCCCCGAGGTAAAAATCAGAACCGTAGGAAGCCGTTTCCGAAAGGAAAACAGGTTCCTCTATACCGACCTTGTTATTTTTTACATTGTTGTAGAATTCCAGCAGTTTGGAAAAAGACTTATAAGCGTCTTCCACCTTGATCAGAGTAGTGGTCAGTTTCTGTTCTGGTTTGAAATCCTTGTTGACAATAGTGATCGAAGCCTCTGTGCTGTAGATGTAATGGGTGTACTTGGGATTGGCCAGAAAAGTCAGGGATCCTTCCACCCCTTCTTCAATTTTCGCCAGTTTGTGAACAGACACTTCCGGGTTCCCGTGAACCTCACCCTCTAATATACCCGCGATCTGACTGGCAGTGAATTTCAAAAGCTAACGTTTTGCTCTTTGGTTGCGATCGCACAAAAGTAAGAAAAATTACGAAATGCTTTTCTTGGGATAGCAGATATAATACTTGATGACCGTTTTGGACAGGGCGTCCAAATTCAGGTGGTCTGAGGCCTTGGCCACATCGATGGTTTTGGCGTTTCCCATCAGGATGTTGATGTTCTCCTTATCCCGGTTGTAAGCCCGGTTTTCTATGGTCCCCGTAAAGACAAAGTACCGGGCCTCTTCCGGTTTAAGACCGTAGGCCGCTACCGTTCTTTCCTGATGTAACCGGACCTTGTTGTCGCTAAAGGGCTTCGACTTCACCTTCACCTTTAACAACTGTCGATTGAGGATCATGCGGCTGAGTTCGGAAAGAACCCTGTCCGTGTGATTCTGCCAGTTCTTCAGGGCCGAAAGGATATCTACATCATCCAGGGCAGAGAACCTGAGCAATTCCCGGTCGTCAAAGTCCGCCCTTTTCACCGTGTTTTCGATAAAATACTGAAGGGATGGACTGGCTGCTACCTCCACCCCGGCGGCGTGCAGTTCCCTGGCCCTTCTGAGCACCCGGATCAGAAGCTGTTCGGCAACGATCCCGGTTTTGTGCAGGTAGACCTGCCAGTACATGAACCTTCGGGCCATCAGGAATTTCTCCACCGAATAGATCCCCTTTTCCTCCACCACGAGGGATCCGTCCGAAACATTGAGCATGGTGATCAGGCGTTCGGCATTGATGTTACCTTCTGCCACCCCTGTGTAGAAACTGTCCCGTTTCAGGTAGTCGAGTCGGTCCATGTCCAGCTGACTCGAAATGAGCTGATTGAGGAATTTCTTCGGATAGGTGCCCTTGAAGATCTCGATGGCACAGCTGAGGTCTCCTCCCATTTCCCTGTTCAGGTATTCCATGAACAAAAGGGACAACTCCTCGTGGGAAATACCATCGACGAGACTGTTTTCCATGGCATGCGAGAAAGGTCCGTGACCGATGTCGTGCAATAGGATGGCCCCTAAAAGGCCATGCGCCTCTTTTTCGGTAATCTCCACATCCTTGAACCTCAAAACCTGGATGGCCATCTGCATCAGGTGCATACTGCCAAGGGCGTGGTGAAAGCGGGTGTGGTGTGCTCCCGGGAATACCAGATAGGACATACCCATCTGGGAGATCCGCCTCAGTCTCTGGAAGAAGGGATGGGAAATAAGATTGAAGAGGCGGTTGTCTGGAATTCTAATAAATCCGTAAATTGGATCATTAAATAGCTTCAGCTTCCTGGTGGTGGCCAATTTTCTGTGGTTTACGGGGTAAAGATAAGGACTAAATGAACACGATTACTATACTGTGGGTGGACGATGAGATCGATATGCTGAAACCCCACATCCTCTTTCTGGAGGAAAAAAAATACCGGGTCGTCACGTGCAAGAGCGGTCAGGATGCCCTGGAAGAACTCACCAAAGACCAGTTCGACATTGTCTTCCTCGATGAGAACATGCCCGGCCTCTCCGGCCTGGACACCCTCAATGAGATCAAGAACCTCGAGCCTACCCTCCCGGTGGTCATGATCACGCGGAGCGAAGAGGAAGCCATTATGGAAGAGGCCATCGGTTCCAAGATCGCGGACTACCTGATCAAACCCGTGAACCCCAACCAGATCCTCCTTTCCCTCAAAAAGACCCTGGAACATTCCCGCCTGATCTCGGAAAAGACAACCTCTAATTACCAGCAGGAATTTAGGAAGATCTCCATGGACCTGAGCATGGTGAACAGCCACGAGGAATGGGCAGACCTGTATCGCAAGCTGATCTCCTGGGAGCTCAGGCTGGAGGAGATAGAGGATTCCGGCATGTTCGAGATCCTCGAATCCCAAAAGATCGAGGCCAACAACCAGTTTGGAAAGTTCATCGATGCGAATTACGCCGACTGGTTTGGTAGCGGTGACGGCCCGGTGATGTCCCACACCCTGTTCCGGGAGTGGATCAAACCGGAACTGGAACAACAGACCCTCCTGGTGGTGATCGACAACCTGAGGTATGATCAATGGATCTCCTTCGAGGATGTGCTTACCCCTTTTTATAAAAAGAACAAGGAATTCCCGTATTACAGCATCCTCCCCACAGCCACCCAATACGCCAGGAACGCCCTATTCTCGGGTCTTATGCCCCTGGATATGGAAAAGAAATACCCCAAATGGTGGAAGAACGACACCGATGAGGGAGGCAAAAACCTTTTTGAGGACCAGTTCCTGGGTGCCCAGCTGAGACGGTTAGGCCTGGATCTGG
>CBDTYM010000045.1:0-17671 GCA_965364605.1 uncultured Muriicola sp.
ATGAGGAGAAATACCTCTGCTTAAATCTGCCAGCCGAATAATTCCTATTTTTACCGCCCATGAGGACCTGGATCTTATTTATCAGCCTGCTTTGCAGCTGGATTATGTGTTCCCAAACCGAGGATTCCGGCGACCTCTGGACCCTGGAGGCCAGCCCGTTCTACGGTTCTATCCTTCTGCACAACACCGATATCTCCCATCTGATCACTGAACACCCGACGGGGTTGATCCTGGGCCTGAACAGGCAGACCTTCGGGCGCGAAGGGTGGGAAGCCCCATTCAACTTCCCGGATACGGGAGTTTCCCTGGTGTATCAGGATATGAACAGCAGTACCCTCGGACAGAATATCGGTCTTTACCTGCACTACAACTTCTACCTGCTGAAACGGCAGCTGCAATTCCGAATAGGGCAGGGGATCGCCTATAACACCAATCCCTATGACAAGGTGGAGAATTTCAGAAACAATGCCTATGGCTCCCACCTGATGAGCTCCACCTACCTGGTATTTAATTACATCAGGCCACAGATCTTGAAGAACCTGGGAATAAAAGCCGGAATCTCCCTGATCCATTATTCCAACGCCAATGTAAAAGCCCCAAACACCTCCACCAATACCTTTGCGTTCAATGCAGGGTTGATCTATGACCTGGAGGGTGACAGGACGCAGGATTTCCTCCGTCCGGATAAAACAGAGATCAAAGAGCCCGTACGTCTCAACCTGGTCTTTCGAAGCGGGATCAATGAGAGCGATGTCATCAACTCCGGCCAGTATCCCTTTTATATCCTCTCGGCCTATGCGGATAAAAGAGTGGGGAGGTTTAGTGCCCTGCAACTGGGTACAGAGGTGTTCTTCTCTAACTTTCTCAAGGAACTCATCAGATTCCAGGCCGTTTCATTCCCTGAGTTGGAGGTGGCTCCGGACACCGATTTTAAACGGGTGGGAATTTTTCTGGGCCACGAACTGTTCATCAATAAACTCAGCGTGATCACCCAGCTGGGCTATTATGTATATTATCCTTTTGATTTCGAGGGACAGGTATATAATCGGGTAGGGGTGAAGCGTTATTTCGGCGACCGCTGGTTTGCCGCCCTCAGCCTGAAATCGCATGCGGCCAAGGCAGAAGCTCTGGAGTTGGGTATAGGGATCAGGCTTTAAAATGGAAAAAGAATGAAAGGAATAGCGAAATATCGGCAGCTTATCGTATTCGCTGGATTTTTGATCTGGGGATGCAACGGGGATAACGTTCCCGATTGCTTTCAGAATGCAGGGGATATCGTGAGGAACGAAGTAGTGCTTCCCACTTTCCAGAAGATTACGGTTTTTGAAGGGGTCGAACTCATCCTGGAGCAGGGAACTCAGCAGCGGGTCGAAATCGAGACCGGGGAAAATCTCCTAAACGAGGTGACCGCCGAGGTGGAGGGAGACAGGCTTATCCTGAGAAACGGCAATAATTGCAACCTGTTCAGGGAATATGGGATCACCAGGGTGTTTGTTACCTCCCCTGATATCAACGAGGTACGCAGTAGTACGGGATGGCCCATCAGGAGTGGAAACACCCTCCAATACGAGACGCTCTCGCTGGTCTCCGAGAGTTTCAACAATCCGGAAACCGAGACCACGGATGGTTCGTTCGACCTGGAAGTGGATGTACAACAGCTCCAGTTAGTGGCCAATGGAATCGCCTATTTTCGTCTCAGGGGCAGCGTGGGGCGTTTTACCGCCACCATAGCTGCCGGAGATTCCCGCATAGAGGCCGAGGAATTGGAGGCCGGGGAGGTAGTGATCAACCACCGGGGGAGCAATGACATGCTGGTGGCCCCCCGAGAAATTCTAAGGGGAGTAATCCGGGGTACAGGAGATGTGCTCAGTTTTAACCGTCCGGATTCTGTGGATGTAGAGGAATTGTTCAGGGGCAGACTTATTTTTACCGAATAAGGCATGGGTTGGCTCTCGAATTTTTTTGGGTGGAGCTCACGTCAAAGCGGCGACCGGATGATCCCGAAAGAAGCCTCTGCGCTGGACCGTTCTCTCCGGGAATTGGTTTCGGAAAAGCATGTCCCGGGTCTGGCTATCACCGTCCTGAGAAAGGGAGATACGCTGTTTAAGGCAGGGTATGGCTATGCCGATATAGACCGACGCATCCCTGTAGACCCTGAAAGGTCGGTCTTCCGGATCGCCAGTGCTTCAAAGCCCATAGCATCCCTGGCACTGGCAACACTCGTGGCAGAAGGCAAAATAAACTTAGACGAATCCCTCTATACCTACGTTCCCTATTTCCCGAAGAAGGAGCACGATTTCACCGTCCGGCAACTCGCTGCCCACACGGCAGGGATCCGGGGGTATCGGGGCAAGGAATACGCCCAGAAGCAACCGCTCTCCATCAGGGAGGGCATACAGCTCTTTCAGGATGACCCCCTTGTCTTTCCCCCGGGGAAGGGTTTTCTCTATAACAGCTTCGACTGGGTCCTGATTTCACTGGCTGTGGAAGAGGTCACCGGACTTTCCTTCGCAGAATATGTACGGATAAGTGTTCTGGAACCCCTCGGAATGAAGAAAACCAGGGAGGAAGTACCGGGCTGCCTTCCGGATGGTACGACTTTTTTTTACACCAAAGGCAAAAACGGATTCCGCTCGGCTGTCTCTGTGGACAATCGCTACAAACTGGCCGGGGGAGGTTTTCTTTCTACCTCGGGTGATCTGTGCAAATTGGGCAGGGCTGTTCTGGAGAATGCCCTGGTGCCTCGAGGGGTTTTGGAAGAGTTCCTGACAGCCCAGCAGGTGGCGGGAAAGTCCACCTATTACGGCCTGGGATGGCAGGTGAGCCGAGACCGTTCCGGAAGACATTTCGTGGGACATGTCGGCAACGGGGTGGGGGGGTACAGCAATTTTTTCGTCTATCCTGAGGAGGAGATTACTGTAGCTATTCTGATCAATTGCACGGATCCGGGCATACAAACTGTCCTGGACAAGGACCTAATTCCGATGCTATTTACTTTCAATGAAGGGGTCTAGGCTCTTTTTTTGCTATTTATGACAGCAGGTGGAAGCCTGAAGAAGTCAAAAAAACACCGATGCCGCGTATTCTTTACGGGATTATGCAGGTGGTGAAAAAAGTTGATAATTGTTGTAACTTTTCCTCTGCTTTCAACACTAATTCGAAAACCCTAAACTAGTAACACGTAAAAAGATGAAAACAATTAAATGGATACTGGCCATGGTTGTCATGGCCCTCCCCCTTTTGTCCTCCGCACAGACTGCAGAGGAGATCGTAGACACCTACTTTGAGAACATAGGGGGTAAAGAGAACTTCAGAAACCTCAAGGGCATCAAAATGACGGCCAAGGTGAACCAACAGGGCATGGAGATCCCGCTCGAGATCATCCAGTTGAAAGACGGACGGCAAATGACCATGATCAACTTCCAGGGGAAAGAGATCAGGCAGGGTGTCTTTGACGGAGAGACCTTGTGGAGTGATAATTTTATGACGATGAAGGCTGAGAAGAGCGATGCAGAGACCACTGAAAATTTCAAATTGAATACCAATGATTTCCCAGATTCCTTCCTGGATTACCAGGAGAAAGGGTACACCATTGAATTGATGGGTACAGAGACCATTGAAGGGACAGAGACCTTTAAGGTGAAACTGGTAAAAGAACCGCTCACCATTGACGGGAACAAGGAAGAGGACATAAGCTACTACTTCTTCGACACCGAAAACTTCGTGCCTATTTCTATTCAATCTGAAATCAAGTCCGGCCCGGCAAAAGGGATGACCTCGGAGATCACCATGAGTGACTATCAGGAAGTGGAAGGCCTGTACTTCCCTTTCTCTATGACCCAGGGCGTGAAAGACCAGGGATCCAGCCCGCTGACCATCACCAGTATCGAACTCAATCCCACTGTGGATGACGCTGCCTTCGCTTTTCCAAAGGAAATGGCCACAGACGAAAAGAAATAAATAAACACCATGACCCTTTTTACCAAAGGGTCTTTTTTTTTAATGATCGATATGAAACAACTAGTATTTTCCTTATTACTGGCCGCTTTGCTATGCCCCATCTCAGGGGAGGCACAGGCTGCCGGGGCAATCGACGGCAAGGTTTTGTTCGGCGATATGACCGCCAGACATATTGGCCCGGCCCTCATGAGTGGGCGGGTGAACGACCTGGAAGTCCATCCTACCAACAGTCGCATCATTTACCTGGGTGCTGCCGGCGGCGGGGTGTGGAAATCCAATGACGCAGGCACCACGTTTAATCCCATTTTCGACGACTACTGCCAGTCTATCGGGGCTGTGACTCTGGATCCCTCAGATCCTGACAATACCATATATGTGGGAACAGGGGAGACCTGGACCCGGAACTCCGTATCTGTTGGCGATGGCCTTTATCGTTCCCGGGACGGCGGCAGTTCCTGGGAAAAGCTGGGTTTTGAAAAATCGGAGCGTATCGCCAGCGTCATCGTAAACCCGGAGGATCCTAACGTCATTTACGTCGGCGTTCTGGGAGCACTTTGGGGAGACAGCGAAGAACGCGGGGTATATAAGTCGGTCGATGGCGGTGCCACCTGGAACAGACTGCTCTATGTAGATCCCAAAACGGGATGTGCGGATCTCGCGATGGATCCCAGGGACCCCAATACACTCTACGCCTCAATGTGGGAATTCCGCAGGACGGGATGGTCCTTTGCCTCGGGCGGAAGCAACAGCGCCCTCTACAAATCAACTGACGCCGGTGCTACCTGGAAGAAGATCCACAACGGCTTCCCTGAAGGAGATCTGGGCCGACTCGGAATTGCCGTGGCTCCCTCCAACCCGGAGGTGCTCTACACCGTCATCGAAGCTGAAAAGGATGAGCGCAAAGGTTTGTATCGAAGCGATGACGGAGGTGCAACCTGGAACCAGCTAAACAATGATTTTGGCATCACCGTGCGGCCATTTTATTTCTCCCGAATTGTCGTGGACCCAAAGGATGAGAATGTAGTAGTCAAAGGAGGCCTTAGCGGTTCTATTTCCCGTGACGGAGGCAAGACCTTTAAGAACCTGGGGAACATGCACAGCGATATCCATGACATCGCCTTTAGCATTGTGGATTCCGATATTATGTACGTCGGCACCGACGGGGGCGTTTACAGGAGTTGGAATGGGGGCACCACCATGGAGATCGTGGAGAACCTCCCTTTATCTCAATTTTACCACATCAGTGTGGATGACGCAACTCCTTACAATGTGTATGGGGGATTACAGGATAACGGGTCCTGGTACGGGCCTTCCTCCTCTCCGGGAGGAGTTGAGGCCCGCGACTGGAACTCTGTTGGAGCCGGGGATGGCTTCCGGGTCCTGAAACACCCCACGAAGAGCATTGTCTATTCGGAGATGCAGGGGGCGGAGAATGTATGGAGGATAGACGTAGACAGGCAATTGAGCAAAAGCATCCAGCCTCAGCCTTCCAAAGGGGTAGCCAAGCTGAGGTTTAACTGGAATCCTCCCATGGCCGTCAGTGTGCATCAGCCGGACAGGTTCTACATGGGGAGCCAGTTCCTGCACAAGTCTGAAGATATGGGCGATACTTGGGAGATTATCTCCCCGGACCTTACGACCAACGACCCCGCCAAGCAGAACCAGGAAGATTCAGGAGGCCTTTCCAGGGATAATTCCGGGGCGGAAAACCATACCACGATTTTCACTATAGCCGAATCTCCGTTAGATGAGAACGTTATCTGGGTGGGGACTGATGATGGTAATGTGCAGGTGACCAAGGACGGAGGAAAGACCTGGACCAATACGGTAGGCAACATCCCCGGTCTGCCAAAGAATACATGGTGCTACCATATCGAGGCCAGTGTATTCGACAAAGGAACTGCGTATGCTGTTTTTGACGGACATACCATGAATGACATGACTCCCTACGCCTACAAGACCACGGACTACGGGCAGACATGGACTGATATCATCACCGACCAGGTAGAAGGATTTGCGAGAAACATACAGGAGGATTACGAGGATCCTGACCTGTTATTCCTGGGAACCGAATTCGGCCTGTACATCACCATGGATGGTGGTAGGTCATGGAGCAAATTCACCAACAACATGCCCGCAGTTGCCGTACATTTTATCGATCTCCATAAAGAAACCAATGACCTGGTCATGGGAACCCATGGTCGGGGAGTGATCATCATAGACGATATCTCCCCCCTTAGGGAATTGGATGAAGAAGTCATGGCGAAGACCCTTCACTTCTTTGAGAATGATCCTACGGTCATCAACGAGAAGAGCTCTTTTGCAGGCAATTTCGGTACAGAGACCCAGTTTGTAGGGAATAACAAGACCAAGGATGTACAGATCAAGTACTACCTGAACAAAAGGCACACCTTTGGCAAAATGACCATGGAAATACAGGATATGGAAGGGAATACACTCATGGAACTTGGCCCCGGCAAATCAAAGGGCATCAACATAGTGAACTGGTCCTACAACCTGAAACAGCCTAAGGTGGCCAAGGGGAAGACCTTCAGTTTCGGGGGATTCACCTCTCCACAGGTGCCTGCTGGCACGTATAAGGCTGTGATAACCAAAGGAAAGGATACTTTTGAGCACACTTTTGAACTGGTCTATGACACGGACAGCCCCCTGACCGAGGCAGACCGGAAGATCAAACACGATGTGACCATGAAGCTGTACGACATGACACAGGAACTGGCCTACATGGTCTATGAGTTGGATGAAATGATCGCCAAAACAGAGGCAGACAAGGACAGGAAGACGGCCTCCAAACTCGGGGAACTCAAGGAAACCCTGGTGATCACCACGGGGGACAACTACGTGGGGACGGCAGAGCCCCAGCTCAGGGAAAAACTGGCCGACCTCTACAGCAAGGTGGCATCGAGCTATGACAAACCTTCAGCAGCAGACATGGAGAACCTGGCCCTGCTGACAGAGCGATTTGAGAAAGCGAGGGAAGACATGGCCAAACTGAAGAAGAAGGTCAAAGGGATGGAAGCCATGGAGCTGATGAATTTCGAGTCCTTCCTGGAAGCCAAATAAGTCTAATTAAAATCAAAAAGAAGACCATCGATACACCGGTGGTTTTTCTTTTTCCAGTACTTTCCCCGAAATGTTTAACTTTATAAGCGCCGTGTCTTTAGGAAGGGAGAAATCCTGTTCTGAATACTGACCGGCAAGTTCAGATAAACAATCAGAAAAACATGAAAAGACGCCAATTTCTAAGGAACACCGCAGTAGCTTCATCCGTTTCTTTATTGCCTTCACCATTCTGGGCTGCGTCCCAGGAAAAGGTGCTCCGCACCGCCCATATAGGGGTTGGTGGTATGGGGGCAGAAGATCTCAAATCCATCTCCTCTCACGAAAAGGTAAGGGTGGTTGCCCTGTGTGATGTGGATTCAAGGAATCTGGAAGCAGCCAAACAGTTACACCCGGATGCCCGGGGTTATTCGGATTACAGGATAATGTTTTCCGAGATGGCCGATGAGATCGATGCAGTAGTAGTCTCCACCCCGGACCACAGCCATGCTCCCGCAAGTATGCTCGCGATGCAGCTCAATAAACCGGTATACTGCCAGAAACCCTTGGCTCATCACGTTTCGGAGGTTCGCGCTATGCGAAAGCTGGCTGAGGAAAAGGACCTGATCACCCAAATGGGAATACAGGTACATTCTTTCTATGACTATAAGCTGGCTACCCTGTTGATCCAGTCAGGAATCATTGGTAAGGTATCGACGGTCCATGCCTGGTCGCCCAAGAACTGGGGCTATGACGGTCCCAAACCCACGGGATCGGATCCCGTCCCCGCTTATCTCGACTGGAACCTCTGGCTGGGTACTTCAGCCGAAAGGCCTTACAAGGAACAGGTATACCATCCCATGAACTGGCGAAAGCTGGTGGACTTTGGCTGTGGTACCCTCGGGGACATGGGCGTGCATATCTTCGATACTCCCTATAACGCCCTGGAACTGGACGTGCCGTTCACGATCAGGAATAAATGCCGTAAACCGAATGGTTTTGGATATCCTGAAGAGAACACCGTTACCTATGAATTCCCAGGTACTCCATACACCACAGAAACCCTCAAGTGGATCTGGTACGATGGCAAAGGAGCACCACCTGCTCATAAGGACCTGAAACTTCCGAATAAGGAGAAGTTGCCATTGCAGGGGGCCATGTTCATAGGGGAGACAGGCAGGTTGTTGCTGCCCCATTTTATGGAATTGCCCCGGCACATCGTAGACGGAGAATACAAAGAGATCGATGTCACTCCTTTTGTGGACTCAGGTCAGCTGGGAGAACCTGTAAGGAATTACGCCACCGAAGGGAATAAGCATTACCACCAGTTTGTCGATGCCTGCCTGGGGACCGATACGTGTACCGCCCCATTTTCCTATTCGGCCAGGCTTACGGAAACCATTCTCTTAGGGGTCATTGCGGGGAGGTTCCCAAAAAAGAAACTCCACTGGGATAGTGAAAAGGCACGGTTTAAAGAAGAAGAGGCGAATCAGTATCTGGCGGGGGAATACAGGGATTTTTGATAGTTTGATTCGAATGCGAACCGCTAAACTCTGATCATCCATGGCGAACAATAAAATGCTGGTCAATGAACGCCAGCGCGACCTGGGAAATTTTATGGTGGGCCGCTTGCTGCCCTTTCGTGAGAAAAGGCAGGTAGGCCCTTTTACATTTATCGACCATATGGGACCCGCCGAGATTGGCCCTGGTAATTATTTCGACGTAGACCAGCACCCGCATATCGGGCTCTCCACCCTTACCTATCTTTTCGAAGGCAGTATAGAGCACAGGGACAGTCTGGGTTCTGTCCAGGTTGTCAGTCCCGGGGATGTGGGATTCATGACCGCAGGAAAAGCGGTTACTCATACCGAAAGAACACCGTCTTCCCTGCGCAAAGGGAAACCGCATACCCTACAGGGCTACCAGATCTGGGTGGCTTTGCCCAGGGACCGGGAACTTATGGAACCCAGGTTCGACTTTTATCCGGCATCGGATCTGCCTCGCTGGAATGAAAACAATTGTGAGATCACTTTGGTGGCCGGGGATGCCTTTGGGCGAAAAGCTCCCTTAAGAGGGTATTCCCCCATGTTTATGGTCGATATCAGGGCAACCGGAAAAACCCGCCTTGACCTGGGTGGACATCTCAAGGGAGAAGTGGCCTTTGTCATCGCCAAAGGAAAGGTAGAACTGGAAGGGGAGGAAGTAGGTCAGGGTCAAATGCTGATCAGCAAGACAAGGGAAATGTGCACGGTGGAACTGGATACGGGAACCAGGCTCTTGCTTTTCGGAGGGGAACCTCTGCCGGAGGAGCGCTACCTCCTCTGGAATTTTGTCTCCTCAGACCGGGATCGGCTGAAAGAGGCTAAACAACGTTGGCAGGAAAAGAAGTTTCCCCAGGTTCCCGGAGATCATACCTATATTCCATTTCCGTGATACATCGGGCGGAATAGCAAGAGCAGGGCCTGAAGTGAGATACAATAAATGCGCATGTCAGTAAAAATTACTTCAGGATACTCAGGCACTTCTCTGGCCAAAAAGCTCGGGCTAAAGGAGGGGCAGCGGATCAAGCTATATCATTCCCCCGAAGCGTATACCGATTTTTTTGACGCTCTGCCGGGTGATTTCCATCCTTTGGAGGACGTGGCTTCCGAGATCGATTTTATCCATTACTTTGCAGTGGATGCCGATCGGTTGGGAAGAGATCTCCCAGAACTCAGAAAACAACTCAGTCAGCGCGGAATGATCTGGATCTCCTGGCCTAAGAAATCCTCTCAGGTCAGCACAGACCTCAGTGGTAATGTGGTGCGGGAGATAGGTTTACGTCATGGCCTGGTCGACATCAAAGTATGTGCGGTGAATGAAGTGTGGTCTGCCCTCAAATTCGTGATCCCGGTCAAAGACAGGTTGTAATTACCGAAAGAAATGAAGATCAGTGTTCCCTTTCTCCTACTCGCCCTGCTCGCTGAGGTCCTGGGTACGATTGGAGGGTTTGGTTCCTCGGTCTTCTTCGTTCCCCTCGGAAATTTTTATTTCGACTTTTACTCCGTGCTAGGTCTTACGGCGATTTTTCACCTGTCGAGTAACCTCAGCAAGGTCTTTCTTTTCAGGAAAGGGTTGAATAAGTTCCTGATCCTCTACCTGGGGATCCCCTCAGTGGTCTTTGTAATCCTGGGGGGATTCCTCTCCAAATACCTCAACACGTACCTCCTCGAGCTCTTACTGGGGATATTCCTGCTCGGCCTCAGTCTCCTGTTTTTGATCAGAAAGGAATTGATCGTGCTGCCCTCCAAAAAGAATTCCTTCCTGGGAGGAGCGATCTCGGGTTTCTCAGCTGGTCTGTTGGGGACGGGCGGGGCCATCAGGGGGCTGACTATGGCGGCCTTCAACATGGAGAAAAGTGTCTTTATCGCCACCTCGGCATTTATTGATTTTATGATCGATTTTTCCCGGACCTTTGTCTACTATCGCAATGGGTATATCCATGACCACGACCTTATCTACGTGCCTTTTTTACTGGTTATAGGACTATTGGGAACCTTTCTGGGTAAGCGGATCCTCAACCATATCCCCCAGTCTAAATTCAAAAGGCTCTCCCTCCTGCTGATCCTGATCATCGGATTGGTTACAATCGCAAAATTAATTTTCGATTCTGAAATAGTGAACCTGTGAATTCTAACGAAATGGCCCGATATTTGAAAGAGAACGGGAAAACAACTTAATCGAACACATATGTTTCAGCGAACTCTTCTCGGGCTCTTACTCCTGGTTTGGGCCCATTCCACCCTGGCACAGGAGCCCAGGGAAATCGAAGTAAAAACCGCAGTAAAAGATGTCACCGTCTTTATTGAAGGAGCCCAGATCACCCGGAAAAAAGCAGTGGACGTGCCCGCGGGTACCAGTATTCTCAAGTTTACCGATCTCTCCCCCTTCATCAATGGAAAAAGCCTGCAGTTGAAGGCAGACGGGAACGTGGTGGTCCTTTCTGTGAACCCCCAGCAGAATTACCTGGAAGAGCTTGAAAAGTCTGGCGAATTGCTCGAACTGGAATCCCAGCTCGAAACCATCCGGGAAAAGATCAAACAAGAACGCACCTATCTGGATATCCTCAATGAGGAACTCGTCTTTTTACAGGCCAACAAGGCCATTGGCGGAAACCAGACCCTTACCGCGGCCACCTTAAAATCAGCGGCGGAATATTACGGTGCCCAGCTCACGGCCCTGAAGATGAAGGAGCTCGAACGGAAGTCGGCCCTGGAGGAATTGAATAGGAAGGAACGCGACCTGCAGAATCAGATCAATACCCTGAGCGGGAAGAAGGAATACGCCAACGGGGAAGTATTGGTAAAACTGGAGGCCAAAAGGGCCACCCGGACCAACCTGGAGCTCTCTTACGTAGTGGGCAATGCCGGGTGGTTTCCCTCTTATGATATACGATCGACCAGCGTAAACGAACCTGTTTCCCTGGTCTACAAGGCCAACGTAAAACAGGATACCAAGGTCGACTGGAAGGACGTCAACCTGCGGTTGTCCTCTGCCGACCCGAACATATCGGGAACGGCCCCTGAGCTGCAGACCTATTTCCTGGATTACAACACCCTTCCGCCCGTGTACAACAGGACCATCACCGAAGTTTCGGGGATTATCCGGGATCAGCGTGGCTCAGCCCTGCCCGGGGCCAGTATCAGGGTGGTTGGGAGTACCATAGGCACCCAGGCTGATTTTGACGGGCGGTACTCCATCAGTGTACCCCCCAATGCCTCTTCCCTCCAATACAGCTATCTGGGCTACAGGACGCAAACCCTCCCGATCAACCGCTCTGTGATCGATGTGACCTTGCTGGAAGATACACAGGCCCTGAACGAAGTTGTCGTCACTTATGGTGCTCGGGAAAAACGGGCCCAGATGAACGATATGGTGGCCCAGGCCAGTATGGAACCTCAGATTACCTCTGTCCCCCTGCAGCAGGTAGAGAAGCAGACAACGGTCGACTTTGTCATCGATCTCCCATATACGGTGAACTCGGACAACAAGACCTATACGGTGAATATGGCAGACTACGCCCTTCCGGCTACCTATCAGTATTACAGTATTCCTAAGGTGGAGAAGGACGCCTTTTTGATCAGCAGTATAGCCGACTGGGAGCAATACAACCTGCTAGAAGGGGAGGCCAATATCTTTTTCGAGAACACCTTCGTAGGCAAGACCGTCCTGGATGTGAGGTACGCCTCGGATACCCTTGACATTTCTCTCGGAAGGGACAAGGCCGTATCCGTTAACCGGGAAAAGATCTCTGACTTCACTTCCAAGAAATTCGTGGGGACGCGAAAGGAAGAGTCACGAGCCTGGAAGATCACCATCAAGAACAACAAATCCCAGGCTATTGATATGATGCTCCTGGACCAGGTTCCCGTTTCCCAGCGGGATGAGATCAGGGTGGATGCAGAAGAGTTAAGCGGAGGGAAGCTCAACCCGACCACAGGGGAGGTCAGGTGGGCACTCAGACTTACTCCGGGCGAAGAACGGGTACTGACCCTGAGGTACGTGGTCAAATATCCGCGCAATCAGAATTTGATCATTGAATAAAATCAGAAATGGGGTACTTGGTCTACCCCATTTTTTTGTCATACTCAGATGACCTGTTTGTTTAGGAGTCAATACACTGTTTCTTTTAATTGTGACCAAAAGACGTCATGCAATTGACAGGATTACACGGGATTCATGCTATTTGTAACCTCCATTTTGCGCAGATTTCTCTGTGTGGTCTATTGATCTGATCACTTCGGATTTTATCAGGGAATTGTAGTATATAGTCAGGTGCTCCACATTTTCAATAATGGGTCTATGGCCCTTTGGTTTGGAGATATATTTCTGCAGCGATTCCAACCAGGATTTTAAAGGCCAAATTGTTTTACCTTTAACATACTGGAAAACATCAGACCATTCATATGACCGACCTTCAGATCGCACAAAGCGTAAAAGAGAAACACATTCGTGATATAGCCGCTATCCTGGATATTCCCGAAGAACAGCTGGAATATTACGGATCCAACAAGGCCAAATTACCCCTGCACCTGATTGAGGAAGACGAGGTTGAAAAAGGCAACCTGGTCCTGGTGACCGCCATCACCCCGACCCCAGCAGGAGAGGGTAAGACCACTACCTCCATCGGCCTGGGGGATGCTCTTAATTTGAGAAATAAAAAGACGGTCATCGTGCTGAGGGAGCCCAGTCTGGGTCCGGTCTTTGGTATCAAAGGCGGTGCTGCAGGTGGAGGGTGGAGTCAGGTGATCCCCATGGTGGATATCAATCTTCACTTTACAGGCGACTTCCACGCCATTGAAAAAGCAAACAACCTCCTCGCCGCTCTGATCGATAACAACATCCAAAGCAAGTCGCGTAACCTGGGGATCGATCCCCGGACCGTTATCTGGAAGCGCTGCATGGATATGAATGATCGTGGCCTTCGAAATATCGTCGCTGCACTGGGGGGTAAGGCAGGAGGTATTCCCAGGGAGACAGGTTTCAATATTACAGCCGCTTCAGAGATCATGGCTATTCTCTGTCTAAGCCGTAGTCTGGAGGATCTGCAGGAAAAGTGTGGGAATATCTATGTAGGGGATACCTGGGAAGGCAAGCCCGTGTATGCCCGTGACCTCAATGCACAGGGTGCCATGGCTGTCCTTTTAAAGGATGCCATTAAACCCAACCTGGTCCAGACCCTGGAAGGGAACCCGGCCATCATACACGGGGGACCCTTTGCCAATATCGCCCAGGGCACCAATTCCATCCTGGCTACCAAGATGGGGCTGAGCCTGGGGGATTATGTGGTCACCGAGGCCGGTTTTGGGGCTGATCTGGGGGCCGAGAAATTCCTGAATATCAAATGCAGGGAAGCGGAACTTTCGCCCAGGGCAGTTGTCCTGGTGGCCACCATCCGCGCACTCAAATACCATGGGGGAAAACCTCTGGATGAGCTTACCCAAGAGGACGTCGATGCGCTTAAAGCGGGTATGCCCAACCTGGAGCGTCATATCAAAAGCCTTCAGAGTTTCGGCATCCCTATTGTGGTTTCAGTAAATGCATTCAGCAGTGACACTGAAACGGAAAAGAAGACCTTGCTGGAACACTGTGAGAAACTGGGCATTCCGGCCGCCTTAAGTTCCGGTTGGGCCGAAGGTGGAAAGGGTTGCCTGGACCTCGCTGACCTTGTGGTGAAGGCCGTTTCCAATTGTAAACAGAAATACACTCCTACCTACGAACTCTCTGATCCGATAAGAACCAAGATGGAAAAGGTGTGCAGTACCATCTACGGGGCAAAGAACGTCATCCTGACCAATAAGGCCAAAGCACAGATGAAACGCTTCGAGCGTATGGGCTATGGGGAACTCCCTGTCTGCATCGCTAAAACTCAGAAAAGCCTGAGTGATGATGAAAAGTTGCTGGGCAGGCCGGAGAATTTTGAGATCAACATAAGGGAGTTCGAGATCGCAACGGGGGCGGGGTTTATCATCCCCATTGCAGGCAATATCCTGAGGATGCCGGGCTTGCCAGCCACCCCTTCTGCAGAACACATCAAAATGGATGCAGATGGTACCATCACCGGCCTCTTCTAATAGCAATATTCTATGAAAATTTTAAAGATCCTCTTCCCTGTATTTGCCTTTCTGTCCATCACGGCCTTTCCTCAGTCTGAAACCGAGGTTGAGTTGCATACAGGAACCGGGATCCTGAAGGGTACACTTACAGTACCTGACGGGGAAAGGACCTTTCCGGTGGTCCTTATGATCGCCGGTTCGGGACCTACGGATAGGAATGGCAACAATCCTATGATGACTAACAATTCCCTCAAACTCCTGGCAGAAGGAATGCTATCACGAGGAATAGCCAGTTTGAGGTATGATAAAAGGGGTATCGCTGCAAGTGCAGGGACAGGGCAAAAAGAGGAAGAACTTCGCTTCGAGAATTATGTAGGGGATGCAGAAAAGTGGATAGACCAACTTCGGGGGGATGGCCGATTCCACCGAGTGGTCGTGCTGGGGCATAGCGAAGGCTCCCTGATCGGAATGATGGCAGCAGGGCGCGCAAAAGCCGATATGTTCATCTCCATCGCCGGTGTCGGGAGGCCTGCTGCCGATATCCTCAGGGAACAGCTCAGTTCGCAACCACCCTTGGTGACGGCCATGACGGATCCCATAATCGATACACTGGAAATGGGGAAGACCCTGGATTCAGTCAACCCCATGCTTAACTCCCTATTCAGGCCCAGCGTGCAGCCTTACCTGATCTCCTGGTTCAGATACGATCCCGCCAAAGAGATCGCAAGGCTGGATTGTCCTGTCCTGATCCTGCAGGGGACTACGGATATACAGGTAAAGGTCCAGGATGCCGAAATGCTGGCAGAGGCATATCCAAAAGGGGAGAAGGTGATCCTGGAGGGGATGAATCACATCCTGAAGGTTGCCCCAGCAGACAGGATGGACAACTTCAAAACCTATAACGATCCATCCTTGCCCTTAATAGATGGGCTGGTGGATAAGATTGCGGCCTTCGTTCACAAAAAATAAAACCATGAAGTTTTTTCAACCTTTGAAGATAACGTCTTTTTTCGTCTTGTTTTCTGTAGTTCTCATTTTTGTTTCCTGCCGGTCGACCCCGGAGGAACAAACTATCCTGCCAGGTATTACACAGCCGGTTGAGATCATACGGGACACATGGGGAATCAACCATATTTACGCGCAAAATGAACACGACCTGTTTTATACCCAGGGCTATGCTGCGGCCAGGGACCGGCTTTTTCAGTTTGAGGTATGGAGACGGCAGGCCACGGGTACCGTGGCAGAATTGCTGGGCGAACGTGCTCTCAAAAGGGATATCGGGACCCGCCTGTTCATGTACCGGGGCGACATGGAAGAAGAGATGAATCATTACCACGACAGGGGATCTGAGATTATCACGGCTTATACCCAGGGGGTGAATGCCTACATAGATGAGGTCCTCAGAGACACGACCTTACTTCCCGTGGAGTTCAGGATGCTGGACATACTTCCTCAGAAATGGACGCCGGAGGTAGTCATCTCCCGCCATCAGGGCCTTTTGGGCAATATAGGGGCAGAGCTGGAGATCGGGATGGCCGTCAACCGCATAGGAGCAGAGGCTGTCAGAGACCTGTATTGGTTTCACCCTAAAACCCCGGTACTTGCGATCGATCCCGCCGTCGATGCTGATCTTCTGGGCGAACACATCCTCGATTTGTACAATGCTTATCGCAAGCCTGTCAAATTCCTGCCCGAGGATATAGTTCCCCAATTCAGGAACTCCCGTATGGCAGATCAGGCTTTTTTCGGGGAGGAACCCGTAGACTCCTTGTCCATCGGGAGCAACAACTGGGTTTTGAGTGGAAGAAAAACGGCTGACGGGCATACCCTCATGGCCAATGATCCCCATCGTACTATCGCAGTGCCTTCTCTTCGGTACATGGCTCACCTGGTCGCCCCTGGCTGGAATGTGATCGGAGGAGGGGAGCCTGAGATCCCCGGAATTTCCATTGGGCATAACGAATATGGTGCATGGGGCCTTACGGTTTTCAGCACCGATGGGGAAGACCTGTACGTATATGACCTGAACCCGGATAATCTGGATGAATACAGATATAGGGACGGATGGGAAGCCATGGAGACCCTGCAGGAGACCATCCCGGTTAAGGGCAGCCAGGCCGTGCAGGTCGACCTGAAGTACACCCGCCACGGACCAGTGACCTACGTGGACAGCCTCAACTTAAAAGCATATGCTGTAAGATGTGCCTGGCTGGAACCCGGAGGTTCCCCCTATCTGGCATCTCTGAGGATGGACCAGGCCAGCACCTGGGAAGAATTCAGGGAGGCCTGCAATTACAGTCATATTCCCGGGGAGAATATGATCTGGGCCGATAAGGATGGCCACATAGGCTGGCAGGCGGTAGGTATAGCCCCGGTCCGAAGAAATTTTAGCGGCCTTGTCCCTGTCCCCGGAGATGGGCGTCACGAATGGGACGGATATTTACCTATAGTGCAAAAACCTCACGAGTCGGACCCTGAACGAGGCTATATTGCCACTGCCAACCAGAATGTCACCCCGGAATCCTATCAACACTGGGATGCCATTGGCTACGAGTGGTCTGACCCTTACAGAGGTGACAGGATCGAGGAGATACTTGATTCAGAGCGCAAATTCACCATGGAAGATATGATGGCCCTGCAGACAGACTACCTTTCCCTGCCGGCCAGAACCCTGGTGCCTATGCTAGCAGGACTCGAATTAAAGGACCTGGCCGCAAAGGCCAGGGATCGCCTGCTATCCTGGGATTACAGACTGCTTCCCGAGAGTGTGGAGGCAGGGATCTATGTCGCTTTTGAGAAGGAGCTGAGAAAAAATGCCGATGAGGTTTTTGTCCCTGAAGAAGCAAAAGATCTTATATGGGGGATCCAATTAAAAAGAGTGATAGACTGGATGCTAAATCCCCAAACTAGATTTACTGCTCCCGCAGAAAGGAAGAGGGATGAATTTCTGGCCAAAGCTTTCAGCGCATCGGTTGAGAACCTTCGCCAGACCCTGGGTGACGATCTGAATTCATGGCGTTACGGGCAAGAGAAATACAAGCACACCTACATCGTAC
>CBDTYM010000046.1:0-17015 GCA_965364605.1 uncultured Muriicola sp.
GAAGTGAAGACAGATCTTACTTCCGGGGTGAAAAACCTGACAGCCAGCCTTGTAGAGATCCAGAAACAAAAACTCCTCAACCAGGGTAAAGAGAAGGCATCCACCATGTTGCAGGGCCTCTTGGCCGGGAAGGACGGCTCAGACAGCACCGCTACCAAACCGGGAAATGATGTTAAGAAAACGCTGGGGAATATCCTGACCTCAGGTACGGTGAAAACCGATTCCACTCAAAAGGATTCTACCCGAACAGGAACGGCCAACCAGGCGGTCAAAGACGCTGCTAAATCAGTCTTGGGGGGCTTGTTGAAGAAAAAGAAAAAGGACTCCACAACCGTGAAAAAGGATTCTGTCAACTGAGGGTTAGGGCCACATAATAGCCTTCGCTCCCCCTGACGTTGAAGACGGTATTGTCTTCAAAAAGAAGATATTGTCCTTTGATCCCGGTGAGTCTGCCGCGATACTGTGGCGTCTTTTCCAAATTCAGGCTTTTGACCTTTTTGGGGTAGAGCAGTACGGGGAAGTGGAGTTCGGTCTCCGAATTGTTTTCTATAAAGTAAGGCTCTGCCTGTTCCGGAATGTAAGGACGTAATTTCTGCCTCCAGCTTACTAAGTCCTCGTCGTCCACATTGTTTGTGAGCATCTTTCGCCAGTTAGTTTTGTCGGCGACGTGCTCCTTGAGGGCCACCTCCGTAATCCCAGCCAGGTATCGGTTGGGAACCTCCACGATCTCTATGGCCTCGTGCGCCCCCTGGTCTATCCACCGCGTAGGCACCTGGGATTTCCTGGTAACACCCACTTTGACATTGCTGGAATTGGCGAGGTAGACGATATGGGGTTGCAATTGCATCTTCTTTTCGTATTCCAGGTCTCGGTCTTCCTTCCCGAGATGCGCGGTACTGAGTTCGGGATGCATAATCCAATCCCCGGCTGCAGGGATCTCGTAAAAGCAACTGCGGCAGAACCCCTGCCTGAAGATGGGTCGCTCCAATCCACAATTCAGGCACTGGTACTTCAAAAAGGTGATTTGGAGCTCCTGATCCAGGACCTGGTTAACATTGAGGAAATCCGATTCGAACAGCATGTAATACTGAATAGGATCTCCTATTTCTGTCTTCATTTTTCGCAAGACACCTTCAAACTGCATACCCTGGATTTTGTAGGAATTCCGTCAAAAATTGCTACCTTTTGACACTGTTTAAAACAGGTCAAAGATACCGAAAAATGCCTATTCCTCTTTTCAATTCCATCGCTTCCTGGTTGCTGAAGAAGCGTTTCCACCAGATAGAGCTTTTTTTGAAGTACCCGGCCGAAGTACAACAGGAGGTACTGGAGCAATTACTTGAAATAGCGGAGGATACCGAGATCGGAAGAAGGTATGGGTTTTCATCCATCGAACGTTATGAAGATTTCAGGGCCAGGGTCCCCGTGATCTCATATGAAGAGGCAGAACCGGACATAGAGCGGAGCAGGAAGGGAGAACAGAATATCTTCTGGCCTACCACGATCAAGTGGTTCGCCAAGAGCAGCGGGACAACCAACGCCAAAAGCAAGTTCATTCCTGTTAGTGTGGAGGCCCTGGAAGACTGTCATTACAAATCAGGTAAGGACCTGCTTTGCCTGTACCTGAACAACAACGAGAATTCACAACTTTTTACGGGGAAGAGCCTCAGGCTCGGAGGCAGCAAGGAGCTGTACGAAGACAATGGCACCTTTTTCGGAGACCTGTCTGCCATCTTGATTGACAATATGCCCTTCTGGGCGGAGTTGAGCAGTACCCCCAGCAACAAGGTCTCCCTGATGAGCGAATGGGAATCCAAAATGGAGGCCATCATACGGGAAAGCATACAGGAAAACGTCACCAGCCTGGCAGGGGTGCCCTCGTGGATGCTGGTCTTGCTCAATAACGCTTTGGAGCATACGGGTAAACAACACCTTTTTGAGATCTGGGAAAACCTCGAAGTTTACTTCCATGGAGGGGTCAGTTTCAAACCGTACAGGGACCAATATGCCCGTATCCTCCCCAGGAAAAACTTCAGGTATTACGAGATCTACAATGCGTCCGAGGGTTTTTTTGCCATTCAGGACAGGAATAATGCCGAAGATCTCCTGCTGATGCTGGATTACGGGATATTTTATGAGTTTATCCCAATGGATCGATACGGCTCTGAGATGGAGCAGGCCGTTCCGCTTTGGGAGGTGGAGACCGGAAGGAATTACGCCATCATTATCACCACCAATGCCGGCCTCTGGCGTTATAAAATTGGGGATACAGTGAGGTTTACTTCTACAGATCCCTATCGTATTCAGATCACGGGACGTACCAAACACCACATCAACGTTTTCGGAGAAGAGCTGATCATAGAGAATGCCGAAAAGGCCCTTGAACAGATCTGCCAGGAGACCGGGGCCCAGATCAAAGACTATACCGTGGCTCCTATTTTCATGTCGGGGAAGGAGAAAGGCGCCCATGAATGGATGATAGAATTCCGGAAGGCGCCAAACGAGATCAGTGCCTTCACCGAATGCCTCGATAATGCCCTGAAGTCTCTGAATTCCGACTATGAGGCCAAGCGGTATAACAACATGACTCTCAACATGCCCACGGTACATATCGCCCGCGAAAACCTTTTCTACGACTGGCTGAAATCCAAGGACAAACTGGGCGGACAGCACAAAATCCCCCGCCTGTCCAATGACAGGGCGTATTTGGACGAACTTCTTCAGATGAACGGGTGAATGAGCACCCGGGAAAAGGCTTCTTTCTGACCCTTATCGATGAAATGCATCCTATCGTCAAAAAAATAGGCGGTGATTTGCAAATAAAACCCAAATTGAGGTGCCTTACTTAACCGAAAGCTTCATTATTATGGCAGAAAAACTGGTCATCCTTTCCGATTTATGGGGTTCGAAAAAGGGTCTTTGGATCACTTCCTACCTCGGCTACCTGCAACAGTATTTTGACATTCAGTATTACGATACTTTCCAACTTGCTGATGTAGACCTGGTTGTATGCTCTTCAGAGAACCTGGTAAAAGCTTTTGATAATGGGGGTTTGGAAACTGCTGTAAAACAATTGATGAACAAGGAAACCGAGCCCGCGCATTACCTCACGTTCTGCTGCGGAGGAACAGTGGCGTGGCATGCGGCCCACAGGGGGTTGCCCATGAAGTCGTTATACACCATCGCGCCTATGAATATCCCGGACGATATTCCCGCACCGGACTGTCCTGTTCGGATGCTGTATGGCGAAAGGGATGAGAATATTCCTTCTGAGGAATGGGCAATAAAAAGGGAAGTAGCTTTGGAAGTACTTCCGGATTATGGCCATGAATTATATTCGGATGAAAAGATCATCCAAAAGGTCTGCCTGAAGCTGCTCGACGCAGTAATCCACAAAAAATTCCAAATTTAAGAGACCGCCTTCAACTTCTTGATGGTCTCGTAGGAAAGTTTTTCTTCCGCATAGGGTTTGGTCACCTTGAATTCGGTATCCTCGCTGCTGGGTAATTCGAACATCGCATCTGTAAAGACCGCTTCACAGAGGGACCTCAATCCCCTGGCTCCAAGCTTATATTCTATGGCCTTGTCGACGATATAGTCCAGCGCATGTTCCGTGATCTCGAAGGTGATCCCATCCATGGCAAACAGTTTTTCGTATTGCTTGATGATGGCGTTCTTAGGCTCGGTTAGGATGGCCCTGAGGGTTTTCTTGTCCAGCGGGTTCATGTGCGTGAGCACCGGCAAACGGCCGATGATCTCAGGGATCAGGCCGAATTCTTTGAGATCTTTCGGGATGATGTATTGCAGGACGTTGTCCTGGTCTATATTCTCTTCCTTCCTCGAGGCACTATAACCGATAGCCTGCATATTCAGTCGTTTGGTGATAATGCGTTCGATCCCGTCAAAAGCCCCTCCGGCAACGAACAGGATATTTTCGGTATTTACCTCAATGAATTTCTGGTCGGGGTGCTTTCTACCGCCCTTGGGGGGCACGTTGACCACTGTTCCTTCTAGCAATTTCAAAAGACCCTGTTGTACCCCTTCCCCGGATACGTCCCTGGTTATGGAAGGGTTGTCGCTTTTGCGAGCAATCTTGTCGATCTCGTCTATAAAGACGATGCCGCGTTCTGCTTTTTCGAGGTTGTAATCAGCAGCCTGCAGGAGTCGGGTCAGGATGCTCTCCACATCTTCTCCCACATAACCCGCCTCGGTGAGTACCGTAGCATCCACGATGGCAAGGGGAACATTCAGCATCTTGGCAATGGTCCGGGCCATCAGGGTCTTCCCTGTACCGGTTTGACCGACCATGATGATGTTGCTCTTCTGGATCTCAATCTCGTCCTCCTTGGAACTGGGTTGCAGGAGTCGCTTGTAATGATTGTATACGGCAACAGAGAGCACCTTTTTGGTTCGCTCCTGCCCGATGATAAAAGTGTCTAGAAAGCCCTTGATCTCCAGAGGTTTTTTAAGGGTTAGCTCCGAGGAGAGATCATCGGTTTTGGACTGCTTGGATTCTTCTGCCACAATCCCGTGTGCCTGTTCTATGCACCGATCACAGATATGGGCGTCCAGCCCTGCGATGAGCAGGTTGGTCTCTGGCTTTTTCCGGCCGCAAAAAGAACATTCTAAGTTTTCCTTCGCCATTTTTCTTTGTTCTATCGGCTATTATAACGAAATAATTCCTTTTTTGGTTTACTTTCCGGTCTGAGGGCGATTTTTAACGGATAAATAACAATCAGGCCTGTTAATCCTTGTCCCGGTCGAGTATTTCATCGATCATCCCATATGAGAGCGCTTCTTCGGCCTTCATCCAGTAATCCCTATCGCTGTCTTCGTAAACCTTGTCAAAAGGCTGTCCGGAATGCTTGGATATGATAGTGTAGAGTTCGTCCTTGATCTTGAGTACCTCATTGGCGGCGATTTCAATATCGCTGGCCTGACCCTGGGCACCGGACATAGGCTGGTGGATCATCACCCTGGAGTGCTTGAGGCCACTGCGTTTCCCCTTCTCTCCTGCACATAAGAGTACGGCGGCCATGGAAGCGGCCATTCCGGTACATATGGTGGCCACATCCGGCTTGATGAACTGCATGGTATCATAGATCCCAAAACCGGCGTAAACACTGCCCCCGGGCGAATTGATGTAGATTTGAATGTCCTTGGAAGAGTCGGCACTGGCCAGGAAGAGGAGCTGGGCCTGGACGATGTTCGCCACCTGGTCACTGATCCCTGTCCCGAGGAAGATGATCCTGTCCATCATCAGCCTGGAGAAGACATCCATCGCAATGGCGTTCAACTGGCGTTCCTCAATAATGTTGGGGGTCATGTTCACCGGGTACATGCTGCGGAGGATGTCGTCGTAATACAGACTGTTGATCCCCTGGTCCTTTATGGCGAAATTTTTAAATTCTTGTCCGTAATTCATAGCGGTAATTCGATGATTAAAAAAATGAGCCGAATCGTTGTCGTTCGGCTCAGTAAAGATACTTATTTTTTGATGAAATTCGGATTCAGAAATACGGGTGTAAATGTCATTGTAAAGCTCACAATCTATGTTATCTATGGTATTTCAGGGATAGAAAACTATCCGTATACCTCTTTCACAAAATTCTCATAGGTCACTTCTTTGACCTTGAGATTTCCTTTCTCTTTGTACAGGGAGAGCAATTTCTGGCTCATAAGCTGTTCGGAGAGGCGTTTCACCTCTTCCTGGTTGCTCATGACCCTGCCGGCAATGGCGTCCAGTTCTTCTTCGGCCGGATTCATCTGACCGTACTGAGCCATTTGTGATTTAATAAAGCCTTTGGCAAATTCTTTCAACTCGTCAAAGGTAATGTCCAGGTTGTTGTCCTTGATGATCTTCCCTTCGATCAGCTGGTACCTCAAGCCCTTTTCCGATTTTTCATATTCGTCATTCGCCTCTTCTTCAGATAAGGGTTTTTCCCCTGTCATCTGGATCCACTTTTTAAGGAAATCAGAGGGCAAATCGAATTTCGTGGTCTCGATCAGCCTTTCGGTCACGTCGTTGAGCAACTTCTGGTCCGACTGCTGTTCGAATTGCTTCTCGGCATCAGTTTTCAGC
This sequence comes from uncultured Muriicola sp., assembly GCA_965364605.1. Taxonomy (GTDB): domain Bacteria; phylum Bacteroidota; class Bacteroidia; order Flavobacteriales; family Flavobacteriaceae; genus Muriicola. Next base: position 6,083 of record CBDTYM010000046.1, read on the forward strand.
CGTGCTTTCAATTCCTTTTCGGATTTGATAGCATCCTTGCCAAATAATTTATCGAACAGCTCCTGGTTGAGTTCTGCCGGTTCTCTCTCGTTGATTTCCTCTATGGTGAAATTCACCTCGATGTTCAGGCCGTCTGCCTTGTCTCTGTTGATCCCCAGGGCGCCGGAGAGGAGGTAGTCCTCTGCAAACAACCCCTTGGTCTTGAGGGTGACGGCATCTCCTGGTTTTTTTCCCACCAGGGATTCCAGGGCCTTTTTGCTCTTGATCTTGTCCAGTTCCAGGGTGGACTTGTGGTCTATCTCTTCCCCTTCATGAGTAAAGGTCCCGGTGACCTCGTCCTTTTTACCGACCTCCTTTTTTGAGATCAATTTTCCGTATTGCTTTCGGATACGGTCTATCTGTTCATCGATCATTTTTTTATCTGCAATGATCTTGTAGTGGGTGACGGGCTTTTTGGTTTTTAGGCTCGCTTCGAATTCCGGTGCCAGACCGAGTTCGAACTCAAAGGAAAACTCTTCCCTGTCCCAGTCAAAGCTATCCTGCTGTTTCGGCAGCGGATTGCCGAGTACGTCCAGTTTTTCTTCGTTGAGGTATTTGTTGAGGTTGTCCTGCAACAATTTATTTACCTCGTCCACCAACACGGCACGGCCGTATTGTTTTTTGATCAAACCCATGGGAACCTGTCCCTTCCTGAAGCCAGGTATGTTTGCCTGTCTTCGGTAATCCTTTAATATTTTCTCTACCTTGTCCTGATAGTCTTCTTTGCTGATGTCGACCTTGACAACAGCGTTGAGGTCGTCGATCTGCTCCTTGCTAATGTTCATGTATCAATGTAATTTACGTACCCAAAAGGGAGGCAAAAGTAGTACATTTTACACTGTGGAACAAGTTTTTAGACGCTTGTGTGCAATGTGGTTCAGGCGGACTTCTCAGGCTCCTTCAAAGCGGAGAAGAAGATGGATTGCAGGAAGGAAAGCAGGAGGCTGAACAGGAGTGCCCACCAGATATTGGCCACCGAAAAACCGGTAATCAGCTGATCGGCCAGGAGGATGATCAGGGCGTTGATGACCAGCAGGAACAACCCGAAGGTCAAAATGGTTACCGGCAAGGTAAAGATAACCAGCACGGGTTTTACGATCAGATTGAGGAGGCTGAGGACCACGGCAACGATAAGGGCAGTCATGAAGGAGTCGACCTGGACCCCGCCCAGCAGGTTAGCCAGGATAACCACCGCCAGGGCTGAAAGGAGCATCCTGAGAATGAATTTCATAGTAGTATAGGTTAGGAGTTATAAAAAGGCACGCTCGAAAGCGTGCCTTTAAAGTATGAAATTTTCTGTTTTATTGAATGTAAAGTCCCTTGAAATCCAATGGGTCTACTCCCGGAAGGTTTGAACCGTACTTGGCATTTATCGCGTCTACGATCAGGTTGGTGATCAAGGCATAGCCCCTTGGAGAAGGGTGTACGCCGTCCAGTGAAAATCCTCCTCCGGTTGCGTAGGTCGCTGTCACCGTACTGCCATCATTTAATGGGGAGCCGTTAACTGCAAAGTCATTGAAAAATTCGAAGGCGTCCACCAGCGCTACGTCATAGGCCTGCGCCAGGGCGGCAATCGTTTGGTTATAAGAGGCCAGAGCCCCGGCTACAGAGGCCTGCTCATCCGGAGTGAGAACCCATTTGTCTTCCAGGGGAAGTGAAATTCCTTCTACAGAGAACTGGCCGGCAAGCTGGGCAGAGAGTCCCTGGGCAACAAGGTTTTGTAAGGCCGTAGTATTGACTGTTCCAATGACAGACGCACTGGGGAAGACAATCAGGTCTTCTGGAGTGGCTTGTCTGGACTGTCCATAAGTAGTCCCCAGCAAATTAGCTACCAGAGGCGCTGCCTGAGGAGGCAGACCGAACTGGGCGATAAACGCCTCAAAGGCGGGACCATTAGCGAGCAATGCCCCGGCTATAGTAGCCGAGATATCGGGCAGGCTTTCATCCCTGATCACAACCGGACTTGCTTCCGTTTCGGAAAAAACGACAATACGCTCTGTCTGGCCAATGGCCGTATAGATCTGATTCAGCGTTCCGAAGATCGTATTCAACAGGGGGATCTGCGGGCCGAAATCGGGATTTGTAGGATCCAGAGGATCATGAGGGACGGTAGTGAAATATGGGATGGAGGTCACATCCGGTAAATTTACCACAACGCCGTCTGCCCCGTTGGCAGTCAGGGTTTGCAACAGTCCATCGTATACGCTGGCGAATACATTGGGATCTGTGATGTCACTTCCTCCATAGGTACTGGGATCCAGGTTTCCTGTTTGGTCTACGCCGGCACCTCCTGAAGTAGCATAACCCAGGATGTCATTATTGCCGATCCAAAGAGTGAAAAAGGTCGGATTTTGAACAGCGGCATCTCCGATGATCGTCGCAGAGGCGGAGCTGGCAAAACGCGCAAAGTAAGGATTTGCAGCACCTATGGGTACTCCGGCTAGATTGCCGTAACCCGGTGCTACCATGTGATAGCTCTTGGCGCCGGGAACGCCCATATTGTTAAATGGTCCGCTAAGGACGTTGCTTATCTCGGTGGATCCCTGGCCTGAAACGGGTACCGGAGTTGGGGAACCGGCAAAGGAGAGTATAAGTCTGTTACCCAGGATGGGGGTCCCGTTCAGCGTAGCTCCACCCAGGTTGTCAGCCATAAAGGGGATGGAAAAGGAGCCACCGCCGGCGAGGGCAAAATTCTGGGCGAGCATATTGGGAAAAGACGCTGTTTGACCATCGATGAAAAGGGCCGCATCGGAATAACCGGCAGTGAGTGAATTACCCAGGGCAACGTAGTTGGAAAAATCGGCAGTACCGCTGGTGTAATTGATCGGGTCCGGATCAGGAGTAGGGTTGACCGTGGTGTCGTCATCACTACAGGATACCATAAGCAGTCCGAAGAATGCTAAAAGGGCAAATAACTTTTTCATTGAGAGGAATTTGAGTTGATAGTACGTAATGAGTGTCAGTGGTCTCAAAAATAATTAAAATTATGACACTCGCAATTATACCCCAATGTATTTGGGGTTCTTTCGAAATAGGGGCCTGCCTATTGCGAATTCATAAAAGAAAGGGAAAAGGAAAAGAACTGGTCGGGGTTTTCGGCGTGCAACCAGTGCCCGACCGTTTGAAGGTCTGCTTTCGGAAAGTGAATGCGGATCTCAGCCAGGTCTCTATCCTGGATGTACTCTGACCGGCTGCCCCTGATAAAAAGGGTGGGCCCGTCATATCGCTCCGAACCGGATATGGCCTCCCCGATCTCATTCATCCTTTCTGCCAGGATCTCCAAATTGAAGCGAAAGGCCAGTTGGTCCTTTTCCTTCCAGTACAGGTTTTTAAGGAGGAATTGTCGAATGCCCCAATCCTTTATATGAGTCGAGAGGGCTTTGTCTGCATCCGTCCTGGAGCTGAGGTCTGCGGGCGAGAGGGCAAGCAAGCCATTGAGAATATAGTCGTGGTGGGGGGGATAATACCTGGGGGCAATATCAGCCACGATCAGGGAGATCACCTTTTCGGGGTAGGAACAGGCGAACTGCATGGCGGTCTTGCCACCCATGGAGTGCCCCAGGATATGGACAGATGACAGGTGATGCTCCTTGAGATATACATTGATATCCTCTGCAAGGGCTGTATAGTTGAACTCTTCTGACCAAAAACTCCTCCCGTGGTTTCTCTGGTCGATCAGGTGTACTTCAAAACCTTCCTCCGCGTAACGGGACCCAAGGGTCTTCCAGTTGTCAGACATCCCGAGGAAACCGTGCAGGATCAGCAGGGGCCTTCCGGACCCCAGGATATTGGAATACAGGCTGCTCATGACCGGAGTTTGTGTTTGTACATGTTCACTACGTTCTCCAGCCCCAGGTAAATAGCCTCACAGATCAGGGCATGGCCAATGGAGACCTCCAGCAGATGGGGTATACCCTTGCTGAAGAAGGCGATATTGTCCAGGCTGAGGTCGTGACCTGCATTGATTCCCAGGCCTAAAGAGTGCGCGATCCTCGCTGCCTCTGCGTATGGGGCGATGGCTTTGTCCGGGTCTGAGGAATAGATCTCAGCGTAACTCTCCGTATATAACTCGATCCGGTCAGTGCCCGTTTCAGCGGCACCTTCCACCATGGCAGGGACGGGATCCACAAAAATAGAGGTTCGTATTCCCTGGGCCTTGAACGCCCCGATTACCTCTTTCAAAAAGGCCTTGTGTTTCACGGTATCCCACCCGGCATTGGAAGTAATGGCGTCCACGGCATCCGGGACCAGGGTAACCTGGGCAGGCCTGACCTCCAGGACCATTTCCGTGAATTTCTGGATGGGATTCCCTTCTATGTTGAATTCCGTCCGGAGGACTTCTTTCAGGGCGTAGACATCCGAGTAACGTATGTGTCGCTCATCGGGCCTTGGGTGTACGGTGATGCCGTCTGCCCCAAAGTCCTCAATGTCCTTTGCTACTGCTATCACATCGGGTACATTTCCTCCCCTGGCGTTCCGTAGAGTGGCTATTTTATTGATGTTTACACTGAGTTTCGTCATTTGAAACATATCATCGTTGAATCGCCGCAAAAATACGAATTAGGCATGCCTTTTGATCTTTTTAATTAGTAATTTGCGATAATTTTAAAGGTCATGTCCATAGAATCCCATATCATCTATACTATCCCGGTCTTCGACGTGGAGGATCTCCTCGGCGAACCCATCCATTTTTTCAAGAACAGTATCTACTCCCATGTCGCCGTGACCGAGGATCAGAAATTACTGGGTTTGCTATCTGAAAATGATTTGGATTCGTTTGATGAGGCAGAGGCTATCTCAGGGCAGAGGGCCAACTTGGAATCCTTTTATGCTTTATAGGAAACCTCCTGGCTGGATGTGCTGGAACTCTTTTCCAGAAATGAGGCCAATATCCTGCCTGTCCTCGATGAAGAGGCACATGTTTTAGGGTATTACGAATTGAATGACTTTGTCGGTGTTTTTATCGACACCCCATTTTTTAAAGAACCCGGAGCCATTCTCGTGGTGGCCAAAGGTATTAAGGACTATTCATTCAGTGAGATCGCCCAGATCGTAGAAAGCAACAACACCAAATTGATCGGTGCTTTTATCACCGATACGCGAAGCGAGGTGGTCCAGATCACCGTAAAGGTGGGGACCAACAATTTCAGCGAGGTGGTCAACACCTTCCGCAGATATAACTACAACATCCTTTACGGCAATAAGGCCGACCAATTCCTCGAGGACCTCAAAGAACGTTCGGATTACCTGGACAAATTCCTCAACGTATGAAAGTAGCCATTTATGGTCAGGCCTTTCAGGACAATGGGCTATCCTATGTCTTTGAATTGCTGGAGGAACTGGCCAAAATGGAAGCAGAGGTCGCCATTGAAGAGGATTTCCTGCACCTTATTACAACCCAAAAACCCGGGATTTCCTATAAGACCTTTAATCATCAAAAAGGATTGAGCGGGGATTTCGACCTCTTTGTCAGTTTCGGGGGAGATGGTACCATCCTCAGGGCAGTGACCTATGTCAGGGATCTCGGCATTCCCATCGTCGGGGTCAATACAGGCCGCCTCGGGTTTCTTTCCACCTATAAAAAAGAGGATGTCAGGCAGCTGATCTCTCATTTTCTCCAAGGGGATTATATTATAGTGGAACGCAGTTTGGTCACTGTAGAGGCAGACCCTGAGATCACAGAATTCGAGGGGATGAACTTCGCCCTGAACGAGGTGACCGTGAGCAGGAAGGACACCACCTCCATGATCACCATAGAAACCCATCTGGATGAAGAGTACCTCACTTCTTACTGGGCAGACGGACTCATCATATCAACCCCTACAGGGTCTACCGGATATTCCCTAAGTTGCGGGGGCCCCGTCATGACCCCCAGCGCACAGTCCCTGGTCATCACACCCATCGCTCCTCATAACCTCAACGCGAGGCCCCTGGTTATCTCTGATGACACCAGAATCAGGATCAGGGTCTCGGGAAGGGAGGACCAGCACATGGTCTCCCTGGATTCCAGGCTGGCCACCATAGACAATGGGAAGGAACTCCTGATCAAAAAGGCTGATTTCAACATTAAGATGATTGAGTTTACCTCCGAAAGCTTTCTGAAGACCATTCGCAATAAATTGCTTTGGGGACAGGACAAACGCAACTGATCCCAGGACAATAAAAGCCTCAAATCCTTGTTTATTGAGAAAACAAAAGATCTTGAGTTCTTCTCGCCCAACCATCAGAAAGGCTTATATTTGCCCGTTTTTTAAGGATATGAAAGCAGTTGTGTTCATCCTCCTGACGCTCCTGGCGTTGCAATCCCGGGCACAGACCTATGAAGTGGGTCTGCTGGCTGGTGGGCTTAATAATATTGGGGATGTTGGCCGAATGAATTTTATTTCGCCTTCCGGCCCCGCCTTTGGTGGGATCTTCAAGTGGAATAAAAGCAAGCGCTATGCCTGGAGAGCCAGCGTTCTTTACGGTTCCTTCACTGCAGATGACACGAAATCAGATATGGCTTCGCGTCAGCAGAGAGCATACAGTCTGGATCACACGCTACTGGAATTCTCCGCCGGCCTGGAACTCAATTTCGTTGAATACAACCTGCATTCACTTTCTCAGGCGTTTACGCCCTATCTATACACAGGAATTGCGTATTTTCGCTATGATTTTAATTATTTCGACGCTGGTGCGCTCCAGGAAACCGGTCAGAGGGATGGTTCATTTGCCATACCGATGACGGTGGGTGCCAAGTTGCGTCTCAATCGGTTTCTGATCCTCGGAGCAGAAGTGGGAGCCAGGTATACTTTTACTGATAACCTGGATGCCAGCAATCCTGAAGGGTCGAATTTTGAGCAGTTCCGCTTTGGTAATATCCTCAGCGACGACTGGTACGTATTTACCGGCCTGTCACTGACCTATACCTTCGGACGTGTGGTCTGTTCGGATTGTTTTGAGTAACGAGAAAGATGAACACTATAGAAGAATTGAAAGCGGGTTCCTTACCCACTCATCTGGCTATTATCATGGATGGCAATGGGCGGTGGGCGAAGCAACGCGGGAAACTCCGGATCTTCGGGCACGAGAACGGGGTGAAGGCCGTAAGGGAAACCGTGGAGAACTGCGCTAAGCTCGGTATCGAATACCTCACCCTGTACGCCTTTTCCACTGAGAATTGGAAACGCCCTAAAATGGAGGTAGACACCTTGATGAACCTCCTGGTTTCTTCTCTCAAGAAGGAACTCAAAACCCTCCACAAGAACAACATCAAACTCAACGCTATCGGAAGGATAGATTCCCTGCCCTCAAAAGCGCATGAGGAGTTGCTGGAGGTAATCGAAAAGACTTCGGGCAACACGGCAATGGTCCTGACACTGGCCCTTAGTTACGGGGCCCGGGAGGAAATAAGACATGCGGTACAGGAAATTAGTTTCAAAGTTAAAAATAATATAATTTCGCCCGATGATATTGATGATGACGTTATTAATGGTCATCTTTACACGCACAACCTGCCAGATGTCGATTTGCTTGTTCGGACCAGTGGGGAACACCGGATAAGCAATTTTTTGCTTTGGCAGATAGCCTATGCCGAATTGTATTTTATGGATGTTTTTTGGCCCGATTTTAGAGGGGAACATCTGGCAGAAGCGATTAAGAATTACCAGAACAGAGAACGACGATTTGGAAAAACAAGCGAACAACTCAATTAGGGGTTTGAACAGATTCATATTGAGAAACCTCCTTTTCACCTTTCTTTTTCTCTTGAGTTCCAGCATCCTGTGGTCACAGGACGATATTCCCTATGACAATGGAAAGAAATACATTCTCAAAGGCCTTGAGGTCACCGGCTTGCAAAGCTACAACGAGCAGACCGTCAAGACATATACCGGCCTCAGGGAAGGACAATTGATCACCGTCCCGGGAGATCAGATCAGCGATGTTCTGAAGAAGCTCTGGGGACTGGAATTGTTCAGTGACATCACCTTTTACATCACGAATATTGACGGGGATGATATTTACCTCGAGCTCAACATCAAAGAGCGTCCCACCCTGTCAAAGGTCACCATCTACGGGGTCAAGAAGAGGAAGATCGATGATATCATCGAGGATACGGACCTTAAAAAAGGGAAAAAGATCACGGAGAGCCTGATCGCCAATACCAAGAACTACCTTCAGAACAAATACAAAAAACAAGGGTACCTGAATGCAAAGGCTACCATTGCCACCTCCAGAGATACTTCTGAAACCAATGCCGAAAGCATGGTGATCAACGTCAGCAAAGGCAGCAAGGTCAAGATCTCTGACATCGTGTTCGAAGGCAACGAGGAGCTCTCAAACGCTCAGTTGCGCAAAGCGCTAAAAAACACCAAGCGAAAGAGGCTGGGAAGGTTCTGGAAAAAATCGAAGTACATCCCCGAGGATTACAAGGAGGACCTGTCTTCCCTGATCGATAAATACGCAGAGAACGGATATCGGGATGCACGTGTGATCTCCGACACCATCGAACGGGTGAACGATGAGAACATCCGGATTACGATCAATGTAGAAGAGGGCAACAAATACTATTTCGGGGATATTGATTTTGTCGGCAACTCTGTTTATACAGACCGCCAGCTATCTCAGGTTCTGGGGATCAAAAAAGGGTCGACCTACAACGGGGTACTCCTCAGGGAACGTATCGCCGACGACAGCAAGCCCGATGCAGAAGACCTCACCAACCTGTATCAGAACAACGGTTACCTATTCTCCCAGATCAATCCTGTCGAGGTTTCGGCAGAGAATGATACGATCAATTTCGAGATCCGAATCATCGAAGGTAAGGAGACCTTCCTGGACCACGTCACGGTGACCGGGAATGACAAGACCAATGACCATGTTATCTTCCGGGAGATCCGAACCCGCCCGGGCCAGAAATACAGTAAGGAAAACATCATCCGAAGTGTTCGGGAACTCGGGCAGCTGGGCTTTTTTGATGCCGAACAGATCGCTCCGGACATTCAGAATCCCGATCCGAATTCGGGAACCGTTGACCTGGCGTACAGTCTGGTGGAGTCCGGGTCGAGTCAGATCGAATTACAGGGTGGCTATGGAGGCGGAGGCTTTATCGGTACCCTCGGACTCTCCTTCAACAACTTTTCCATTCAGAATTTATTCAATGGAGAGGCATACCGACCTGTGCCTATGGGGGACGGTCAGACCTTCGCCCTCAGGGTACAGGCCAGCCGTACTTTCCGGGTTTATAGCCTGAATTTTTCAGAACCCTGGCTGGGAGGTAGAAAACCCGTGCGCTTCAACATGTCCCTCTCCAGGACTCAGCAGTTTCTGGCCTCTTTTGGGAATAATGGGCGTATTGAAGTAGACAAGGACCAGCAGTTCTCCATTACGGGGATCACCCTTGGATTAGCGAAAAGGGTACAGTGGCCGGATGATTTCTTCACCATTTCTCATGCCCTTAGCTATCAGCTTTACGATTTCAGAAATTACAGGACCGGCCTCTTTAATTTTGGGAATGGACAGTCTAATTCCCTGGCCTATACCATAGGAATCTCACGGAGTTCAGCGGGTCCGGGCCGTATCTATCCCATAACCGGGTCTAATTTTGAAGTAAGTGCCAAGTTTACCCCTCCATACTCTCTTTTCAGCGATAAGGATTTTGCTTCCCTCAAGGCGAGGAGCGAGGAACTTACCGAGCTGCAGACAACACGTCGGCAGTCCGGAAGCGACCTGACCACGGCTGAGAGGAATGAACTGGAAAGCGTGGACCAGGAGCGATTCAGGTGGCTGGAGTACTACAAGATCAAATTCAGGGGCGACTGGTATACGCGTCTTGTGGACAAATTGGTGCTCAGGACCAATGTGGAATTCGGTTTCCTGGGGAACTACAACAGCGACGTGGGTGAAGTACCCTTCGAGCGGTTTTTCCTGGGAGGGGACGGACTGGGAAGGAACTTCACATTGGACGGGCGCGAACAGATTCAGCTCCGGGGATATGAGAACAACTCTCTGACCCCTGTAGACCCCATAACCTTCGCCCAGGAAGGGGGAATTGTGTACAACAAGTACACCATGGAACTTCGCTATCCCTTAACCCTGAAACCCACTGCCTCCATCTACGGCCTCACTTTTTTGGAAGCGGGGAACTCCTTCAACAATTTTAAGGACTTTAATCCGTTTCAACTAAAAAGATCGGCCGGAGTGGGCTTACGTATTTTTATGCCTGCATTTGGTTTATTGGGGATAGATTTTGGCTACGGATTCGACGAGGACCTCAGACCCCAGTCTGCAGGGAACGGTCCGAGCGGATGGCAGACGCACTTTATCATAGGGCAGCAATTCTAGACATTTGAACTTCCCACCAAAAAGGTAAAACGCTCATACTAAAAGTTTTAGTAATTTTGGCACGATATTTTCTATGTACTAAACCTGAGTAACATGAAAACAAACGTTCTTTTGATCTCTGTCATGTTTCTGACCACCTTTTACGCCAGTGCGCAACGGGGTGTCAGGATCGGATATGTAGACATGGAATACATCCTTGAAAATGTGGAGGAGTACCGCGAAGCCAATGAGCAGCTCGAAAACCGGGTACAGCGCTGGAAGCTGGAGATAGAGGAGAAACAGGGGGTGATCGACCAGATGAAGAAAGACCTGATGGCGGAGAAAGTACTCCTGACGGATGAGCTGATCGCCGAGCGTACCGAAGAGATTCAGATCCTCGAAAAGGAAATGCTCGAATACCAGCAGGACCGGTTCGGTCCCAACGGTGATCTCGTCCTGCAAAAGCAGCGGTTGATACAGCCAATTCAGGATCAGGTATTCAATGAAGTACAGACGATCGGCGCCAATAAAAAGTACGATTTTATTTTCGATAAATCTGCGGATGTCGTAATGTTGTACTCCGAAAAAAGGC
>CBDTYM010000047.1:0-16771 GCA_965364605.1 uncultured Muriicola sp.
CCAGCCTGACAATTGTCATATAAACGCCTGGACCGAATTCATAACTTGAAGCATTATTAAATTACAGCTTTATGACCATCAATATTCAGTACCTGCACATGCCTACCAGTGAGGCCATGAATGAATTGCTTACCCAGAAACTCGAGAAACTCTTCTCAAAATACGACTGGATCCTCAGCACCGATGTCTACTTTAAGCTCACCAATGACTCCACAGGAAAGAACAAGGTTTGCGAGATGAAAATGGAGGTCCCCGGCCCCCGAATTTTTGCCAGCTCTACGGAAGACAACTTTGAAAAGGCCGCAGCGGAAACCCTGAAAGACCTGGAGAGGCAACTCAAAAAGAGAAAAGCTGTTTACAGCAAACGCTGAATCCAAACGCTCGCATGTACATATACCTAAAGGGCGGTCACTGATCCTCCCCAGAGGTTAGTATGGACCTCAGGTATGGGATTTTAACACCTGCAGGATATCGTTCTTTTGCAGCACACCTGATTGCCGCCACAGGAGTTTTCCATCCTTGAACAGGATCATGGTGGGAACTCCCCTTACCTGGTATTGGGCGGCCAGGCTCTGATTTTTGTCCACATCGATCTTGACGATCTTCACTGCATCTCCCATTTGATCTTTTACCTGCTTCAGGATAGGTGCCAGCACCTTGCACGGCCCGCACCAATCTGCGTGAAAATCGACGAGCACCGGAACATCCGATGAAATGATGTCTTTAAAACTACTCTTCATCTGTGCTTTTTTTTCGCATGCTAATCTATTGAAAAATTAACGGCTTCGAACTGACGAATGTCATACTTCCGCATCCCTATTCTGCCTACCTTTAAGGGAGAACACTAAAGAAGTCCTCCATGAGAAAGATAGTGGTGCCAACTGATTTTTCGGAAAATGCCTTTAATGCCCTAAAATACGCCTGTGAGATCTTTAAATACGAGCACAGTGAGATCTATATCCTTCACGCCTATGCCGATGAGGTCTATCAGCTGGGCAATATTACAGACCGCAACCTGCTCAATAAAAAGAAGGAAGAGGTGGAACAAAGGTCTTCGGCTTCCTTAAAGGAACTTCTCCAGAGGATCAAGGAATACTCCCCCAACCCACAACACACTATTAAAACGATCCCGGCCTTCGGATCCCTCATAGATGAGGTAAACGACCTGGTGAACAGGGAAAATATAGACATAGTGGTCATGGGTACCCGGGGAGCGGCCAATGACAGAAGCATCACCTTTGGCAGCAATACCCTGATGGTGATGAAGTACATACAATGCCCCGTAATGGCCATACCGGAAGGATACGCCTATCATCCCCCCCGGGAATTGCTCTTCCCGACCAATTACCTCATCCCCTATAAGAGGAGGGAACTCAAGCTCCTTTGCGAGTTGACCGGCTCCTTCAGGTCTAATATCCACATGTTGTACATCGACCCGATGAAGAACCTTTCCCTCAGGCAGGAAGACAACAAGGAATTCCTGAAAAAAGAATTGCGCAAGGCAAACATCACCTTCGAGACTACAGAGGAAAAAGATAAGACCATCGCGATCACCAAATATATCGTCCATCAGAATATAGACATGCTCGTCATGGTCAATACAAGACACTCCCACCTGGAGGACATGCTGATGCCTTCCACGGTGAATACACTCGGACTACACATCAAAATCCCATTCCTCGTCCTACAGAATATCGCCCGTTAATATTTAATATCTCTGTTATGAAAACGATCATCCTGCCCACTGATTTTTCCAAAAACGCATACAATGCGATCACCTATGCGCTGGAACTCTTTAAAAATGAGAAATGCAGGTTCTATCTGTTGAATACCTACACCCCTGCGATTTACGAATCTGAATACATCCTTCACAGTCCGGGGCAGATCGGGCTGGGTGATATCTATCAATCCAGGTCTGAAGAAAACCTCAATGACCTGAAAAAAAAGCTGGAGCGCAACTTCGAGAACTCCAGGCATGAATTCATTACCCATTCGGTATTCAACTTGCTGGTTGACGAGGTTGTCGACCTGGCGGATCGGGAGAAAGTCGATATGATCATCATGGGTACCCAGGGTGCTACAGGTGCCAAGGAGATCTTGTTGGGATCCCATACCGTGCATGTGATCAAAAAAGCACCATGTCCCGTTATGGCCATTCCGGCCGGCTATTCCTATGAAGAACCCAGGGCAATACTTTTCCCTACAGATTACGAAGTGAATTACCGGAATACTGAGCTATCTGTGCTGATGGACCTTGCCAGGATGTTCAAATCAACTGTTCATGTCCTCCACGTATCCACAGGCTTTGAACTGACTAAAAAGCAGGAAAAGAACAAGGCCAGACTTTCAGAAATGCTGTCGAAGATCAAACATGAGTTTCACGATGTCCCCAGCCAGGAGATCATAGATGGCATCAATGGCTTTAAAGCAAAATCGAAGGTAGACCTCCTGGCGATGGTGCAGAACAAGCACACTTTTTTGGAACGCCTTTTTATAGAGCCGGTCATTAAAAAAATAGGGTTCCACGTCACCATCCCGTTCCTGGTGCTGCCGCACCCGAATGAATAGGCAGGAAGATCATACAAATATCGCTCTATGAAACAGCCTGTCGAGATCAGGAAATCCTCCGGGGAAATAGTACCCTTCTCCTCCCTTAGGCTGGCCGAATCGCTTAGGCACAGCGGTGTGGACGAGGGAACCGTAGACCATATCCTGGAGAAGGTAGAGGAGGAGCTCTTTCCGGGTATCAGCACCAGGGAGATCTACAACAGGGCTTATGCCATGCTCAGGCGAAAGCAGCCTGTCTATGCCTCAAAGTACAAATTGAAGAAGGCCATCTATGAATTGGGGCCCACAGGATTTCCCTTTGAAAAGTTTATCAGTACCCTGTTGCAGTTTTCCGGCTATAAGACCCGGGTGGGGGAAGTGGTCAAAGGGCGCTGCGTGTCTCATGAGATCGATGTGCTGGCTCAGAAAAACGGTAAGACCTTCCTGGTGGAGTGCAAGTTTCACGGGGAAGAAGGCCGAAACTGCAATGTAAAGGTACCCTTGTACATACATTCCCGCTTTGAGGATGTCAGAGGTGCTGACAACGAAAAAGCATCGGGATCTCTGATGCCGGACCAGGGGTGGGTGGTCACCAATACCCGCTTTACTCAGGATGCCGTGGATTACGGGAAATGCGCCGGCCTCTACCTTCTGAGTTGGGACCTTCCCGATGAGGACGGACTCAGAAATAGGATAGACAGGCTCGCCTTGTACCCAATCACGGTTTCGGCCCTGCTCTCCCAAAGGGAAAAGCAATTCCTGTTGAGTCGGGATATCGTGCTTTGCAGGCAATTGGTGAAAGACACTTTTTACCTGGACCACCTGGGAATCTCCGAAAACAGGAAATCCCGGATTTTGAAAGAGATCGGAGCACTGTGCAACCTTTGACCTAAAAACTGTCATTATGGTTAGTGTTACATTTTTAGGAGCAGCCGGGACCGTAACAGGTTCTAAATTCCACCTTTCCTGCCAGGGCCTGGATCTGATGGTGGATTGTGGGATGTTTCAGGGACTCAAAGAACTGAGGGAGAAGAACTGGGAGCCTCTACCTGTTGACGTTCCCAACCTGAATTATGTATTACTGACCCATGGCCATCTGGACCATACCGGGTATTTGCCTAGACTCCTGAATGAAGGTTTTAAGGGGAAGGTACTGGGCACAGCACCTACCCTTGCCATAACCGAGATCATTCTGAGGGACAGTGCAAAAATCCACGAAGAGGAAGCCGAAAAGGCGAATAAGGAGGGCTATTCAAAACACCATCCGGCACTTCCTTTTTATACGATCGAGCAAGCCGAGGCGATCATTGGGAGGTTCCAAGTCATCGACCAAGATACCTGGATGGAACTGGGGGATGACGTCATGGCGAAGTGGTCGTATAACGGTCACATCCTGGGAGCTACCTACATTACCCTGAAGATATCGGGTAAGGATTTCGTGTTCTCCGGAGATATCGGTCGGCCCGATGATCTGATGCTCAGGGATCCCGAACCCCTGCGCTGGGCAGATTACCTCTTCATGGAAAGCACTTATGGGGACAGGGAGCACCCTGACGAACAGGTGGAGAACACCCTCGTATCCCTGATCCAAAAGGCCATAAGGGAACAAGGCACCTTACTGATCCCTTCTTTTGCCGTGGAACGCCTGCAAATGGTGATGCTTATCCTTTGGCGGCTGTACCAAAAAAATCGTATCCCCGGGATCCCAATCTTCATAGACAGTCCCATGGGCACAAACGTGCTTTCGGTCTTTAGGGAATTTCCGACCTGGCACCGGATACCCCGTGCAGATTTCAAAGCTATGATCAGGCATATGACGCTGACCAGCAGTTACCGGGATACCTGGAAGACGATAGACGATCCCCGGCCGAAGGTTGTGATCGCCGGGAGCGGTATGCTGACAGGCGGTCGTATCCTGACTTACCTGACCCGCTACCTGGATAAGGAAAACACGACCCTCCTTCTGGTGGGATTCCAGGCCGAAGGCACGCGGGGCAGAAAGTTGCTTGAGGGGGAACCCCGCGTTAAAATATTCGGGAAATACTACGAGGTGGAGGCGGAAGTGGTGCACCTCGAAAGCCTTTCTGCCCATGCTGACCAAAAGGAACTGATGAGATGGTTAGGTGGTGTGAAGAACGTTCCGGAAAAAGTATTTCTCATCCATGGTGAATCTCCGGCCATGGAAGGTCTTAAAGCGGAGATAGAACGAACCCACGGATGGTCGGTGACCATTCCTGAGCTCCGGGAGACAGTGAAATTGCTGTAAGGCAGACCTGTTTTTCGGGGAGTGTGAATTATAATGAATAAACAGAAAATCAATGATCATGGAAAAAAAAGTCGTTCCCCTGTTAATGGGGATTGAAGGGTTGCACTGGGAATCCCGAAGATGGATCTCTGAACTCGATTTCTCCGTAGACGAGTTCAGGTTTTTCAGCAACCTGTTAAAATCTTATGTTTTTGTTCCTGATACCCCTGACCTTTTTGAAAGACTGGCGCAGTATCAGCAGGATCTCCTCAACATAGAACAAAAATGCAAGGCTTTGAAGAAACAGGTCGTGGAGCACGAGAGCCAGCTCAGCGGTTTGCTGGAACTGGACAATCATACCCTGGACGATGCCTACAGGGACAAGCACAGATACCTCAGGGAGGATATGGATGTGTACACCGCCGAGTTCCAGCAATTAAAACTAGACCTGTTCAATTACGGGCAGGTGATCCTGAAGAAAAGGCATAAACCGGATGAATAAGATAAGATCCGGGGTAAGTTGGCAGCCTCCATGACAATTGTCATTGGATGTTCTTATGTCGTGTCCTACCTTTAATATGTCTCCTGCTTCAGAATGGGCAAGGCGTTATTAAATGTTCTGGAAAGCTGAACGTTAGTTGTGATGAAAAGATATGTTGGCTTCATATTACTTCTTCTTCTCGGTTGCTCAGACGCCGAGTTGGTCAGCAGTTGGAAAAATCCGGACATCGTCATTTTTGATGCCTATAAGGTCCTGGTGGTCGGGATGACCCCCAACCCTGACTCCAGACAGGAATTCGAAACACGGATGGTGGGGAAATTCGAAGCTGTAGGGGTAGAGGCCATGAGAAGTATCGACCTCTTTGATGTCAGTTTTACCCGCGGTGCAAGGACAGAAGCCGAGTTGGACGATGTGGAGCAACGCCTGCTCGACAAAGACTTCGATGCCATCCTCTTCACCAAGATACTGGGGTCTGAGACTCGCCAGACCCTGGCTCGCAAACTGTCTGACATCGACCGGCAGGACGGCAGGTTCAAGGATGACTACCTCCGTCATCAGACCATTTATTACGACGATGAATACTACGATCAATTCACTGTTTACCTAGTGGAAACTTCCCTCTATTGCATCTGCGTAGACAAAGAACGGGAACTGATCTGGAGGGGTGTTCTGGAGATCCCGGATCCCATTGAGGCAGAAAGCACTATCGATGAATACATAGATCTGGTAGTTTCAGCAATGGAAACTGAGGACCTGATTTTCCATAGCGAGAAGAGGGGTGTCAGATAGGCCCCTTAGAAACCCTCAGATCGTTTCCCCTTTCAAAGAAGGGGGGCAAAAACCTTCGCCAGGCCCTCCACGAGTTTATGGAGAACAGGCCTTTCAGTATCGGTATCCCGAACAACTTCCTTGCTTTCCCCACAATCGGCGATAAAATTCTCTTTTAGCATTTTGGCGACATTCACATCGTACAATAAGGCATTTACCTCATAATTGTGTTCAAAACTGCGCACGTCGATATTGGCGGTGCCTACTGAAGCCACCTCATCATCACTCACTATGATCTTGGAATGCAGGAAGCCGTGGGGAAACTGGTAGATCCGGATCCCGGCTTTTAAAAACTCGTCGAAATAAGACCTCACTGTCCAGTCTACCAGCCTGGAATCGGTTTTTTCGGAGACCAGCAATCTCACATCGACCCCACTCAGGGACGCGATCTGCAGAGCGCTGAGGATTTCCGCACTGGGAATGATATACGGGTTGGTGATATAGAGGTATTCACTGGCCTCGTTGATGATGGAAATATAGGATTGTTCTATGGTGGGGAAAACGTCATCCGGACCACTCGGCACGATCTGCACCAGGGCGTCTTCCTCCCATTTTGTAACGGTTTCGGGGTGACTTTTCATTTCGAGCTTTTGTTCGGTGACCATAAACCAGTCCGATATAAAGACGTGTTCCATATGGGTCACTGCAGGCCCTTTGATCGCCAGATGCATATCATGCCATCTTCCCAGCTCAGGGTCGCCTTTAAAATACCGGTCAGAAATATTGATGCCCCCGGTAAAAGCTATCTCCCCGTCTACAACGATGATCTTTCTGTGGTTTCTGTAATTCAGGGATGACAGAAAACGACCAAATCGGAACGGCAGAAATGGAAACACCTCAACTCCAAGCGATTTGAGCTTATTTATATAGGATTTGCTCAGGGAATAACTTCCGATACCATCGTAGATCATTTTGATCTCAACACCTTCTTTTTTCTTGTCTTCAAATACGGTCAGAAGTTTTTCAGTGAGTTCCCCCTCTTCAAAGATGTAGTACTGCAGGTAGATGTAGTGCTCTGCACTTTCAAGAGCCTCGAAGATATTGTGGAATGTCTGCTTTCCGTCCTCCAGCAGGGTGATGACGTTCTCGTCTGTAGGTGGGTAATGGCTGGCGGACTCGATCAGGGTCATCAGCTTCTTGTATTTGCGATGCATTTTATCCAGAGAAGGGGACATGGCATAGGGAGGTACATCGAGGATCCCTTCCCGCATGCGGGATAGTTTTTTCTTTCTACGGTTTCGTCCCAGCATGATGTAGAGGAGTATCCCACCCACGGGGATGGTAAAGATGGCGAGCAACCATGCCAGGGTCTTGGAAGGTTTTACGCCATTGATCAGCAACCCAAAGACCAGGATAAGGGCCAGAAGGACATAAAGTACAATCAGTGCGGTTACAAGCATAAACAGGGATTAAGTGGGTTAGGTCTTCTGCTCCGCGTTTAAAAATAAGGCAGATATTCGACATTTTCCCGTCTGCAGGGTGTATTCTGCTTTCTGGGCCAAGGCCCCCTGGAATTTATGACATGGATTGAAATAAATACTAATATTGCTTTATCAAACGGGATCATTATATTACAAGGGTCTACGCATCATACAGAAGTCGATGAATATACGCGACGGGGTAAAAACGGCCGAGAATAAGGTTTCATCAGAGACCAGGAAACTCAGCGAGTTCGTGATAGATAAGTCAAAGTCTATCACTGACAGACTGGAAAGTTTCGAGGACATTCTCAACCTGGAGGTTGGAGACACTGCCCTGAACCGCGCCAAAGCACTCGAAAGGGAATTCAACATCAGGCAGCTTTACATCAAATACGAAGGGGACAACCCCACAGGAACACAGAAGGACCGGATCGCCTTTGCCCAGGTCTACGATGCCTTGAGAAGGGGTTTTGACGTAGTGAGTTTGGCGACCTGTGGCAATTATGGTGTTGCCGTTGCCCTTGCTGCCAATCTGGCCGGGATCCATTGCAAGATCTACATCCCGGAATCCTATCACACCGAAAGGGTAGAGGAGATGCGTGCCCTGCAGGCTGAGATCATCCGCCTGCCCGGGAGTTATGAGGATGTAGTGTCCCATAGCAGTGCACTTGCCCGGGAAAGAGAATGGTATGATGCCAACCCTGGAGGTGCCAACACCCCATTACAGATCTCGGCCTATGCACAGATCGCAAATGAGATCTACGAAGATCTGGGAGACGCCCCAAAGTACTGTGCCGTTCCGGTTTCAAACGGTACTTTGCTGGCAGGGATTTTCAGGGGATTTGTCAGCCTTTACAAAAGGGGAAAGACCTCCCGTATCCCGAAAATGATCGCGGCTTCATCCTCGTTTAAGAATCCCATTGTCCAGTCCTTTAAAAAAGGGTTGGATTACTGCAGGGACCTCAACCCCGAACACATCAGGGAGACAAAATACAACGAACCCCTGATCAACTGGCATAGTTTCGACGGGGAAGAAGCGCTTTACGCCGTCAGGGAATCAGGTGGAGATGCAATTAACATCAGCGACCGGAAATTAAAGGAAATGGCCAGCCTGCTTCAGAAGAAGGAAGGCTTTAGGATACTTCCGGCTTCCACAGCAGGACTCATCGCCTTGCTGGAGATCCATGAAGCGGACCCCATGGAACCCGACAGATATGTTGCCATTCTGACGGCAAAAAATTAATTTTAAGATATGAGACAATCGATAGATGGAAATGCCCTTGTATACTGCGAGGGGGCATTTAATACCCCAAACGGCAAGACGGCCCATGGTCTGGTGAGGTTTACCGAGAGGTACGATGTGGTAGGGGTCATCGACAGCCGCCACGCCGGCAAGGACGCGGGGCAGGTTCTGGATGGAAAACCCAATGGTATCCCTGTATTCAAAGACCTGCAGGCAGCCACAGCCTATTTTAAGGACAAGTCCGATATGCCAAAAAGCCTGGTCATTGGCCTGGCACCCGATGGCGGCCGACTCCCCGCAGAAGCCAAAAAGACCATCGCCGGGGCCCTTGAAATGGGCTGGAATGTAGACAGCGGCCTTCACGATTTTCTGACTAACGACAATACCCTGGTGGATCTTGCGAAGAGAAAGGGTTGCAGGATCAGGGATATTCGCAAGACCCCTGACAGGGACCAGCTTCATTTTTTTACAGGGGATATTGAAAAGGTGGATTGTCTGAAACTCGCTGTTCTGGGAACTGATTCGGCCATAGGGAAACGGACCACAGCCTGGATCCTGGTCCATGGCCTGCGCAAGGTGGGCCTGAAGGCTGAAATGGTGGGAACAGGGCAGACCGCCTGGATGCAGGGAGCCAAATACAGCATGGTCATGGACAGCTGTATCAATGATTTTGTGTCAGGGGAGATCGAACACGCTGTGGTCAGTGCGTGGAAAAATGAAAATCCCGATGTCATAGTGATTGAAGGGCAGGGGAGCCTGATGAATCCTGCTTATCCCGGGGGATTTGAGATCCTGGCAGCCGGACGGCCCGACTTTATCATCCTTCAACACGCCCCTAAACGTGTAGAATACGACGGGTTTCCCGGATATCGCCTGCATTCTCTCCCCGAGCAGATCCGGGCTCTGGAGGTTATCTCAGGGAAAAAGGTCATCGCCATCACGGTGAACCACGAGGATATGAAGGAAGAGGAGATCGCACCTGCCTGCAAGGCCATTACCGATGAAACTGGCATTCCTGCTTTTGATGTCCTGGCTTTTGGGGCAGAAGACCTTGTCTCCATCATCAAGGACCATCTTAAGCAGTAATACAGAAGGAAATCATTTACGCAGTGAAAAAAAGAGAGATCCTGAAATTGAAACTTCCATTTATGACCCCATTGAAATCCGCATTTGTACCGACATTGCTTTGCATGGTTCTCGGGCTTACCTTCCCTGTTTCTGCTCAGGAGTTTACCCCGGAGGAACTCAAAGCAAGGGTACAGGAGTTCAAGAAGGATATACGGGGTCCCTACAGGGATATCCGCTGGTTTTGTACGGATGGCAGCATCAGGGGACCTAAGGATCCCTGCCCGGATGAGATCGGCCCCGGAGTACAACACGCCCGTTACAAAGAGGTGGTCGGGGAGATTGGGCGAAAGAACGGTGTCTATTTGGGTCAGATCCTCACCTATCACACCCCGGAGGAGTTCTGGAAACCGGATCAAAATTTTCCGCGCTTAAAGCAATATCAACTCGACCGCTACCTGCGTTCCGTGGACGACGGGTGGATCAATCGCAGGGGACAGTTTTACAGGGGTGCGATACAGTCCGAGGACGAAGCGGCATGGGGTCTGGCATTTTACAAGGAAGTTCTGGCCTCGGATGAAAATCTCGCCAAACATTTCTTTCTGATTCGCAATTCCATGCGAGACATTCCCTTCTCAGAAGAAGAGAATCTCGGTCAGGAAATGCGGAGCAGGTCTAAGGTCATTTCAGACCTCTTCCCCGGTTTTATGGACCTCAGGGTCAAGATCCACAGCGATCCCCAGGTCGCGGACCTAAAGCAGGTTGAACAATTCCTGACAAAGAACAGGAGCTCCATGGAACCTGCCGTGATTCAGGAGTTCCAAGGGTTGATCAGGACCATGAAAGACTTTTACACCCCGTTTGATATCCAGTCCCTGTCGAGCTATGTCAAAAAACTACAGGGAGAAGAATTTAGTCGAAGACTTGCCGCCTTTGTAGAGGGGTATGCCGATATAACAGAACCTTCGTCCCTCATCCCGGCCAGTGCAGAACTGATGTGGGAGATCAGACGAGAATCCCTTTCGGGCATCTCCCCGACAGATCGGTTGCTGATGCTGGAGATCTCCCTGAAACTGGAAGAGGTGATCTTCAGGTATGAATCAGACTGGAAACCCGCAAATTTAAAGGATCAACTCAAGAAAATTTGCCATATAGGCCTGGCGTCGGCAGCCAGCGGATATATGGAGATCTGGGAATGGGAACAGCTCTCCCCGGTACTCACAGGATATGAGCGGGCTTCCATCTCCCTGGAAGAATTGAATTACCTGTTGAGCAGGTCGCGAAGTGCAGTTGAATGGAGTACGGGTATGTTTAAAGCACATTTCGAAGAGGTAGTGGAGCAGTATTCGGAGTTCGAGCCACTTGCCCACGGTTTTATCGATGACAAGATCCGTGGTTCTCTGATCCTGCAACTCGGTAAGGCCGTAGGAGAATTAGGAGATTTCATAGCTGAGGAATCCGCCCTGGTAAACATGGTGGCGGACCTGAGCAATCAGAGTTCAGTAAGAGGTCTTAACCCGGGGTACGCCATGGGAGAGCTGGTCGTTGTAGACGGTTTGGTAAAAGAGGTCGAGGTCTCGTCGGATAAGATCTACGTTTTTCAAAGGCCCCCGTCCGATCTCAAACCCGTAGCCGGGATCGCAACGGTTTCTGAAGGTAATTTGGTCTCCCATGTGCAACTGCTGGCCCGAAACCTGGGTATCCCCAACGCCGCCCTTTCTGATGCTAATCTGGAGGATTTGAGAAAGTACAACGGCAGAAAGGTGTTCTATGCGGTTTCAAACAAGGGCACCGTGATCCTGAAACCTGCGGAGCAAATGAATACGGAAGAGGTAGCACTATTCGCAAAGACTGTTAGGAAGGAGGAAAAAATTGCAGTTCCTGTGGACGAGATCAGGCTGGATGTCCGGGAAGTCCTGAATATGCGGGAAGTGGATGCCTCCAATTCGGGAAAAATATGCGGTCCGAAGGCGGCCAATTTGGGTCAGCTCAAAAAGATGTTCCCGGATGAGGTTGTCGAAGGCCTGGTGATCCCGTTCGGGATCTTCAAAAAACACATGGACCGGTCCATGCCAGAAACATCCGGAACGTACTGGGACTTTCTCAACGCTATGTTTCAGGAAGCCGGAAGGATGAGGACTGAGGGAATTCCGGAACAGGAGGTTGAAGATTTCCAGCTGGGAAAACTGAAGGTTCTCAGGGCAGCCATACAGAACATGAGCTTGGATCCTGATTTTGTTTCGGAACTCGAACGCAGTTTTTCAAATATTCTCGGCTCTGATCTGGGAAGTATCCCTGTCTTCCTCAGAAGTGATACCAATATGGAGGATCTCAAGGATTTTACCGGGGCCGGATTAAATCTGACCATTTTCAATACCCTGGATCGGGAAAAGATTTTAAAAGGGATCAGGGATGTTTGGGCTTCCCCTTATACCGAGAGGAGCTTTAAATGGAGACAGCGCTATCTGCTCAACCCGGAAAATGTATATCCTTCCATCCTCGTTATCCCAAGTGTGGATGTGGACTATTCCGGCGTAATGATTACCAAAGGGATCAATGCGGGAACCGAAAAGGACCTCACAGTGGCATTTAGTCGCGGGGCGGGCGGAGCAGTAGACGGACAGGCAGCTGAAACCCGACTCCTTACGGAGGGACCGGATGTTCTCCTGGCACCTTCCCGGGAAATGTTCTTCAACCGTCTACCCCAAACCGGGGGTACGGAAAGGAAGGTAGCCACCTTTGAAAAGCCCGTATTGAATGGTTCCAATACTCTCGATATGAAGGAATTGGCGGCAAAATTAAGGGAGGTCCTGCCCAAGTCCACAGGATCGGATTATCGCGGAGCCTATGATGTGGAACTCGGGTTTAAGGAAGACAAACTCTGGTTGTTCCAGATCCGACCTTTTGTCGAGAACAAAAGAGCCCTGGGGTCTGAATATCTGGAATCCATCACCCCCAAAGTACCCATGAACAAGATCATTCAACTTTCAAAGAAACTGTAGTATGCCAGTTATGTTAAGAACCCTTCTTCTGCCGTTTGTCACCCTTCTGACCCTCATGCTCTTCTATCCGATCGACGGTTACGAACGCACCGGTATCAAACGCCTGAAAAGGCTGGAACTCATACAGTCCGGTGAATTGAAGACCACCAGCCCACTCCCGGCTGGAGCCCTGAAGTCATGGGAAGACATCTATCTCAATCTCGAGATGCGTAAATCAGACAGTGTATCCCCGTTTTTTCAGGAGGACGAACAATTGCAAAAAGATATCAATGTCCTCTTCCGAGGTATGGATAAGAGTTATTCCCTGTGCCTGCTGGACATCTCAGATCCTAATCAGGTGCGTTACGCCCACCGGAATGAAAACTTGGGATACCAGCCCGGTAGCGTGGGAAAACTGGCTGTGCTGGTCGCTCTCTTCACCCAGCTGGAGAAGATATACCCCGACTCTTTCGAAGCAAGGATAGACTTGCTGAGGAAAAAGTCGGTAAAGGCGGGACAATGGGGGCTCACAGACGAGCACACCATCCCTGTTTTCGATCTGGAGAAAAAGACGCTGGTCAAGCGGCAAGTGGTCGCTTCGGATGTCTTTACCCTGTACGAATGGGCAGACCATATGTTGTCCGTGAGTAATAATGGGGCTGCCAGTATTGTTTGGCGGGAGGCCATTCTCATGGCCGCTTTCGGTGAATCTTATCCTGATCTCACTGAGGAACAGGCCATGGAGTACTTCAAAAGTACCCCTAAAAAAGAGCTCACTGACCTGGGGAATGATGTTGTAAACCTGCCGCTGAGGCAGCTGGGGATCTCTCCGGACGAGTGGCGTCTCGGGAGTTTTTTTACCAGAGGGGCCAATCTCTACGTAGGGGACAAAGGAGGCAGTATTGGTACGCCCCTGGGATTGATGAAATTCCTGGTCATGCTGGAACAGGGCCAGGTAGTGGATGAAGCTTCCTCTCTGGAGATGAAGCGGTTGATGTACATGACGGACAGGCGGATTCGCTATGCCCAGTCACCTGCGTTGAAGGAAGCCGCAGTTTACTTCAAATCGGGCAGCCTGTATAAATGCGACCGTTCTAAAGGGGAGGCCTGTGGCAAGTACGAAGGCAACGTACAGAATTACATGAATTCGGTCATCATCGTGGAGCATCCGGACAACTGCCGGTATATCGTGGTGCTGATGTCTAATGTGCTTCGCAAGAATTCTGCCTCAGACCACCTCTACCTTGCCTCGGCCATAGACAAAACGATTCGAAAGGGCTACTGATCAACTTAAAATAAATCAATGGTCTTTGAGGCAAAATCGCGGATCCGCTCATCCTCATTCCCGAGCATCATTTCAAGCAGGGGGATATATTTGCTGTTTTTTTGCTGCCCGATGAGGTAAAGGACAGCCAGTTTGACCTTTTGATCATTGGCTGTAAGCAGCTGGTTGAAGCATTCGTATTCCGTGGGTACTTTAGAGAGCAGGTTTTGCTGTACCTCTTCGGAGCTCACATCCAGGACTGTACTTTCTATGATGGGCATCAGTTTACTCCTCAGGTCGCCGTATAAAAGGTTATCCAGATACTCAATAGCCCGTGTCTGGGCGTCCTGTTTATCGCTCAGGATGCCTTCGTAGGCGATCTCGATCTCTCCGGGTCCGAATCTGACCCCCAGTAATTTAAAGATACGTTCCAGCCCGGCTTCCAGTCGTCTTTCCAGAAGTTCCATCAGGCTGGCCCTTGCGTCCCTTTCTTTGTCTGTAACCATCTGCTTCGATTTGGTGCGATTTCGATAGGATATGATGATCTGGTTGTGGAGGGCAGAGAGCGACTGGTGGTACATTCTGCACTCTTCGAGGATTTTTCTGACCACTTTCATTTGGTCAAAACGGTATTGGGGATAGTCTCGTTTGAGGTCGTTAAGAGCCCTGATCGCTTCCTGCCTGACGGTGACATCCCCATCGTCCAGCAGGAGTATGAGGGAATTGACTGTTTCCTGAGAAGGCAGTAGCTTGAGGGCCATTGGAATCATACGACATTGGGGAAGGGAAACCTCCCTTTCCAGGACGAGGCCTGTGAGATAAGAAGCCAGGTATTGACCATAGTTCAGCAGAGCCTCGATCACCACCGGCCGCAGGGACTTATCAGAAAGGAAGGGCAGGAGTTCCTTTATGAATGTCGGATGCAAAGTCAGGCCTGCCGCCCTGATGGCTTCTTTTTGTATTTCCGGGTTGTGGCTTTTAAGTGCTTGTGATAAGAAAGGATAGAATTCCGGGATATTACCGATACCTACGATTTTTAAGATCGAAGAAGAGAGCAGGCTTTCTTCGTTTTCAATATGCTCCGAATCCACCAGTTTTTCAATCCTTTCTTCAACCTGGTATTGCTCTCTCAGGGACGTATTATCCCTCGATTCCCTCGCGAGGCAGAACAATGCTGACCTGGCGATCATGGGGTCCTGATGATCCAGGTACTGGTCGAATACCAGGGATTTATCCGTACCGGAATGCAAAAGTATGTAGTCCAGGGTGGCAGTGATAAGGCCTTCATCCCCGGATTCTAGTAATCGGCCGGTCTCGGTGACCATAGAATGGCCGTTGAGGAAATACAAACTCTGAATAGCGGCGGTTCGTACTTTCACCGAGGGGTGGGAGAGGAGTTTTTCGACGTCAGGCGCAAAGCGCTTGTCATTGATTTCCCTGAGTTTTCCGAGCATGAACAATATCTGGGATTCCGTGCCGGTCTCAAATACCTTTTTCATCCCGCTGATCACCGAATTCCGTTTCAGGTTCAGTTTCTTGACCGGACTTTTTGTATCCAGGACCATAGCGAGGTTATCTCTGAAAGTCTGAAAGTATTCAGCCCTTACCATAAACACAAAATACACCCAAAGCAACAGGAGAAGGATGATGATCCCTGTGATGTATACGGAAGGCGCAGAAAGCCCCCTGACAAAAAACACCAGAATAAACCCCGCTACACCCGTGGCCAGGCTGTCAACAACCACATCGATATAGGTCTTGGTCTTATTTTTCAATTCAAAAGGCAGGGGAAGTGCCAGGAGTTCCGTAGCACTTTTGTTTACAGATTGCTTAAAAGAGCCATCCACTGCTTTGACAAAGATGATCAGGCTCAGCTCCGGGAAGAAAAGGAACAGGACAGAACCGATCAAAATCCCCATAGGCAGTAACAGCATGGAGGTGCCGACCCCCCAGACACCCACCACTCTGTGAGTCACAAACAGCTGAATACCCAGGGAGAGGAGGTTGAAGGTAGAGAACCAGAAAGCAAAGAATGACGTAAGTTCATCGGCGTCGGGTATTGCTGCGGCGGCAAAATCACTGAACTGGTAGTCTACCAGTTTGGCCACGATCACACTGATACCTAGGATACTGGCCATGTAGGTGAGGTGTTTGGAATTGCGGATCAGCCTGAGGGGTCTGTCTGAATCCAGATCGGTCCGCTTTTTTACCTTGAACAAATTCAGTTTTTCTACACGTTCTTTCCAGATAGTCTGTAAGAGGGGAATACACAAAAAGAGAATGGCGATGGCCAGGATAAAGACGTTGTTGTTCCCGATCAGAGGGGCGAGGATGGAAGTGAGATATCCCCCGAAGATACCTCCCAGAATAGCTCCGGAGCCGATAAATCCGAACAGTCTTTTAGCCTCTCTGGGATTGAAAACCAGGTTGGCCAGGACCCAGAATTGGGAGGCAGAAAGTACGGCGTGTATGGCGACCCAGACATAGAAAAAAAACAACATCCAGGCATTGAGTAACTCCAGCTTGAGGAGGATCACCAGCCCGATGAGGCTCATCGTGTTGAGTCCCTCGCCCGCAAGGAAGAGCGCGAGGGCGGCCCCCACGGTTGCCAGCGGGACCGACAACAGGATGGTGAACGGGTGGACGAAGGACTCGAACTGCGCGGCCAGGATCAT
>CBDTYM010000048.1:0-16552 GCA_965364605.1 uncultured Muriicola sp.
ACCCCGGCCATTGCTGTGGTAGTGAGTCAGCTGATGAATCACAACCTCCATTCAAACATTTCTGATCTCTATCTCAAAGGCAAGATCTACGAACTGATCGCTCTTTACTTTAACCGGGTCGATTCTGCAGCTGAGGAACAGTGTCCCTTTTTGGTGGATGAGGAAAATGTCAAACGCATTCGCAAAGCCAAGGAGATTATTCTGGAGCGCATGGCTGAACCTCCTACCCTGCAGGCTCTCTCAGAGGAGATCGGACTGAGCCTTAAAAAACTCAAGGAGGGTTTCAAGCAGATTTACGGTGACTCGGTCTACAGTTTCTTATTCGACCACAAAATGGAAATGGCCCGTAAAATGCTGGAATCCAATCAGTACAATGTGAATGAAGTTGGCCTTCGCGTGGGTTACAGTACTTCCAGCCATTTTATCTCGGCTTTCAAAAAGAAATACGGGACCACACCCAAAAAGTACCTCATGGCACAGGGGCAATAAGCAAGATTTCTTTATGCCCGCACCTGTAACAGACCTTTTTTGAATTTTCGGGGAAATTCCTGATATTTAGTTACGACCTATTTAATAAACAACCTACGTCATGACCCTCAATCAGGTTACCGTGCCTTCCCTGGATTTGGCCGCTTCTGTTGCCTTTTACGAAAAACTGGGCCTGAATCTGATAGTGAAGGCCTTGCCCAACTACGCCAGATTCGAATGCCCGGAGGGAGATGCCACTTTTTCCATACACCTGGTAGACGAATTGCCATCAGGAGGTGGTATCATGGTGTATTTTGAATGTCGTCAGTTGGATGCCTACGTCGAAGAACTGGTCAAAAAAGGAATCGATTTTGATGAAATGCCCAACGACAAGCGATGGATCTGGAGGGAGGCCCGCCTGAAGGACCCGGACGACAATCAGATCGTCTTATACTACGCCGGCAAAAACAGAAAAAACCCACCCTGGAGGATCGTCTAATAACAAAATCGTATCACGCCATATTAGTGGAATCATCAGAAGGGCAGATTAGAAAACCGGTCTGGCGACTATGATTCCCGTATTATGGCGAATGCCTTTCAAGTATTCTGAAAGCGGTTTATCAGAAATCTCCACAGCCCCGGAAGCCGATGCATGCAAGAGGTGGATCCTGTTGTCCGGCATGCGGATGGCAAAACCAGTATGAGTAACGTCCAGCCCGTCAATAGAAGTGGCCAGGGCGATAATGTCACCCGAGGCTAGCAGGTTCTCATTTTGGATGAGAGTTTCCACCGACAGTACACAAAGGGGATTTTTGCTGATAGCTTTCTCGGTTTTCTTGAGAGCTTCAAAGGCATTGTCATTTTTTAGGGCCGGATAGAGGGTTCTGTGACCTGTCATAAAATGCAATTCTTTATGGATGATCTCTCCGCCCAAAGAGGATGTGATGTCCTCGATCAATCCCTTTTTTTCGTTGTCATAGATCCATTCAGTGAAATAGTGCAGGCGGGAACCGTATCCATCCAGTCTTCCTTTTCTGTATCGGATCCTCTCCAACTCTGTGACAAAAGCATCGAAATCAGGCTCCTTTTTTTGTCGGACTAGCCCAAAGGCGAGGACGTTTTCGACAAAAGTCGTGCAGTCCAGTCCCTGCAGTTCCACTACGAGGGTCTCTTTTTCATTTCCTTCCAGGGTTTTTGCCACATAGGGTGTTCCCAGGAAGGTTTTCCCGATCTCAATTAGTTCCTCTCCTGTGGAAGAGCTGTTTAAACGTTGTATTTCGGTGATCTTTTGGGAAACTGCTTCCCTGTTCTCCGGCGAACAGCTGATTTCCTGGGCACTTCCGAGCCAGGAACAGAAGGAAACCACAAAGAATAATGCGATTGATCTCATAGCTACACTACTGGCAAAGGTAGCTCAAAAAGATGATTGGCAGTTACCTCGATTTCTTTTGCGGAAAAGGGTTTACTCCACGAGGATTTGTAATACTTCTGTCATTTTGGTTTGTTTTATCGGCAAATGCAGGCCAAATTGCACGGGTCGGAGGGAATTCCTAATATTACACTCTCGAAATACCAGGGATACAGGCCAATGAGGAACGCAGTCATTTCGATACACCTGCTTTTATGTACATTTTCAGTCTCCGGACAGGCATTTTTTTCCGATGTCCTGACCCAGCGCGTCGATCAGGAGGTGAGATACGGTGACGTTTCCACCTTTCACGGGCCCGGAATATCCTTTGCTGACTTCGACAATGACGGGTGGGATGATATTTCCATCCCTTCCTCCACTACACGGGATTTCCAGTTTTTGCGGAATACAGGAGGGCAATTCGAAGTTTTTGACTTGCCGATCAGCAGTGGGGGGACTGAGGCCAGACAGGTGACCTGGGTGGATTACGACAACGACGGGGACCTTGATTTTTTTGCCAACAGCGATGCGGGATTATGCTGGTTTTTCAGGAATGACGGGAATAATACCTTTACGGACATCCTTCCTTCGTCGGGCATTGCCCCCGAACCCAAGGCTTTTTGGGGAAATTCCTGGGGGGATATAGACAATGACGGGGACCTGGACCTATTCCTCATGGTCAGGGACAATGATTTTGTAGATCACAACATCTTATACCGGAATGAAGGTAATGGCGTGTTTACTGATGTTACCCTGAGTGCAGGGTTGACGACAGACCCCATGTTCACTCAGAGCGCTGTCTTTATCGATTACGACCGGGACGGGTATCAGGACCTTTTCCTGGCCAATGACAAGGACGAAATCCCCAATGTGCTCTATAGGAACCGGGGCGATGGTACTTTTCTCGATGTCAGCATCGCAACGGGAATGGACCTGCATATGGATGGAATGTCTGCCACGGTGGGGGATTACAATAATGACGGTTGGCTCGATATCTATGTAACCAATATCTATCCTCCTGTTTTTTCGACGAGTGTCCTGGGTAACGCTTTTCTCAGGAACAATGGAGATGGGACCTTCAGCAATATAGCCCTTTCCAATGGAACCCGATTTGACGGTTTTGCCTGGGGTGCGGTCTTCCTGGACGGAGAAAACGATCTCGACCTCGACCTCTATGTGGTAAGCCACCGGGATGGCTCAGACGGGACCCCTTCAGCGGCCTATTACGAAAATAACGGGGACGGCAATTACGACACCTCGTCTTCCACGGGTTTCGCAAACGATGTCAGGTCCAGCTACGGCAATGCCATAGGCGATATTCAGAATGACGGACTCCCAGACATAGCCGTGATCAACATAGGAGACCAGCCCATCAGTCTTTGGGAGAACCAGTCCGCCAGCCAGAATAACTGGCTTAAGATCAGGTTGCAAGGGACGGAGAGCAATCGAATGGGGGTGGGGTCCTTTATCAAGATCGGGGCAGGTGGGGAGACCCTTTACAGGTACACTCTGTGCGGAGAAGGATTCATCAGCCAGAACAGCCTGTCCGAGTTTGTCGGTCTGAGGGATGCAGCATCAGTTGATTACATCGAAGTGACCTGGCTCAGCGGTATCACCGACAGGTTCGAAGACATTGCCCCCAACCAGGTAATTACCCTGGTCGAGGGCACCAACCCGGTTGAGTCCAGTGATGGGAATAACGGTGTGGGTACGCGAACGGAGGAATTTGCCCATCTCTCGGTAGCCCGGCAATGGAATGAGGCTCTGCTCGATGCCATCCGGACTGATTTTGCCAGGCCTACAGTGCACGCCCGGAATCTCTTCCACAGCGCCCTGGCTATGTACGACGCCTGGGCTGTCTTTGACGCCACGGCAGAATCGGTCTTTTTAGGGAAGACCTACCGCGGTTACTCCTGTGAATTCAACGGGATCGATACTCCGGAGGACGTGGAGGAAGCGAGTTCCGAGATCATGAGTTATGCGCTGTACAGACTCCTTACCTACAGGTTTTCGGAATCTCCGGGAGCGACCTTTGCCATTCAGCGATTTGAGGAGCTGATGGCCAGCCTGGGGTACGACGTTGCGTTTTCGGGCACGGACTACAGCAATGGCTCCTATGCTGCCCTGGGCAATTATCTCGGGGCCCAATTGATCGATTTTGGGTATCAGGACGGAGCGAATGAAAAAGATGCATACGGGAATGAATTCTATCAACCCGTCAATGAACCCCTCGCGCTGGATGAATACACTGATAACTTTGATCTAGCTGATCCCAACAGGTGGCAACCCCTGGCATTTGAGAGTTTTGTAGACCAGAGCGGGAATACGATCTCAGGCAGTGTACCGGAATTCCTGAGTCCGGAATGGGGGGAAGTCATCCCCTTTGCTCTTCAGGAGACCGATCTTCAAATCCGTAACAATGGTTCCTTCAACAGTTATCTGTACAATGATCCGGGGGTACCCCCGCTGATTCAAAATTCTACCCAGAATGGAATAGAAGATCCCTATAAATGGCATTTTGCCCTGGTGGCTTCCTGGTCGTCTCACCTGGACCCGGCAGACCCGACAGTGATCGATATTTCCCCAGGAAATCTGGGAAATGTGGATCTCAGTGCCCTACCTGAAAGCTTTGAGGAATACCAGAGTTTTTACGATTTTACAGCAGGGGGAGACTCCGGTTCGGGGCATACGGTAAATCCTTCCACCGGGCTTCCCTATGAACCCCAGTTGGTTAAGAGGGCAGACTATGCCCGGGTGCTGGCGGAGTTTTGGGCCGATGGACCCGATTCGGAAACACCACCCGGTCACTGGTTCACCATACTGAACTACGTAAACGACCATCCTCAAACGGTAAAGAAAATAGAAGGAAAAGGAGAAGTCGTAAGCGATCTGGAATGGGATGTCAAGGCATATCTCGCCCTGGGAGGTGCCATGCACGATGCAGCAGTAAATACCTGGGGTGTCAAGGGGTATTATGATTATGTAAGACCGATCTCGGCCATTCGATATATGGCTTCCAGGGGGCAAAGTACAGACCCTTCCCTCCCGAGTTTCCACCCCCATGGTTTACCACTAATCCCTGGCAGGATCGAACTGATCCAAAGCGGGGATCCTCTGGCCGGTATAGCCGGCGAGAACATTGGGAAGGTTAAGGTCTTTGCCTGGAAGGGACCTGATGAAATTCTGGATCCAACAGCAGATATCGCTGGAGTGGGCTGGGTCCTGGGAACCCGGTGGTGGCCATACCAAAGACCCACTTTTGTCACGCCCCCTTTTGCCGGTTATGTCTCCGGGCACTCCACCTTTTCCAGGGCGGCAGCCGAAGTGCTGACCAGGTTTACGGGCGACGCTTATTTCCCCGGGGGTATGGGTGTTTTTGATGTGGAACAGAATAATTTCCTTGTTTTTGAACAGGGTCCCAGTGAGAGTTTCACCCTGCAGTGGGCTACCTATAGAGATGCGTCAGATCAGACCAGCTTGTCCCGTATCTGGGGGGGTATACACCCTCCGGTGGATGATATTCCGGGCAGGATCATGGGAGAAAAGATCGGAAATCAGGCTTTTGACCTGGCTGCTGAGTACTTCAAAGGCTTGGCGGTCATTGAGACAGATAATTTTCTGATAAGGACACGGGGGGAGAGTTGTCACGACAGCGGTGACGGGAGCATTACCGTCAATGCGACAGACTACTACAACTATCGCCTGCAGATCAATGGGCAGGAGTACTTTTTTAACAGGGAGATCGCGATTCCGGACCTGGAACCCGGGTTTTATTCCCTGTGCCTGGGAGTTGTTAACTTTCCTGAGTTTGATCAGTGCTACAATGTCAGCATTCAGGCGGTACAGGAGATGGGGATCAGCTCTAAAATTGAGCAAGAGGGACTGGCTTATCGCGCCAGCTTTGAGATTACGAACGGCACCCCTCCCTTTACCTTACGCAGGAACAATACGGTTGTAGGCGAATTTAACACCTCCCGTTTCAGTACCCCGGTAAATGACGGGGATATGATAAGTGTTTCATCAGACCTCCCCTGCGAGGGGGAATATACTGAGGCCATTTCCCTCCCGGAGTCTTTACTGGCCTATCCCAATCCAACATCAGACATCATTACCATACCATCACTGGGGGAACAGGCAATAGTTGAGGTCTATAATGCAAGCGGGCAATTGCTGCGCAGTATGAAAGGAGGACAGACTTTCTCGCTCTCTGGCCTGGGGCGGGGTATATATTTCCTGATCGTCACGGATGGTAACGTCAGGAAGCCATACAAGCTTATCCTGACAGATTAAGAAGTACCTGAATTTTCATTTTCATTTATCATGATCCGTGTACGGGGCAAACTCTCCGGATAATTCTCCTGCAGGAAAGCGATCAATTTCTCACGCACATGTACCCTTAGGTCCCAGGCCGTAGGGGAGTCTTTGGCGCTCATCAAAGCCCTGATCTCCACGTTGGTTCCTGTTGCATTGGTTACCTGGATGTTCTGAGCCTTCCCATCCCAGAGGTCGGTTTTATCCAGGATGCGTTCCAGCTCTTTCCGGAGGGGCTCCACGGGAAGGCGGTAATCGGTATACAGGAACACGGTGCCCAGTATATCGGCTGTGGTCTTGGTCCAGTTCTGAAAGGGCTTTTCAATAAAGTAGGTCGTCGGCAGGATGAGTCGTCTTTTATCCCATATGGCCACCACTACGTAGGTCAGGGTGATCTGCTCTATCCTCCCCCATTCCCCTTCCACGACGACCACGTCATCGATCTTGATAGGCTGGGCAATGGCGATCTGTATCCCTGCCAGGATGGCCCCTATCATCTTCTGGGCGGAAAATCCGATGATGATCCCGGCAACCCCCGCTGAGGCAAAGATGCTGATACCGACCTCCTTGATCTCTTCAAAGCTCATCAGGGCGATCCCGAGAGCCATAATGGTCACGATAAAGATGAAAATACGTTCGAGGATGGTGAATTGGGTGTACACTTTTCTCGCTTTGAGGTTGTCGGTGGAACTTACGTCGTAGTTCTGGACTATCAGCTGTTTGATCAACTTGATCACCCTAATTAGCAGCCAGGTAAAAGAAAAAATAAAGAGCAGGGTACTGGTCTTGCGGAACACATAGTTGTAGTCATCCAGTCCCAGAACCTCTCTGAGTGAACTCATCCTAATCAGAAAAGAGAATAAGATCAGGATCAATGGCCAGGAGATCTTTTTGACAGTATCCGGGGGGACAAGGTAATTGGGATCCTTCCCCAGACGCCTGAGCAGAATGATCGCTATGATGTAGATAAGCACCAGCAAAAGCAACCCCCCAAAGACATAGATCAGGGAAGTATTGGAAGGGATCTTTAAGATGTCCTCTTTCATAAAACAGAAGGTTTTAGGTCATTGTCACGGTAAAATACGGAAGAATCACAGCAATACCATGGCAGATTAGGAATCTCTATTTCCAAATAAATAAAGTATTGGGATGAAGGATGGTCAGTTAGTTCACAAGTAGTACTTTTGAAATGACAAAAAAAGGTGTTTTGAAAGGAGTTTTATTAGTGAATCTGGGTTCGCCCGACAGCCCGACAGCCAAAGACGTAAAGCCATATCTCGATGAATTCCTGATGGACGAAAGGGTCATCGATGTCCCAAAAATACTTCGCAACATCCTGGTGCGGGGGATCATCCTGCAGACCCGACCGAAAAGGTCGGCCAAAGCCTACAAAAAGATTTGGTGGGACGAGGGATCACCTCTTATTGTTATCTCGGAACGCTTTACCGAGAAAGTAAGAGAACAGACCCAACTACCTGTCGCTCTGGGTATGCGATACGGAAGTATGAGCATTAAAGGAGCCTTGGGGGAACTCGCCGGAAAAGGTGTGGATGAGGTTCTGCTGGTGCCGCTTTACCCGCATTACGCCATGTCTTCCTATGAAACTGTAGTGGTAAAAGCTCTGGAAGAACAGCAGGCGCATTTCCCTTCTATGAGGATGACTACCCTACCTGCCTTCTATCACAATCCTGACTACATCAAGGTGCTGGCCACCAGTATTGCGGAAGGCCTGGAGGATTTTGAGTATGACCATGTGTTGTTTTCCTATCACGGGGTTCCTGAACGCCATATCCGGAAATCAGATCCCACCCGTTTTCACTGCAAAATTGACGGGAGTTGCTGTAAGGTGAATTCGGTAGCCCACCATACCTGTTATCGACATCAATGCTACAAAACCACAGAACTGGTCACAGCAGCACTCGGCCTGCCCGGGGATAAGGTGAGCACTTCCTTTCAGTCCCGTCTGGCAGGAGACCCCTGGCTGAAGCCTTATACCGACTATGAATTCGAACGGCTGGCCAAGGAGGGAAAAAAACGCCTGGCCGTTGTGACACCCGCCTTTGTCAGTGATTGCCTGGAAACCCTTGAGGAAATCGCCATGGAGGGGAAGAAAGAGTTTGAAGAAGCAGGGGGAGAGCACTACAAACACATTCCCTGCCTCAATGAGCGGGACGACTGGGTAGCCCTTATGGCCTCCTGGATAAAAGACTGGCAGGCCAAAGACCTGCTCCCTGTCTGATGGCCAGGGTTTCCGCCGAAGATCTGGGTACAGAACCCATCGGGAAACTCCTGATCAAGCAGGCAGTGCCCGCTTCCATCGGTATCCTGGTGATGTCCCTGAATATCCTGGTGGATACCATTTTTGTGGGGAACTGGATCGGCTCCATCGCCATCGCTGCCATCAACGTGGTCCTGCCCGTATCATTCTTTATCGCTGCCCTAGGTATGGCGATAGGGATCGGAGGGAGCAGCATCATATCCAGGGCCTTAGGAGCTGAGCGCCCGGAGAAAGCCCTGAAAACCTTTGGGAACCAGATCACCCTTACCTTGCTGGTCACCGTGACCATGGTGGGCTTTGGGCTCTATTTCGCCGATGCCCTGATCCCTGCCTTTGGTGGCAAAGGCGCCATCTTTGAGCCGGCAAAGATCTACTACACCATCGTTCTTTACGGAGTGCCCTTTCTTGCCCTATGTATGATGGGGAATACGGTGATCAGGGCGGAGGGAAAGCCCAAATTTGCCATGATCGCCATGATCATCCCATCGGTGGGAAACCTGTTGATGGACTATGTCTTTATTTACGTATTCGACTGGGGGATGGAAGGTGCTGCCTGGGCTACCACTGGGGGGTACCTGCTCTGTTTCGGGTACATCCTGTATTTTTTCCTTTCTGAAAATTCAGAACTCAAGATTCGCCCCACCCATTTTGGGCTCGACCTCCCTATCCTGAAGGAGATCGGCTCTCTGGGATTTGTGACCCTGTCCAGGCAAGCCGTGACCAGTGTTACCTACTTGCTGATGAACAATATCCTGTTCGACCTTGGAGGTGAATCCATGGTAGCCGTCTACGCCATCATCGGGCGGATGCTGATGTTTGCCCTATTTCCTGTTTTTGGAGTTACCCAGGGTTTTCTGCCCATTGCCGGGTACAATTACGGGGCCAGGAAATACAGCCGGGTCCGGGAATCCATCAACACAGCAATCACCTATGCATCCGTGGTGGCTACCGTAGTATTTATTGGTCTCATGGTCTTCCCTGCGGAGATCACAGGTCTTTTTCTCAGTAACAGGGCCGACATGACAGCGGCAGAGATCGCCAGCAATGCCTTTGTCCTCGAAAATACGCCTTCCGCTATGCGCTGGGTTTTTGCCGCAACCCCGATTATCGCCATACAGCTTATAGGAGCAGCTTATTTTCAGGCTGTGGGCAAGGCCATTCCAGCCCTTTTACTCACCCTCACACGTCAGGGATTCTTTTTTATCCCCTTAATTTTGATCCTTCCCGTTTATTTGGGAGAATTAGGAGTTTGGCTCTCCTTCCCAATCGCTGACGTTTTATCCACCATCGTGACAGGATACTTCCTCAGAAGAGAGGTACTGACCTCCTTGCAAAGGGATGCTGACGGCCCGGATACGCCCTGAATCCTGCGATTTTTCTTTTTCAAAAGGAAAAAAGACCTACTTTTACTATGATCAAATCAAAAACTTAAAAGACCATGAAAAAAATTTTGATTCTTTTTCTTTCCCTGAGCGTGTACGCTGTGAATGTGAACGCCCAGGACATCACCTTTGGTGTAAAGGCGGGTGCCAACTTCTCCAACCTCAAAGTGACCTTTGACGGAGAGGGAATATCCCCTGACGGCGCGACAAGCCTGTATATTGGAGGTCTTGTCGATGTAGGTATTTCCGAAAATGTACACTTCCAGCCAGAATTGCTCTATTCTATTGAAGGTGCTGAAGACGCTGAGGTCAGTTTCGTAAATGTCCCACTGATGTTCAAGTATTACCTGGTGGAAGGATTTAACCTCCAGGCGGGTCCGCAATTGGGGATCCTTGTCGATGCAGAGGGAGGTACCGATGGACTGAAAGGTACTAACTTCGGCCTGAATTTCGGTGCGGCATTCGAGATCGTCGGAGGATTCTTTGCCGATGCAAGATACAACCTGGGGATTGCCAATATAGCTGAAGATGATCCTGATTTTGGTGATGCTAAACTCAGGACCAAAGGCTTCCAGCTGGGCGTTGGATACAGGTTCTGATCTTTTTGATATAAGAGTTGAAGACGGGGGCCTGAGCCCCCGTTTTTTTATTGGGATCGGGGGTGATCCATTTTCCCTTAACAGCGGTCGCAGTCTGCAAAGAAAGCGTTTTGCGTTTCCCCCTTTTTTGGTACATTTAGCGCTGACGAACCAGAACACTAATCCTGATGAATTTGAGAACAAGACTCCTCATCCTCCTTATTCCTGTTTTTTTACTGACAATTACGGCTAACGCCCAAAGGCGTTCCAGAGCCCAGGCTGCAGATCCCATCCCTGAAGCGTTGTATTCCAGTCTCGAATACAGACTCGTCGGGCCTTTCCGAGGAGGAAGGTCAGCTGCGGTCACCGGAGTGCCCGGCCAGCCAAACCTCTTCTACTTTGGGGCTACCGGAGGTGGCGTATGGAAAACAACTGATGGGGGTAGGACCTGGGAGAATATTTCTGACGGCTTCTTTGGCGGAAGTATAGGGGCTGTAGAAGTGTCACAGAGCGATCACAATGTCATTTACGTTGGGGGAGGAGAGAAAACCCTACGGGGGAATGTTTCCTCGGGATACGGTATATGGAAATCTGTTGACGCCGGGAAGACCTGGAAATCAGTCGGTCTGGAAAAGAGTAGGCACGTACCCAGGATCCGAATCCATCCTGACAATCCCGATATTGTCTATGCAGCTGTCCTAGGGGATATTTACAAACCTTCTCAGGACCGGGGTGTGTACAAAAGTATGGACGGAGGTACCACCTGGAAGAAGATATTATTCGCCAATGACCAGGCAGGCGCCGTGGACCTGATTCTGGATCCGACCAACACCCGGATCATTTATGCTTCCACATGGCGTGCCCAGCGAACACCCTACAGCCTGAGCAGTGGAGGTGACGGATCAGCTCTTTGGAAAAGTACGGATAGCGGAGAAACTTGGACGGAGATCTCAAAGAATGAAGGTTTCCCCGAAGGCACCCTGGGTATCATGGGGGTAGCTGTTTCACCAGCCAATCCGGACAGGGTATGGGCCATTGTGGAGAACAAAGACAAAGGAGGATTATACCGTTCTGAGGACGGGGGTAAAAAGTGGACACAGGTGAACTCAGAGCGCAAATTAAGGCAACGCGCCTGGTATTATACCCGGGTCTATGCAGACACCGAAGACCAGGATATGGTCTATGTGCTGAATGTGCGTTACCATCGTTCTACAGACGGAGGTAAGACCTTTGAAACCTTTAACGCGCCCCATGGGGATCACCATGACCTTTGGATCGCCCCAGAAAATCCAAAGCGGATGATCATCGGGGACGATGGAGGTGCCCAGATCTCCTATGACGGGGGCATTACCTGGAGCACCTATTACAATCAGCCCACAGCCCAGTTTTACAGAGTAACGACCGACAACGCTTTCCCTTACCGGATTTATGCCGCCCAGCAGGATAACTCAACCATCCGCATCAGGCACAGGAGTGATGATAGAACCATCGGAGAAGATGATTGGGAGCCGACTGCCGGGGGGGAATCTGCCCACCTGGCTATAGACCCAACCAACGATGATATCGTGTATGGGGGTAGCTATGGGGGATTCCTGACTAGGGTCAACCACGACGCCAAGACTGTCAGGGGGATCAACGTCTGGCCCGATAACCCCATGGGATACGGGGCAGAAGGGATGAAATATCGTTTCCAGTGGAACTTCCCTATCATATTCAGCAAGCACGATCCCAAAAAACTATATACCTTTTCCAATCACGTTCATCTTAGTACGGATGAAGGACAGAGCTGGAAATTACTCAGCGGTGATCTCACCCGCAACGACCCCGACAAACTGGTGTCCAGCGGAGGCCCGATCACTCAGGACAACACAGGGGTAGAATATTATTGCACCATCTTTGCCGCCAATGAGAGCCCCCTCGTGGAAGGCCTTTTGTGGGTGGGAAGCGATGATGGGCTTATCCATGTCTCCCGGGATGGCGGTACCAACTGGGAAAACGTCACGCCTTCCGGCATGCCTGAATGGTCAATGGTGAACAGTATTGAACCTTCGGCCTTCGACGCAGGTACATGCTACGTTGCTGCCACCCGCTATAAACTTGGTGACTTCAAACCCTACCTGTATAAGACCACGGACTACGGCAAGACCTGGCAAAAGATCACTACGGGCATTGGGGAGGAACACTTTACCCGAGTTTTGAGGGAGGACCCTAAAAGAAAAGGATTGCTGTACGCGGGGACCGAGACGGGCATGTATATCTCTTTTGACGATGGCAGGAACTGGAAACCTTTCCAGCTCAACCTTCCCATTGTTCCTATCACCGATTTGGCGGTGAAAGAAAACAACCTCGTCGTAGCCACCCAGGGCAGAAGCCTGTGGATCATCGATGACCTTACCGTCCTTCACCAGGTTAACGAATCCGCCTCTGGCCGGGAAGCTGTGCTGTACAAGCCCAAGGATGCCTACCGCACAAAGGGTGGGACTACCAGAACGCCTTCCAAAACTGAAGGGCAGAACCACCCAAATGGGGTGATCACCCATTTTTATTTGAAAGATTTCGCAGAAAAAGATAGTGTTGCGCTGACCTATACCAATGCAGCTGGGGACACTCTTGCCACTTATAGCAATTACGCGAAAAAGAAGGACGAAAAGCTTCAGGTAAAAGCCGGGGGGAATACTCACCTCTGGGATACCCGTGGCAAAGGAGCTCAGGATTTTGAAGGTATGATCCTTTGGTGGGCCAGCCTGGATGGGGCTAAGGCTGTTCCTGGGAACTACCGGGTGCACCTGACCTTCAACGGAGAGAGTCAAACCCAGCCTTTCAGCATTCTACCTGATCCGAGGGCGGAGGTCACTGTGGCCCAGATGCAGGAACAATACGATTTTATTTCAGACATCAATGCTACGGTTGACAAGGCACACGGTTCAATCAAAAAGATCAGGAAGATCAAGGATCAGCTAGAGGCATTTATGACCCAGTATAAAGGGGATAAAACAACAGAGGATCTGGTGGCCAAAGCCAAAAAGATGAAGGAAGAGTTTGAAGAAGTGGAAAAGGCCCTCTATCAAACCCAGAACAGGAGCGGGCAGGACCCGCTGAACTTCCCGATCAGGCTCACCAATAAACTAGCCCATTTGAACAGCCTGGTTTCTATCGATGATTTCCATCCAACAGAGCAGGATATAGCCGTTAAGAATGAGCTCACCACCGAGATCATAACACAGCTAGACCAATTCGATACTCTTGTCAGTGAGGAGATCGAAGCCTTTAACAAAGCCTTCAATGAACTGAAATTGAATTACCTCTTCATCGAAGAATAAACGTACGGGTAACTGGCCCGGGATGATCATCCCGGGCCATTGTATTAATACGCACCCTTGTACGTGAAAATAAACCCTTCCATACTCTATGAAATCCAATATCCTTTATCTCTTGCTTTTTCTCTTGACCGGAGGTGTATTCGCCCAGCAGGCAGAGACCTATTTCCAGCCCCTGAAATACCGGAATATCGGTCCGTACCGTGGGGGTCGATCAGTCACCGCAACAGGCGTGATCGGCGATCCAATGACCTACTACATGGGGACTACAGGGGGCGGACTTTGGAAAACCGCGGATGCTGGTGTAAAATGGGAAAATATATCCGACGGATTCTTTGAGATGGGGTCGGTCGGTGCAGTGGCTGTCTCTGCATCAAACCCCAATGTGGTGTACTGCGGCATGGGAGAACATGCGGTAAGAGGGGTGATGACCTCCTATGGGGATGGAATGTACAAGTCTATCGATGCAGGCAAGACCTGGAAGAAGATCGGTCTTGAAAAGACACAGCACATCGCGCGTATACTGATACATCCCACCGATCCAGATATCGTTTACGTGGCGGCCCAGGGAGCACTCTATGGGTCGAGCAAGGAAAGAGGGATCTACAAGAGCACGGACGGAGGGGAAACCTGGAGACAGGTCCTTTATGTGAACGATCTCACCGGATGCAATGAACTCTCTATGGTCTGGTCTACTCCTGAGGTCATGTACGCCAGCATGTGGCAGCACCAGCGAAGACCGGATAAAGTGATCAGTGGAGGAGAAGGCAGCGGGCTTTACAAATCCACGGATGGAGGAGAAACGTGGAATAAGATACACAACGGCCTGCCGGAGGAAAAAGGGAAGATGGCCATCGCTGTAAGTCAGGCGAACCCCGAGAAGGTCTATGCACTCATCGAAAGCGATTCCGACAAGGACCTAGGTGGTTTGTTCGTTTCGGGCGATGCCGGCAATTCCTGGAAGATGGTCAGCGGGGATAACAGACTTGTACAAAGGGCCTGGTACTACATCGAAGTATTCCCGGATCCCAATAACGAACAGGTTGTCTATGTGATGAGTGCACAGGCCCTGCGTTCCATAGACGGGGGCAAGACCTGGGAGGAGATCGAAGGGAAGCACGGGGATTACCACGAC
The DNA here is from genome assembly GCA_965364605.1 of uncultured Muriicola sp. Lineage (GTDB taxonomy): Bacteria > Bacteroidota > Bacteroidia > Flavobacteriales > Flavobacteriaceae > Muriicola. The sequence continues at coordinate 14,878 of CBDTYM010000048.1, forward strand.
TTGTGGATCAACCCGGACGATTCTGACAATATGATCATCGCAGATGACGGAGGAGCTGCCATCACTTTTGATTACGGTAAGAACTGGTCGTCCCTGGATATCATGCCCACGGCCCAATTCTACAGGATCAACACAGACCGGTTGTTTCCCTACAATATCTACGGGGGGCAGCAGGACAATACGTCAGTGAAGATCGCCCACCTGTCCCCGTTCAGTGAAAGCATTGGGGAGCGCGACTGGTCTTACTCCGCCGGCGGTGAAAGTGCATTTCTCGCTTTTGATCCGGATGACCCCAGATATGTCATGGGGGGAAGCTACCTGGGCTATATCGATCTGCTGGATGTTAAAACAGGGGGTACGACCAAGGTCCTGGCTGCGCCTATTCAGTACCTGGGCCGGGCAGCCAGGGATATGAAATACCTTTTTAACTGGAATGCTCCCATTATTTATTCCGCCCATGAACCCAATACCTGGTTCCACTGTGCACAGCTCGTGCTCAGGTCCAGGGACATGGGAGTAACGTGGGAGGAAATCTCACCGGATCTCACCCGGAATATGGACGAAAAACAAGGGAAAGGAGGAGGCCCATACACCGTTGAGGCGGTCGGGGCTGAGAATTATGGCACTATCGCTTATATGGCGGAATCTCCCCACGAAAAGGGTGTTTACTGGACAGGGAGTGACGATGGCCTGGTATACCTCACCAGGGATGGTGGAGAGAACTGGGAGAATGTCACCCCTAAAGGCCTGGAAGAATGCCTTGTCAATGCCATTGAAATTTCTCCCCATGACCCTGCCACGGCCTATATCGCCACAACCCGATACAAATTCAATGATCATACCCCAGCCATCTACAAGACGAACAATTACGGGAAATCCTGGACCAATATCAGCAAAGGGATTCCCTATGGTTCCTTCACCAGGGTGGTGCGGGAAGACGCAGGTAGGAAGGGCCTCCTGTACGCCGGAACGGAGAAAGGGATCTTCATCTCCTGGAATGACGGGGCTAGCTGGGAACCCCTGCAACTCAATTTGCCCAGGACCCCTATCACAGATCTGAAAGTGCAAGGCGGAGACCTGGTAGTGGCTACGTCAGGTCGCTCGTTCTGGATCCTGGACGACCTTTCCGTGTTGGCCCAGTACGAACCTGAGAATTCAGACTTCAGGATCTATAAACCCGAAGATGCCCTGAATGCTTCCTGGGGAAGTCCACTTAGTGGGGACTCAAAGGATTTTCAAGGGACCCATCCGTATGAAGGGGTCAATCCTGCCAATGGGATGGTGATGTATTACCATTTGCCGGAATCGAGGGGAGCAGTACCTTTGATAATGGAGATCCGGAATTCAGAGGGCAAGCTCATCAGGACCTTCAGCTCTGAAAAGGACACTACGTATCAGGAGCATAATGGGGGTGGACCACCTCCAAAACCTGTTTTGCCTGCTGAAAAAGGCCTCAACAGGTTTGTTTGGGATTTGAATTACCCCATCATGGAAGGTATACCCGGGGTGTATATGGAAGCTGGTTGTGAAGGACATAAGGCCCCTCCAGGAACATATAATATTACCTTGAGGAGCGGTATGAGCTCGGTTTCCAGCTCAGGGGAGATCATCGCCACTCCTGGTTTCGAGGTGACTCCTGCCGAATATGCCCACTACGATGAATTCATGTCTGCTA
>CBDTYM010000049.1:0-16513 GCA_965364605.1 uncultured Muriicola sp.
CTTCATGGAAAACACCGGCAACGTCAAACTTTCCAATGGTTCTGTGATATTTTACTAGCACCGCAGGGTTGGCTCCCCACCAAAGTTGAGGCCCAAAAGCTGCTTTTAATCCTTTGATGGCTCTTTTTCCGTCAACTTCAAACCCGCTGATTTCCCCGTTATAGATATCGAGGTTGGGGCCATAATTGGCTTCGGGATAGAGGCCGAAGAAGTCGCCTTCATATCCCCAATGGTAGTGGCCTGTCCGGTAGAAACCTCTCAGGTCGAAATTCTTTGCATTCCAGTCAAAGGAGGCATTATATACGGCCACCCTGTTTACATCAGACAAGACCACATCTCCTTCATCGGTATTGACCTCAACCGGTCTTGCCCGGTTTTCGTAGAAGATCTCGTCAATAGGGTTTGTCGCTACCTTGCCGATGACGTTAAAGTTGACGTTCGCCCTCATATTGGGAGCAGGTTCCCCTTCGAAGCCTACAAAATAGGATTGCATATGATCGAATCCGGTCTGATCAGGATAGGTAGTGGGCTCGTTGGGATCCGGATTGCTGGGGGTTGTGAGCAGATTCCCTCCCGTATTAAAGGTAGTAAAGCGGGCCTCTAGCCTGCTAACCCTGAGCATACTGCTCTCCTCTCCCACCAGCGCAGCTTTATCTCCCCTGGCCTTCAGGACTGCTTCCATCAGATCTACATTCTCAAAATAATTCTGGACAAAGTCCAGGGTGATCCCTTCTGCGTAGGGATTGAGCTTATGCACTTCCTTAAGGGCATAATAGGCAGCCCTGGGGTAGAGGTCATAGAGGCCACGTGGATTGGTCTGCCCTTTGGCACAGATCCCGAACCACTCTTCGTTCATGTTATTCTCCCCTTCCTTGTAGTCCCTGTCATATCCACCATTTGCCCAGGAAGCGTTGTTGTCGTGGACGTCCGCATTCTCCCTGTCATCAAATCCAAATTTCCACCAACCATCGCTGAACTGGAAAGTAAAACCCCCGATGGAGTTTTCGGCCTTGCCCAGACCTGCGGCATTCTCATAGATATCCTTCCAGTTTCCTACCATGTAGTAGGCCTGAGATTTCTGGTCTTCCTGATTCTCGATCGCGTTGAAAGCATCGGCACCAAACTCGGTGAACATGATGGGCATGTCCAGCTTTTCCTTGACTACCTGGAAGGCATCTCCGAAAGAGACTCCCCTGTACATGTTGGTTCCGTATATGTCTACATCTTTACATTCTTCGGCTATGATATCGATAAACAATACATCCCCGTTACAAATAGCAACAGGATGAGAAGTATCCATAGACTTCATCAACTTGGAGGCTTCATTCATCAACTTGTACATGGGACGGCCCCGATTCTCCCCAATAAATGCAATTCTCCCTTCGTCATCGGGGAAGTCCTCAGTCTCCGCGCCCTGCCAGAACAAGCCATAGTTATTTTCGTTACCCAGGAGATACATCAGGAGTCCGGGGGTATTCTTATAATCCCTAACTAGAGCCTCCACCTCAGATAGGAGGAATTCCTGCGTTTTCGGATCTGCGTAATCCGTGATTGGGGTCCAGACCCCATCCAGGGTCAAACCGTACCGGCCGAAGGAATGGTTGAGCATGGTATAGATCCCGTACTTCTCATAAATGTAACGGATCCACCGGGCTGGTACCCCGGTATACTGGCGGATCACATTCACATTCATGTTCCTCAAAAGAGACATCTCGGTGTCGAGTCCCGCCATGATCACATCATCGGATTGCTCCCAAAACCGTGCATTTACGGTATTGGTGCCTATTGGGATATAGTCCCAGTTCATCCCGTTGATCATGAAATCTTCCCCGTTTACAACCAAACGCATTCCGGCTTGATCCTGAACGACAGTTACCTTGTCAGCCTGGGCTAATATTCCCCCTGTAAAAACGAAGAAAATCAGGAACCTCAGAATAGATTTTTCCATAATAGTTACTCTTTATACGCTGTTTGTAGAAAACAGCAAGTGTTGATGCTTAAAGGCCAAAAAAGGGTTAACCCATTCGGCTAACCCTGTTCTATATTTAGTACTACAGGAAGTTATTGAAAAAAACGGACATAATCAATTTCCATGGTATCCTCAGTAAACGAAGGATCAACCGTTCCTCCTAGAGAACCTCCCATGGCGACGTTCATAATAAAGAAGAAGTCATCATTGAAAGGTCTTGAAGGATCATTGCTAACGGTGTGGTGCACGGGTTCATCGTCTATCCAAAACTTGATCTCGTCAGCCGTCCACTCCACTGTATACACGTGGAATTCTGTAGTGGAAGAGGGCAAAGGAGTCGAATCCGTGATCCCACCGCCACCGGAATTCCCGGGGAAGTGTACGGTACTCAAGATCGTATTCTTTTCAGCACCGGTTTGTTCCATAATGTCTATTTCGCCGCAACTAGGCCATCCTACAGTATCGAAATTGGCACCCAAGGCCCAGATGGCTGGCCAGGTTCCTGTAGCTGAAGGCAGTTTTGCCCTTATCTCTGCGCGACCATAAGTGAATTCTCTGAGGTTTTCGGACTTCAAACGGGCTGAGGTATATCCACCTGACCCGTCGGCTCTTGCCGTGATTTTTAAAGTTCCGTTTTCCACAATCACATTCTCAGGATCACTGGTGTAGGACTGCAACTCTCCATTTCCCCATCCGTTGTTCCCGGTTCCAATGTCATATGTCCAGTTGGTAGGATCAGGCGCACCGTCAACGTCAAACTCATCGGACCAGACCAGGGTCTCGAATTGCGTGCCACCGGCGTTAGGATCATAATCCTCAGGCCTGAACTGATGGTAGTATGCAATTTCTATTGTCTCCAACAACGGCAGGTGATCACCGCGCACGAAAAGAAAATCTTCGGTCAGCTCCAAAATTTTGTAACGGGTTGCTCCGGACCAGAAAGAAAGCGTACTGTTCTCAACCTCGAGATACAGGTCGCCGTCCTCTTCATAGATCAAAAAGCTCGTATCCGTATCTATGGTTTTGACTGCCGTGCTGTTGGCAGTGGAGATGTCACGGCACTCATCCACAAACTGGGAGGGCGTGGCATTCGGGAAGAAGACATTCACATCGGCCCAGCCCACTAGCGTCTCATTTCCTGCCCCGGTATCCAACTGATAGCCATAAACATCGTTGGCGTCATAGGAAAAGGTAAGGACATCGTCATAAGCACATGGATTAATACTATTAGGAGGAGCCTGGAAGCCGTTGTTCTGCTCGTTGAAAGCTGCATCTGCACCCCAGTGACCGGTCTCCTCTTTGTTCCAGACCCATCTTTTAGTACCGTCCCCCGCAATTTTTTGCAGGATGTCAGGATCGATGAGGAGTTTTACGTCCAGGTCGACGGTGATATTCCTGGAAGTTGCAGTACCACCTGCCCCAAAGGCCACTACCGTGATGAGTTGGGAGTACTGCCCGGACTGGGTATACCTAAACGCCGCGGGTTGTCCAGGGCTCACCACAACGGGAGCAGCATTTTGCCTAAATATCACGTGGATGGTGAGAGCATCATCTGCGGTCGCAGTAACGGTCACGTTCCCGGATTGGTCACTTGCCACATTAGTCGTGATCGTAAGATTCGTTGGAACCACAACCGTATTGAGGCTGGGAATATCTTCCTGACAGGCCACCGTAAAGGATAGTACCAGGATAATCCCCATTATCATTTTCAAAGTCTTCATAATCATGAATTAAGATTGTTATCCCTAGTTGTGAAAATAGACGTTGTCAATATAGAAATCAAAGGTGCCTGTGGGCAAACCTGAAAAGATCAACTGCTGAATCGAATTGGTTGCACTCATCCCACCGTTGATGAAATCAGCCATCGGGATATCCAGGGAAACCCATTGGCCCTGGGCGATACCGTCAAAAGCGATTTCAGCCTCAATCGGGTTTCCTGTTCCCAGATCAACCAATTTCACCCGGAAAGTAGTTGCATTGGGGGTCCAAACATCCACATGGAAAAAAGCCATTCCTGAAGCGTCGACGGCGTCGGCCCCGTAGAACTCCACCCCTACAAAATCCGCATCGATATATTCCTTGGTGTCATTTCCTTCCACCTGGATATCTGTCAAAGTACTTGTACTCCAATCAGACCTCCAGGAACTCACGTTCACATCCTGGGTATACACATTACTATACATGTTGATCACGTCGGCCTGAGCCTCCGTTGGATCAGGTGCAGCCGTGGTAGGCGCAGTTGGCGGTGTCTTATAAAAATAGACATTGTCTATGTAGAAGTCGAACGTCCCTGTTGGCAGGCCGGAAAAGATAAGCTGCTGAATCGAATTGGTCGCACTCATCCCACCACTGATGAAATCAGCCATCGGAATATCCAGGGACACCCATTGTCCCTGGGCAATGCCGTCAAAGGCAATCTCTGCCTCTATGGGGTTACCTGTCCCGAGGTCTACCAATTTCACCCTGAAGGTTGTGGCATTTGGTGACCAAACGTCGACGTGGAAGAAGTCCATCGCAGAGGCATCGACGGCATCAGCACCGTAGAACTCTACCCCTACGAAATCTGCATCGATGTATTCTTTGGTATCGTTACCGGAGATCTGTATATCCGTAAGCGTACTCGTGCTCCAATCCGACCTCCAGGAACTCACGTTGACATCCTGGGTGTATGTATTACTGTACATGTTGATCACGTTAGCCTGAGCCTCGGTGGGATCGGGAGCAGGAACAGTAGGAGCTGTTGGTGCTGCTACCTCCTTGTAGAAATACACGTTATCAATATAGAAATCAAATTCTCCTGTAGGCAGACCAGAGAAGATGAGTTGCTGAATAGAATTCGTCGCACTCATCCCTCCGCTGATAAAGTCAGCCATGGGAATGTCCAGAGAGACCCACTGTCCCTGGGAGATACCGTCAAAGGCAATTTCTGCCTCAATTGGGTTCCCTGTCCCCAGGTCTACCAATTTCACCCGGAAGGTGGTGGCATTCGGGGTCCAGACATCTACGTGAAAGAAATCCATGGCAGAGGCGTCTACAGCATCAGGGCCGTAGAACTCCACACCTACAAAATCCGCATCTATGTATTCCTTGGTATTATTACCAGAGATCTGGATATCCGTCAGCGTACTTGTACTCCAGTCAGACCTCCAGGAACTCACGTTGACGTCCTGGGTATAGGAATCACTATACATATTAATCACGTCGGCCTGAGCCTGAGTGGGCGCGGGAGCGGGAACTGAAGGAGAGGTTCCTCCTCCGCCTCCGGCATCGGCAACCTGCTTGATATCGTCGAAGTAGTAGACTGCATCATCACAGGGCTGATCCCTGTCGAAGTACACGATGATACTTTTAAAGGTCTTATCACTGTGGGCAGAGAAATCGAACACCAGTTCTTCCCAAACACCCACCTGAGAAATGGTCTGTACCACATCCACGGCAGGATCTACATTGGGAAATGGTTCGAATTCAAGTCTGAGGGTTACCTCGGTAACTTTGGTCTCTGCGAGTACTTTCATGGTGAATACCCTGTTTGGAGACATGGTGAGATCGATGGCATTGGCCAGGCCTTTACCGACTCCGGACCACGTTTCACAGCCGGCTGTTTTTACATAGCTCTGAACATTGCAACTCGTATTGATGCCACTTGGGTTCGGATTGCTTACAATGGCCGAACTGATGTTACCAAAAGGCTCAAATGAATGGGCAAAATCATTGGTCTGGAATGTCCAGTTGATGTCTCCCAGGGCAGGATCTATGTTCTCCTCTGTCTCAGCAGTACAGCTTCCGGACAGGTCGATATCATCAAGGTAGTATATGGATCCATCACCTGCAGGCTGACCCACGTCGTCGAAATCCGGGAAGATCACAAATTTGTCGTATGCATCAGTTCCGTTGACAATCCCTGTAAAGTCAAAACTCAGCGTAACCCACTCATTCGCCGTATCCACGGTTTGATCCACAAAGAGCGTCGCTCCGCCTCCGCCACCTTCTTTTTCAATCTGGAAGCGTACGTTGATTCCGGCTTTTGGAGACCAGAACTTGAGAGAGAAACGTTGGTTTGTGCTCAAATCCATATCCTCTGAGAAGATGTGGAATAATCCTGAGTACCATGGAGCACCATCAGCTTTGTTGAATTCATAAACAGTTTCCGAGCTATTGCCATTGGTATCAGGGTTGGCTACAGGGGCTCCGGTTACTCCTCCGAATTCCTCGAATACTCCTGTCAGGGTTTCGTTGTTTTCGAAGCCGATCGGGAAGGCTTCAGCGTTTTGTAGGTCTACAACAGTGAAGACTTCAGAGATTTCAGCAGTGGCAGCACCTGCACCCCTGGCAACTACCCTGATCGTATAATCGCCCGGAGCGTCGTAGAGGTGGACTGCAGACTCCCCGTCCATAATTGTGGTGGGTTCTTCATTTTCCACATCCCCGAAATAGATGTCGTAGACTGTAGCGTTTTCTGCCGATGGGGTAACGGTTACCTCCAGGGGATTCGACTGAACAATGTCGACCTGTAAACCGGTCGGAGCCGCAAAGGAAATGGTGACGATCCTGTTGAGTTCGCTGGTGAGCCCGGTCATACCTACGGCGACAATACGCAGGGTGAACTCCCCTTCTCCGTAAACATGAGTCACCGTTTCACCCGGCGCCACTTCGGTGGGAGATTCGTTCTCCTGGTCGCCAAAGTAGATACGGAAAAGGGCGGCACCATTGGCAGTAGGGGTTACACTTACCTCTCCTGAATCGTCATTGGCGATATCGAAAATCGCGTCGACTTCAGTAGGTGCTGACATCCCCTCGAACACATACGAGGTTTCATCCTCCGTACAGGAGTTGAAACCATTTATCAATAAAAAGAATACGAGTAGTCTGGATAGAATTTTCATTTGTTCAAAGTTTATTTTTTATTAATAACCGGGGTTCTGACTCCAACGGTTGCCTGCCAATTCAATTTCTATAGATGGGATGGGAAAAAGCTCGTGTTTCCCGCTTGTAAATCCAGGGATCTCCTGGGCGGCACGTCCGGTGCGCACCAGGTCAAAGAAATGGTGTCCTTCCCCGACTAGTTCAAGACGCCTTTCGCGATAGATAGCCAGTCTCAGGGCAGTTCCTGTATCAGTGATACTAGGTAGTCCGGCCCTGTTTCTCACCCTGTTGAGATACTCCTGGGCCCGGGTATCATTGCCCGTCCTGTTATGGGCTTCTGCAGCCATCAGCAAGACATCGGCGAACCGAATAGCCCTGTAGTTATTAGGGTTGGTTAGATTGGCATCCGGCGTATTCAGATCGCCCTGTCTTGCAATGTATTTTCTGTTGTAATAACCGGTGTGCTCAAATCCTTCCACAAAGGAAACCTCAGGATTTGCTGCAGCCCAGGCTTCAATGTCGAGGATGGCTACATCCCTTCGAATATCACTGGGATCGAAAGCCTCATAGACCTCCTGAGTGGGTACGTTGAAACTGAACCCGGATTCGAAAACAGGTCCGGTGTAATTCCGAATCCCGTTGAAACCCACGGCCACATTACCCTCACTGCACTGAAGGCAACCAAACCCGGCTCCTTCCACATCGGTATACTGTACTTCGAAAACTGATTCTATGTTGTTCTCGTTAAAATTCTCGAACATGGTGGAATAATCTTCAAGCAGGTCATAAGGACCGGTATTGATCACTTCATCTAGGATAGCAGCGGCATCCGTATACTTTTCCTGATACAGATAAGCCTTGCCCAGAAGAGCCTGGGCAGCACCTTTGGTGGCCCTGCCTGTTTCAGCCTGTACCGCCGGAAGATTAGCTGCAGCAAAAATCAGGTCTTCTTCGATCAGGCCATAGATCACTTCTTCAGGTTGTCTCTCGAGAACATCCTGATCTCCGAAAAGGATCCTGCGGTCGGGGTCCTCCACATTGAAAGGAAGTGGACCAAACCACTTGACCAATTCAAAATAATAGTAAGCCCTCAAAAATCTTGTTTCAGCCAGCACCTGATCCTTGTTGGGGAAATCGGTCTTATCCTGAAACTCCAGAATGTAATTTGCCCTGTTCACTCCGGCATACATCCAACTCCAGATATCCCGAAGCTGCTGATTTACCGGGGTGTGGGTCATATCGTCGATTTCCTGAATGCCAGGAACATCCGTAGCACTTTCGCCACCGGCCAGGGTATTATTACTGGCAATTTCTCCAACCAAGACATTGAGGTAGGTCGATTGCAGCAGGTCATAGGCCGCGATCAAAGCCTCCTGATAATCCGCTTCAGAATTAAAGAAGTTCTCCGAGTCTTCATCGAAGGAATCCACATCGACAAAGTCGTCACCGCAGGAAAGTATAAGCATCCCTGAAAACAGTAATACGAGTCCGAATTTTGTATATCTCATGTTCATGCCGCTTGTTTAAAATTTTAGATTTACCCCCATTAAGTAGGTCCTGGGAACAGGATAGAAACCCTGATCAATTCCAGCCCCTATAGGTGCTCCGGAAGAAGCACTGGGATCATAGCCCCTGTATTCTGTAAGGGTGAATAAATTGTTGCCTGATATATAAACCCGCAATTGGTCGATCCCGACCCGCTCCACTACTTCTGCGGGCAGTGTGTATCCTATCTGAGCATTTTGTAACCTGACAAATGAACCATCTTCTACAAAATAATCCGAGAATAAGAAGTTGGAGGTCGCTCCAGTGGTCACTCTTGGAAATTCATTAGTAGTTCCTTCTCCAGTCCAGCGGTTCAAGGTGTAAGCGGATTTGTTGACCAGGGGTTGGTTACGCTCGTAATTCCTCACGATCTCGTTTCCGATGGATGCAAAGGCATATGCCGTGAAGTCCCAGTCTTTATAGTTCAGGGAGATGTTGAGACCCATGGTAGCATCCGGAATCGGGTTTCCTATATCGGTCCTGTCATCATTGTCGATAACTCCATCCCCATTGATATCCACAAATCTGAGATCCCCGGGGGCTGCGTTAGCCTGTGTGGCATGGGCGTCTACCTCAGCCTGATTCTGGAAGATTCCATCTGTCTGGAGACCGAAGAAATAACCGAGAGGTTTTCCGTTCTCCATCCTGGCTGGCGGATCCTGTCCTACCCCGAAAGATCCACCGGGAATAAACCCTACCCCATTGTTCACTGAGATCACTTCGTTTTCCAGGAAGGTAGCATTGTAATTGACGCCGAAAGAAAAATCCTTGGTGGGATCACTACTATATCCTATGACGAATTCAAAACCCCTGTTCTCAACGGTTCCCGCATTGACGAAAGGTGAACCCGCTCCTGGGGCTGCTGCTCCTAGGATTCCGGAAACAGGTGGCGACACCAGAAGGTCTTCTGTTCGCTTTTGGAAGTAATCGAGGGTGATGTCTACCTGGCTGTCGAAAAGCCTGAGATCTGCACCTATATCCAGTGTCTTCTGTTCTTCCCAGGCTATTTCAGGGTTGGAAATTCCTCCGGCAGCTCTTCCAAAGAGCAATTCCCCGCCGAGGACATAGGCACCTTCTCCGTTCAGGATAGATCTGAACCGATTACCCCCGATCCTGTCATTTCCGACGATCCCGTAGCTCCCCCTGAGTTTCACAAAGGAGAAAACGCTGCTATCCTCCAGGAATTTTTCCTCGGATACGATCCATCCCAGGGAACCGGAAGGAAAATAGCCAAATCGGTTGCGCGGGCCGAAATTGGTTGAACCGTCCCTTCTTATGATACCAGAGAGAAGGTATTTCCCTTTTATGTTGTATTGAAGCCTGGTAAAGTACGACAGCAGTCGGGAATCAAATTTACCAACCGTATTGTTTTGTTCATTAAAGTTGAAAACGTCTGACGCCTGCTCGATAAAAGCATTTGCAAAGGTGTTGCCTGGAACGTCAAATCCCTGACTGCCCCCAAACTGGCCCGTAGATTGAAAAATAGACATCCCCAGGGTAGCGGTGAGGCTGTGGTCCTCCCAAAATTCAGCGTTGTAGTTAATAAAGGTATCCCAAGTGTAATCCCGGAAAATATTTTTTGTATCCACCACAAAGTTCCGATCGACGTTAAACACCTTTCCCGAACCATAAAAAACCGTGGGAGAAAAAAATCGGCCGGTGACCTCTGCGTAGTTGAACTGCAGGCTGCTCTCAAGGGTAAAGTTATCCATGAAAGCATAATTCCCTCCGATCTTACCGCTCAATCTGTGAACATCATTCTCATTAAACGTATTTTGTATCTGAGCCAGAGGGTTGATCACTTCGTTCCCCAAACCTTCGGAAAGGGTAAATTGCCCATTATTCTGTCGGACGTCAAAGGTTGGTGCATTATTCAGGGCATTGAACAACACAGAACCCAGGGCATTTTCCGGCAGTGTCTTGCGATTCGTTCCTGTATATAATAGGTTGGCTGTTAGCTTGAAGTTTTCAAAAAGATCTGAATTGAAATTAATCCTGTTCGTGAATCGCCTGAAATTCGCTTTAGGCCCTCCCACGATACCATTCTGTGTGAGATAGGAAGAGCCAATGGAAAAGGTTGATTTTTCTCCACCACCACTGATTGTCAGATTGTGGTTTATGATGGGGGCAGTTTGAAAAACCTCATCCTGCCAGTCCGTACCTTCCCCTAAGCCAAAAACATTGGGATAGGGAGGCACCCCACCTCCTGCTGTAAAGGCTTCATTGACGATGATAGCGTATTCTGTGGCATTCAGAACGGGAATCCTACGGGAAGTTTCCTGAAACCCGGCGTAAGCGTCGTAACTGAACCTGAGATCCGTATTCTTTTTTCCTGTTTTGGTCGTGATCAGTATAACGCCGTTGGCGGCCCTTACCCCATATATACCGGCAGTAGCATCCTTTAATATATTGATACTCTCAATATCACCCGGATTGATCACACTCAGGTCTTCTATGACGTTTCCATCTACTAGAATCAATGGTCGGTTATCCCCATTTGTGGAAATACCCCGGATTCGGATATTGGAACCACTTCCTGGAGAACCTGATTCTGAAGTGATCTGTACCCCGGCTACCTGTCCCTGAAGGGCCTGTTCGATACGCTGCGGGTTCAGTTCCTCAATGGTTTCCGACCCGACTACCGAAACGGCACCTGTAATTTCCTTTTTGGTTGAGGTACCATAGCCGACGACGACCACCTCATCCAGCGCACTCACATCCTCTTGCATGGTCACAACGATAGGATCCTGATTCCTGATGACGTATTCCGTGGTCACATAGCCCAGGTAAGAAAACACGAGAACATCGCCCACCTGTCTGTTGCTCAGAATAAAGTTTCCATCGAAGTCCGTGGTAGTCCCGATCACCGTATTTTTTACTACGACATTGACCCCGGGCAGTGGTCCCCCATCCGTAGCTTCATTGACAGTTCCACTGACCGTAAACTCCTGACCAAACATCCCGTTGACTGAAAAAAAGGCGAGTACGATTATAAAGACGTATTTCATCGATAATGAATTTTGATCTGACAAGATATAAACTGAATTAGAAAGCCGCATTATGGTTGTCCTCAACAAAAAATATACACTTGATAATTCTCAGCCGTCATATTTCAAGAAAACTCAGCCAAGACCCCTTAATATTATGAGTTTGACAATTTTGACGATTTTAGTATTTCTTTAACTAAACAGGGTTTTTTATATGCTTGTATAGGTAATGTTGAGGTGTATACGAGACTTTGAAGATGTGTTACAGCGACAAGATGTAGTCTGTAAGGTTTGCGTCGTGTTCCAGTCTCATTTTTTTACGCAAGCGGTACCGCTTTATTTCCACGCTCCTGGGGGAGATGTTGAGGAGGGGAGCAATTTCCTTGGATGCCAAATTAAGGCGGAGATACGCACATAACTTGATGTCATTTGGAGAAAGGTTGGGATGCTCATCCTTTAGTTTTTTAAGGAATTCACGGTCGGCATTATTAAAGGCTTCCTTAAATAATTCCCAATCATCAGTCCTGTTGAGGTTCCTATCTATGATCTCTATGATCTTCGTGGGAATACCATCCTGAGGTGTTTCGTTCAGCAATTGATCCTTAACCTGAGAAAGCAGCTCGTTCTTGCGTATGATGCTCAGGGTAGAAGCGGCAAGCTCATTGTTCTTGCTCCTGAATTCCTCTTTAAGTTGTTTGTTCTTTAAATCTATGATCTCCTTCTCACTTTGCGCCTTGGCCAGAGCTATTTCCTTTTTGTTGTTTTCGATGATCTCCTGCTGACGTTTTCGATAGTAATACCTGTACCCCCTGTGTATGACAATAGCTCCTAGTAGTCCAAGCATGAGATAGCTTATCATGGCCATGCCACTGAGATACCAAGGCCTGGAGATCTCAAAAGCATAGCTGGCCATATTGGAAGAGAATTCGTTTCCCATACGTGCCCGCACTTCAAAGCGGTAGGAACCATGCGGCAAATTTGAAAAGGATGCCGTCGCCCTTTCTGACCATGGGCTCCAGTTGTCCTGTATACCGATGAGTCTGTACTGAAATCTCGGACGGGAGAGGGCTTTGTAGACCGGGGTGTAAAAGTGGAAGTCCAACGTATTCTCATTATTGTCGAATGCGCCTTCCATGGAGGGATTGACAAAGCGATAATCCCACTTCCCCGAGCCCTGGGAAGAAAGATCGATCCTGTCCATAATCACTTCAAATTCAGTGTCCTTGGAATTGCTTAGATCATAGGTAAAGAACCCGTTGTTCGCCCCAAAGATAAAGTCCCCCTCTCCGTTGGGGCCGAAGACACTTTCATATCCGCTAATTCCCTTTCTCATGTCTGCTCCAACAGGGATGGAACGGACCAGAGGGCGAGCATCCAATTTCCCGGGAGTAACGATGGTGATATTATTCTCGGTAAACATCCAAAGGCTCTTGCCTTCTATCCCGGAAAGGAGTCGTCCGGAGACATAGCCTCCTTCTTCGATAATTCCGCTGAGGAGTGTGTCCTTTACAAAGTCACCTGAAGCAGTGTCAAATGAATAGACGCCTTCCCTGTTAGCGAACAAGAGTTGTCTCCCGTACTTGAGCAATCCGGAATTAGCCCCCCGGTGTACCGTGTCCACGGCAACCAGTTGCACCTCATTGTAGCCAGAATCCGGCTTCAGGCGAAAAACACCTTTGTATTCGTGATTTACAAAGATCTCCTCCTGGAAGATTTCCAGATAGCGGGAAGAATTGTCAAAACCGCGAATTTTGTTCCTCAAGCTCCAGGAACTGCCCCTTCTTTCCAGCACATAGAGGCCCGAATAGCTTCCCTGCAATACCAGGTTTGGATTCTCCGGTATAGAAGTAAAATCCCAGGTACCGGGAATGGGAATCACCCTGACTGCTTTTCCCTTATCAATGATGAAGGTACCGGCGTGGTGTCCGCAAAACAAGGTGTCATCTATTAACTCGAGAGCCCAGACCTGTCCTTCTGTTCCCGGAACCAGTTCAAAATCTTCCTCCAAATCCAATTCCCGCTGATAAAGACCCTGGTTCGTCCCCATATACAGGAAGCCATCATGCTCTGCCGTGGCATATACACTTCCGATATACCCGCTGTAATCCTGATAGATGTGAAAAGGGGAAGAGAGGTTTATAAAACTAATCCCATTGTCAAGGCCCAACCAGAGAGTACTATCCTCCGTTTCAGAAAGGGATAAAACGGTGTTGTTCCTCAGACCCTTTTCCAGGTTGATTCGAAACTGCAACCTCCCATCCTTATCCAGCAATACAAGGCCGTCTGAGATGGTGCCCAGAGCAAAGCCTCCATTCTTCAGGGAGATGGCCGAATAAACCGTGATTCCGGAAAGGGTTGAATTAAGAGCTGTAGCCCAGGGAATGACCTGCTCTCCCTCTATGGTAAAAAAGCCTCTTTTTCGGGTAAGGACAAGCCTGCGACCTCCCCTTTCGAACATATTTACCACCTCGTCGTCCTGAAAGGCGCTAAAGTCGTACTTCAGATCTGCCCTGCCGTTCTCTATGCTGAAAAGGCCTTCTCCCGGCCTTTGGAAGTAAACCGACTGACCGATCGAGAATACTGAGGGCAGAGAAGACTGGGTATCTACCCATTTCAGTGTCCCGTCTTCGGGATTATACGTATAGAGCCGTTCCAGGGAATGAAATACGATAAAACGGCCCGACCTGAGGATGTTCCAGAATTCCTCATCGGGAAGAAGATCGCCCGTGATCCCTTGGGAAAGGGAGGTATACTCCAGCATTCCCACGGCATTATACTGCCAGTATCCGAATTCCCTGTATCCTCCGGTATAGATCTTATCGCCCAGCACCTTTACCGATCTCACGATACTTTCATTGGGCAGAGGATAGAGGTCCCAGCGGGAACCGTTGTATCTGAGCAGGCCCTGGCTATTGGCTACATAGATGATCTGATCGTTGCCCTGGGATATCTCCCAGTTCTGATTTTCTCCCCCATAGTCAGCGGGTGCAAAGTTCTTCAGGGGCGGAATGCTCTGGCCTGCACAGAAGAGGCCAAAGAAGATCGATATGAGCAGAGGGCATATCTTCAAGCAGACAGGTATTTACAAGGTGGATATTTCCTTATCGCTTTTGGGAATGGGATAGATAACTGGTGAGTTCAGACCAGTTCTGCACTCAGGCCGGCCTGGAGCAGTTTGCTGCAGCGAGGCTTTAGATCATCATAGTCCCCGGTTTTCACGGTGCATTTACCGTTGTAATGTACGATGAGGGAACATTGTTCTGCCTGTTCCGGGGTATGGTCACAGACACTGATCAAGGTATCAATAACGTGATCGAAAGTGTTGACGTCATCATTGAAGAGCACGATCTCGTGCTGCTTCACCGTAACTTCCTCGAGCAAAAGCTCTTCTGAAAATTTTTCTTTTTTTCCCATAGCGGAGAATTTGCACTAAGATAACAATTTTTCTCACTTTGATTTCCTCAGTGCAGATAATGGATACATATCCAACTAACGGAATATCTTACGGATGTCCGACCTATTTATGGCAGGAAAGGGCTACCCAGGAGTTCCGCACCCGCTTCGATTGATATTCCAGGCCGGCTTCCCGGCATTGGTCCCTGATGACTTCCACGTCCGACTCGTAAAAACCACTCAGGAGCAACTCCCCTCCATTTTTAAGATGGTCGGCGTAAAGCGGAATGTCTGCCAGCAGGACGTTTCGGTTGATATTAGCTAGGATCAGATCGTATTTTTTCGAAGGGATCACCCGGGAATCCCCCTCGTAGACACGAATCCTTTCCTGTCCGTTCAGTTCTGCGTTCTCCAGGGCATTTGCGTAACTCCAGGGATCTATGTCGATGGCATCGACCTCCTCTGCCCCTTTCATGCCCGCCAAAATGGCCAGAACCGCCGTGCCACAACCCATGTCCAGGACGGTTTTACCTTTCACTTCGCGTTCGAGCAGGAATTCAAGCATCATGTGGGTAGTCTCGTGGTGCCCGGTGCCAAAGCTCATTTTGGGCTCGATGATGATCTCGTAGGTGGCCTCTTTGTGAGGGTGGAAAGGTGCCCGGACCCTGCATCTGCCGTCTATCTCGATGGGGTCGAAATGGGTCTCCCACTTCTCATTCCAGTTCTCAGGAGGTACTTCCCGAACTTCCACAGCAACGTTAAATTCTGGTTGCTGCATCAGGGATACGGCTGACAATATATTCTCGTTCCATTCTGATTTGCGGATGTAGGCGTTCAGGCCCTTCTCTGTTTCCTCGAAACTCTCAAAGGGAAGGTCTGAAAGTTCGGCCAGCAGGATTTCCGCGCCCGGGTCCCGGGGGGCTACCTCAAACCGGCATTCCATGTAGACATGGCTCATGACTACCCTGCAGCGCTGACGATGGCAGCAAAATCTGCGGCCACAAGGGAAGCACCTCCTATGAGGCCGCCGTCCACATCCTTTTTGGAAAAGATCTCTTCGGCATTTCCCGGTTTCACACTTCCGCCGTACAAAATAGAGACTCCCTCCGCAATGGATTTATCATAGGTCTCGGTCAGTGTTTTACGGATAAAGGCGTGCATTTCCTGGGCTTGCTCTGGTGAGGCCGTCTCCCCTGTCCCAATCGCCCAGACAGGTTCATAAGCCAGGACAATATGGTTCCAGGCATTGACAGGGAGGTGGAAAAGAGCGTTTTTCAACTGTCCCTCCACAACCTTGAAGTGATCCCCGCTTTTGCGCTGTTGCAGCTCTTCGCCGAAACAAAAGATGATCCGCATCCCGGCCTTTAATGCGGCATCGACCTTTTTGGCCAGCAAGGCATCGTCCTCCCCGAAATAGGCCCTGCGTTCGGAATGTCCCAATATCACCGTATAAACACCAATCCCATTGAGCATACCTGCCGAGACCTCCCCTGTATAGGCCCCGCTTTCTGCGAAGTGCATGTTCTGGGCGGCCAGTTGTATGAAGGTCCCCTTGAGTTGTTCTGAAGCGTCGGCAAGATTGACAAAGGTAGGTGCAATGATCACCTCTGCCTCCGATTTCGTAAGGGCTGATTTCAATTCCGAAATGAGTCGGGCTGTCTCTTCCCTGTCCTTGTTCATCTTCCAGTTACCTGCTACTATTTTTTTCCTCATGGGTGTATTTTTTCAGTTATCAAATGTGAGCTTGTCCAAATCG
>CBDTYM010000050.1:0-15740 GCA_965364605.1 uncultured Muriicola sp.
GACGGGGACGTTTTTAAGGTCTCCAGGATGATGGCCAAAAAGCCAAATGGTTCCGTCAAGGCCAGCCATATTCTCATCACTTACGCGGGGGCCGAACGTGCCAACCCGGAAGTAACCCGCACCAGGGAAGAAGCGCAGGAAAAGGCCTCAGAAGTGCTCAAACTCGCCCTCGAGCCCGATGCCGCATTTGCCCAGCTCGCCCGCGATAATTCTGATGGTCCGTCGGCCCCCAGGGGAGGCGACCTCGGGTACTTCCAGGAAGGGGTGATGACCCCAAAGTTCAACGATTTTGCCTTTGGCAACCCGGTGGGTTATATCGGCCTCGTGGAAACGGACTTCGGATTTCACATCGTCAAGGTTGATGACAAGAGGGACCTGGTACAGCTGGCAACGCTCACGCGAGACATTGAGCCTTCGGAAGAAACCATCAACACCCTGTTCACGGATGCCACCAAATTCGAGATGACCGCAGTAGACTCCGATAAGAGCCTTAGCGAAATAGCCAAAGAGAATGACTATGTGGTGAGGCCGGTCAACCGTCTGAACGCCATGGACGAAAACCTGCCCGGACTCGGCGCCCAGAGAAGGATCGTACAGTGGGCCTTCAGTGATGACACCAAATTGGGGGACATCCGCAGGTTCGACGTCAACAACGGATATGCCGTAGTGCAGCTGACCGCCACTTATAAAGAAGGACTGATGGATGTGGAAGATGCCTCCGTTACCGTCCTGCCCATCCTGAGGCGGCAGAAAAAGGCCGAAAAGATCAAGGCAGACAATGCGGGCAAATCCATGTCTGAAATTGCTGCTGCCAACAACACCACGGTAGCCACGGCCAGCGCCCTGACAGTGAAAGCTCCGACCATCCCGGGTGCCGGAAGGGAACCTCTGGTGGTAGGCAAGGCTTTCTCCATGGAAGTAGGGCAGACCTCCGGATTTGTCTCAGGGGAGTCTGGGGTCTTTATGTTCGAAGTAACCAAAAAAGAAGATGCCCCGGAATTGGACAACTATTCCACCTATGCTGACAACCTCCAGTCCGGCGTATCGGCAAGGGTAGCCAACAGTCTGGTGGAAGCACTAAAGGCCAAGGCAGAGATCGAGGACAACAGGTCCGTTTTCTATTAATAGATGTCAACTCAAAGAATATAACCCCGGCGATGTCCGGGGTTTTTTATTCACAGGACCATGTCTTCGTAACGCACAATGGTCGGATATCCCTTGCCTTTGAAATAAGCGGGAACATCGCCCTCTCCCGAGGCGAGGACAAAATCGCCCCCCCAGGCACCCAGGCTTTTCACCAAACCATCAAAATCCGGAAACAACTGTTCCTGCATCCGCCTCATCTGCAGGGCGTCAGAAAGCAACTCCTCATGCTGTAATAAGAGGGTGTTGAATTCCGCCCAATCGGTACACCGGGTAATGGCCCGGGTGATGTCGGAGACCTGGTCCAGGAAATCCCGGCGGTTGGCTACATTACGCCTGTAGTGGGAGATCGCCTCTCTGCTGTCTTGCTTTCTCTTAAGGTGTACAAAATACAGGCGGTCCTTAAAGGGTGGGCTGAAATCCACAGCTTCGACTTCCGGTTTGCGGTTCTGCACCCGGTAGATAAGGGGCCCTTCGGCTTGCGCACAGGCGATGTCATACCCGCTGCCGCTAAAGGCATTCCATTGGAGGGTATAGGGATTCGTACCTGACCACTGGGCCAGGTTGTTGATAAGGGTGGAGCTGCTGCCGAGACCCCAGTCGCGGGGAAATTCCAGCTTGCTGACTGCGTGGACACTTTCAGTTTTCTCCAGGAATTCGGGGCGCAGGTTTACGGCCTCCCTCAGCAATCGAAGGAGGGTTTCCCGAACCCCATTGCGCTTAGTTTGCTCCTGTGCGGAACGCAGTTCGTCGGCCCGAAAGACGGTTTCAAACCAGACCTTGTTTTCATTGTCAATACTTCTCCAGGTGAGGCCATCAGCCTGGCTTTGGGTTATCTCCAGTTGCTGACCGAGGCGCGTGGGCAGTCCCAGGGCCTCTGCTCCGTCGAGGACCGCATATTCACCGGTGAGCAGTAATTTACCGTGACTTTTATAGGTTTTGGACATGATCAGGAGGATGCCCTCAGCTTTTCCAGCGCTTCAACCACCGCATTGTGTGTAGCGCTGTGTTTCTTAAAATAGTTGACCAGTTGCTTCTTCTCATCCTCCGTGGCCCCCAACTGGTTGAGGATGTTCAGCAGGTGCATCTTCATATGTCCTTGCTGTATCCCGGTGGTCACCAGGGATTGTACTGCGGCAAAATTCTGGGCCAGGCCCGCCACGGCCACGATCCCCATCAGCTCCTTTGCCGAAGGGTGCTGCAGGATTTCCAGGGCCTGCTTCACCAGGGGATGGAGGCTGGTAAGCCCCCCAACCGTGCCCAGGGCCACAGGGATCTCTATCCAGAAACGGAAGACACCATTCTCGATTTCTGCCTGGGTCAGGCTTTTGTAGGTCCCTGTACGGGAAGCATAGGCGTGGATGCCGGCTTCCACGGCCCTGAAGTCGTTGCCGGTGGCCAAAACCACAGCATCTATCCCGTTCATGATCCCTTTGTTGTGAGTCACCGCCCTGTAGGGTTCTGCGTTGGCAATGTCCACTGCTCTTACGAGTTTGCGGGCAAATTCCTCAGGTGTGATCCCCGTTTCGGAGCCCAGTTCTTCCACCTTGCAACTCACTTCAGCCCTGACCAGGCATTCGGGGACATAATTGGATAAGATGCTCATCACCACCTCAATCTCCCTCTCTTCATCCTGTAAAAAGGGCGAAATTGCAGCCTCCCTTCTGAGGGTCCTGGCAAACTGCTCCAGGCAGGAGTTGATAAAATTGGCCCCCATGGCATCCAGGGTCTCAAAGGTGCAGTGCAGCTGGTAGTAATGGTCTAGTTGTGCTGTTTTATTTCTCAGTCGTATTTCTTTGATCCCGCCTCCCCGTGCGACCATATTCTTGGTAATGGGTTGGGTTTCCTCGAAGAAAAGGGGCGTTATGGAGTCTATAAATTTACCCAGATTCTCAGGATTTCCGGCGTACATAAAATGTACCTGACCGATCTTTTCTGTGCCCAGTACCTGGGTCCTGAACCCGCCGCGCGAGAGCCAGAACTTAGCCGATTTACTGGCTGCGGCCACTACCGAACTTTCCTCTATGGCCATGGGGATGGCGTAAAGCTTGCCATCGATCAGAAAGTTGGGGGCGATCCCAAACGGGAGGTAATAGTTCGTCAGTGTATTTTCTATGAATTCGTCGTGTAGTTTTTGAAGGGTTGCATCGGAGTTCCAGTAGGTTTTCAGGAGGTTAGTACAGGCCTCGGGATCCGAGGTATATTGTTCTGCGATCCACCGGATCTTCTCCTCTTTGGTCAGCTTTGAAAATCCTTCGACAGGTACGGGCATGGCTTGGGTTTATACAGCGGTAAAGATAGGGATATTGCCCCAAAACATCGGGGGATTCTGGATTTGGAAAGATCCTCCGAATGGAAATCACAGCGGTGATTTCCCGAGGGCCGGGTAAATTCAATTGCTGGCGGGAAAGTTATTTTTTTAGGGAAAATATTAGTAAACTTGGGGGTTTGAATACCTTCAATCCTTTCAAATGAAGAGATACTTTCTGCTGTTGCTCTACCTGGCAGTGACCCCCTTCGCCATAGCCCAACAAAAGGATTTGACCCTGGAAGAGATCTGGGGTGGAACCTTTTCCACCAAAGGCCTGCAAGCCCTGAGTTCCATGAATGACGGCCTTCACTATACGCTATTGGAGATAGATAATGATCGACGGTCCGTCCGCATAGATAAATATGCCTATGAGACCCTGGAGTTAACGGAAACCCTTCTGGAGTCGACACCGGACAACGGCATTCCTCGATTTAGTTCCTATGAATTCAGCGAGGACGAGCAGAGGATCCTTCTGGCTACTGAGGTGGAACGGATCTACAGGTATTCTCGAAAAGGAGTCTACTACGTCTATGACATAGCCGGAAAAAGTATCATCAAGGTTTCTGATAACAGGATCATGTCCCCTCACCTGTCCCCGGATGGGTCCAAAGTGGCTTATGTTTTCGAGAATGACCTCTACATGTTCGACCTTGCAACGGGCACAACCACAAGGATAACAAATGACGGGAAGATCAATGCAATCATCAACGGAATAACGGATTGGGTATACGAAGAAGAGTTCGGATTTGTACGGGCCTTCGACTGGAATTCGGACGGCACACGCCTGGCTTTCCTGAGATTTGACGAGCGGTCTGTTCCGGAGTTTTCCATGGATGTCTATGGAGAGAATTTGTATCCTTCACAGTACCGGTTTAAATATCCCAAAGCAGGGGAAGAAAATTCGAAGGTCTCCCTCCACCTCTATAACCTGAAAGATGCAAGTCTGAAGGAGGTCCCCCTTCCGGATGCCTATTACATTCCAAGGCTGCTCTGGAAAAACAACCCTGACGAACTGAGCGTGCAGACACTCAATCGGGCCCAGAACCACCTAAAGATGTATACCGTTGAGGCCCCGGATGGGGTGGTGTCCCTTTTGCTCGAGGAGCAGGACCCGGCTTATATCGATATCACAGACAACCTCACCTTTTTGGAGGACGACAGTTTTATCTGGACCAGCGAAGAGGACGGATATAATCACATCTACCACTATAATCCTGAAAATAGCATCAGGCGACAGGTGACCAGCGGTCCATGGGAAGTGACCAGCTACTACGGATATGACCCGGTAAAAAAGGCGATCTTCTACCAGAGTACGGAGAATGGCTCCATCAACCGGGACGTCTACCGTATTGGGATCAATGGTAAAAACAAGGTGAGACTCACAAAGGAAGAGGGTACAAACAGTGCAGATTTCAGTGCTAATTTCACCTACTTCATCAACACTTATTCCAGTGCGACCAAACCGTATGTCTATACCCTGAACAGTGCTTCAGACGGGGCCAAGATCAGGGAAATCACTGACAATGCAGCCCTGGAAGAACTACTCTCGGGATACAGCACCAGCCCCAAGGAATTTTCCACCCTGGAGATCAACGGGTACGACCTCAACATGTGGATGATCAAACCGGCCGACTTCGATCCGGCCAAATCCTATCCGCTTTTCCTTTTCCAGTATAGTGGTCCGGGTTCCCAGCAGGTAGCCAACCGCTGGTGGGCCAGCAATGATTACTGGCACCAGATGCTGGCACAACAGGGGATCGTGGTGGCCTGTGTGGATGGCAGGGGGACGGGCTATAAAGGCCGGGATTTCAAGAAAATGACCTACCGGGAACTGGGTAAATTTGAGGTTGAAGACCAGATTGCCGTAGCAAAGAAACTCAGTGAATATCCATGGATCGATGCAAAACGTACGGGCATCTGGGGATGGAGTTACGGGGGCTTTATGTCTTCCAATTGTATCCTACAGGGCAATGATACCTTCGAACTGGCTATTGCCGTAGCCCCGGTGACCAGCTGGAGATTTTATGATACGATTTATACAGAACGCTATATGAGCACGCCCCAGGATAACCCAAACGGGTACGATGACAACAGTCCGCTTACCTATCCCGCCATGCTGAAAGGTGACTACCTGCTGATCCACGGTTCCGGGGATGACAATGTACACGTTCAGAACAGCATGCGGATGATCGAGGAACTGGTACAGGCGAACAAGCAGTTTGACTGGGCCATTTATCCCGACAAGAACCACGGTATTTACGGGGGAAATACCCGCCTGCAGTTGTATACCAAAATGACCAATTTTATAAAAGACAACCTGTAATAAACCAATAAAACAAATGGCAACTACAAACAAACCAGTGCACGAAAGAGAACTCTTCGGACATCCGGCCGGGCTCTACATTCTTTTTATGACGGAAATGTGGGAACGCTTCTCCTATTACGGGATGAGAGGTATTTTGGTCCTTTATCTTACGGCGGAAACACTTGGAGATAATCCTGGCTTGGGATGGCTGAGCAACGAGGCTCTTTCCCTTTACGGTTGGTATACGATGCTGGTGTATGTGGCGTCCATCCCGGGTGGGATTATTGCCGATAAGATCATTGGCCAGAAAAAGGCAGTGATGATCGGGGGCTTTTTACTGGTAGCTGGGCATGGTATTCTCTCTGTCGAGTTGATGTGGGCCTTTTATACAGGTCTCGCGCTGATCATTGCCGGGGTAGGGATGTTAAAGCCCAATATTTCCACATTGGTGGGGGGCTTGTACCAGCAGGGAGATGAAAGGCGTGACAAAGGATTCTCAATTTTTTATATCGGGATCAATACCGGGGCAGCTCTTGCAGCTTTATTGGTTGCCTGGGTAGCAGACGTCTGGGGTTGGCATGCTGGTTTTGGTCTTGCCGCCATAGGCATGGTTATTGGGCAATTGGTCTACCTCTCAGGACAAAAGTATTTGGTGACAGTCGGAAACAAACCAAAAAGAGCTGAAATTGATAGCGACGATGTAAGTATCAAAGAAATTTTCCAACAACAATTTAGCACAAGAAAGCCTCTTTTAATAACCCTTATTCTTGCTCTTGCCTCAAGTTTAGCTGCTTGGTACTTCATCGGATATCAAAAGGTCGCCTATATCATCTTCTTTATTTTCCTCTCCGTTGTGGTTGGGATGATGGTAACCATATACGAGGACCTGAGATCACAGGTAGAAAAAGACAGATATCTTGTGCTTTTGCTCTCCTTTATCATTGTAATTGTATTCTGGGGTGCTTTTGAACAAGCAGGTGGTCTGATGAATTTATACGCAGAGAACAGAACCGACCGCTTTATCTTTGGCTACGAAGTTCCTGCAGCAGCCTTTCAGTTTTTCAATCCATTCTACATCATGGTTTTCGCTGTCCCTGTTGCCAATTTCTGGCTCTGGTGGAAACATCGAGGCAAGGAAGCATCGTCCTTGTTTAAAATGGCCAATGGGGTCATTATTATGGGGTTGGGCTTCGTCTTTATGGTCTTTGCCTCTATGCAGTATGAAGAGCTAGGTAAATCAGCCTTGTATTGGCTGGCGCTAGCTTATCTCTTCCATACGCTGGGAGAATTATGTGCTTCTCCTGTGGCGCTTTCCTTTATTACAAAGCTGGCTCCCTTGAGATATGGTGCTCTGATGATGGGTGTATATTTTGCCGCCACAGGCCTGGGGAACAAAGTGGCAGGTTTGATAGGGGAATCGGCTTCGGAGGCTGGGGAACTGAATATCTTCGCCGGTATTACGATTTTCTGTGTCATCTTCGGTCTTTTGGTGATTCTCTTGCTCAAACCACTCAAACGATTGACCCACGGAGTGGAAGAGGAAGAACGAGATTTGAGTAAATGAGTCCTGGGACTCTATTTTGATTCTTTAATTTCCAAATGACCCGCGCATGAATACGGATATCGAAAACCTTTTTAAAGATAAGGTGCTGGGGCACCCGGCAGGCCTTTTTGTACTTTTCTTCACAGAAATGTGGGAACGCTTTTCCTTTTACGGGATGCGGGTACTGCTGGTGTTGTTCTTGACGGCGCCGCTGATGGACAGCAATCCGGGGTGGGAATGGCCCAGGGAACACGCCCTGGCCCTGATCGGCACCTATGCCTCCCTCCTTTACCTTACTCCCATCCTGGGGGGGTATATTGCTGACAAGCTGATCGGTTACAAAAAAGCCATTATCACTGGGTGTACCGTGATGACCCTGGGGCACGCCTGTATGGCCCTGGAAACAGTTTGGAGCCTGTATACCGGGTTGGCCTTACTGGTCATTGGAACGGGATTCTTTAA
The DNA here is from genome assembly GCA_965364605.1 of uncultured Muriicola sp. Taxonomy (GTDB): domain Bacteria; phylum Bacteroidota; class Bacteroidia; order Flavobacteriales; family Flavobacteriaceae; genus Muriicola. The sequence goes on from CBDTYM010000050.1 coordinate 7,765, forward strand.
ACCGAACATCACTGCCGTGATCTCTGAGATGTACCGGGGGAAGGAATCCAAAAAGGATGGTGCTTATACGATCTTTTATATGGGTGTTAATGCCGGGGCTTTCTTCGGGATGATGCTGTGCGGATACCTGGCCGAGAACTATGGTTGGGCCTGGGGTTTTGGCCTGGCGGGGATCTTTATGTTCTTCGGGATGCTGCAATTCTGGTTGGCTGGCAGCCTGTTTGGGAAGATTGGGGACAAGCCTTTGAAAGCATCCGAGTTTTCTGATAACGATGAAGAGCAGGAAGTAGAAGAGAAACGCAATCCCTTTACCTGGTTCGATTATGTCCTGATCATCCTGTCTTCCCTTGGCGGACTCCTCTACCTTTTCAATGACCCCCTCTCCAAGATCGAGGGCATCAATTTCCTGGATTTTAGTCTGTTTGGCTATGAAGGATCTTATGAAGTAGTGATCATCTCTATCATTATTTTTCTCATTCTGATCATCACCAGAACGCTGAGATACACCCCTGTGGTCAGGAACCGTATTTTCGCCGTGTCCATTTTTGGCCTCTTTACGGTCATCTTTTTCGCAACCTTTGAACAGAACCTGGGTACCATGACTATTTTTGCCCGGGATTACACAGACAGAGTGCTTACGGGCTCAGCCTCCATGGTGTTCAAGGTAGTGGATGCCTTGCTTACGACCGTACCCATGATGATCATCACCTGGGTGCTTTACCTGTTATTCAAAAAGACCTTTGACCGTATTCCCTATTCGAATGTGGCCCTGGCCCTGGCGTTTGTCGGGATATGGGGACTGCTGATCTACAGGCTTTATGACAAGTTTTCCCAGGCCGGCAATGAGGTGGAAGCGAGCTGGTTTGCCATCCTCAATTCCTTCTTTATCATTACGCTGGCACCTCTCTTTTCCCGCTGGTGGGAAAGCAAATACAATCCCAGCGCCGCCCATAAATACGGCATAGGCCTTATTCTGCAGGGACTGGGTTTTGCGGTTCTGGTCTTCGGGACCCTGAGTATACCCCCAGGGGCGGCTTCGGCTTCGGTAAGCATGATCTATCTGATCCTTTCCTATCTGCTCATCACCATGGGAGAACTCTGCGTGTCACCTGTTGGTCTTTCTTACCTCAGTAAGCTGGTTCCTCCCCGTATGATCGGCTTTATGTTTGGGATTTGGTACCTGGCCATTGCCATAGGACAGAAACTTGCAGGCACACTGGGGGGTATGATCGACGAGATCACAGCTAACTATTCCCTCAGCAGTTTTTTTGGCATCTTTACAGTTCTCTGCATTGCTCTCGGACTGGTGTCCATTATCCTGAACCGACCATTAAAGCGGATGATGCACGGGATCCGATAGTATTCTACAAAGCAATCAATTTAAGGGCTCCCGAATCTGTAGTGGAATAAAAAGGTATCCCATACCCTCTACAGGTCTCCTTCCACCGGACTACATCCTGTCGGAAATTACTGCCGTCTGCCACTACTTTTTGTGGACGTGCCTGTTCCAGGATTCTGCCCAGGTGTACCTCAGGTGACTGGGTTAGGATCAACCCAAAGAGTTCCCCGGTAACGGGAGGAAGGATACCCGTACTGTCCATGACGATCCACACCCGACCTTCAACGCTGAAGGCCCTGGGAAATGCACGCCTGGCATAAGGTTTGAGTCGCTTGTGTACCCTGAAATTTTCCATCACTGCCTGGAGGTCATAGGGATCATCACTATACAGTTGCAGGTCTGGCCCATGCTGGTATAGAAGACCGGAATGGGCTACCCGATGCAGGAGATATACTTCCCTGGTCTGCACCTGCCTATATCTCTGGTACAGGACGCTGATCTGGAGGAGGCAAATGGCTCCTCCCAGAGCACACATATGCCGGAAGCGGGGTTTTTGTAAAGTGAGGACCAGGAATATCAGGACGAAGAACAACAAAATCACTTCCAGGGGTTTGAGGGTGATGCCCCTCAAGACAAAGGTCTCCTGGGCTGCTATAATCTCTACGGCTGTGTTCATGATCTTTATCATCTGAGAATATGCCAGGGCCAACCACTCCGGCAGTCTGTCCAGGCTTCCCAGGACTACCACGATCACTCCGCTTCCCAGCAAAAAGCCCAGGCCGGGTAGCAGGATAATGGCGGAGATCAGAAACAGCCCCGGAAACTGATGAAAATAATGCAGGCAGAGGGGCAAAACCCCGATCTGGGCCGCCAGGCTTACCGCCACTAGCCTCCAGAGCCTTTTTACTATTTTATTCTTAGGATGCCATATGCGGAGCAGGATAGGGTATACCCAGGCTATGGATAAGACGGCAGCATAGCTCAGTTGAAATCCCACCTGGAAGAGGAATTCAGGCTTGAACAGCAAAATGGCAAAGGCCGATAGGAAAATGATATTCAAGGTATTGGCGGGCCTGCTGAGAAAGAGGGTGTACGAAAGGAATGAAAATACGGTGGCTGCGCGAACCACTGAGGGCGAAAGGCCAGTAAAAAAGGCGTATGCCCATATGGCGATAATGGCGATAACCATGGCTAATTGTCTCCCCTTTTTCAAGGCCAATAGGGGTTTGAGTAAAATGCGGAGCAGGAGGAGAAGGATCCCCACATGCAGGCCGGAGACGGCCAGGATATGGGCGGCTCCCGCATCCCGGTATTGTCGGTACACTTCTGGACTCAGGTCATTCCTGTCCCCCAGCAGGATCGCCATCAATACTCCCAGTTCATCCTTTCTTGGGAAAGACCTTTGCAGGGCCTCCTTCATCCTGTTCCTCAAGCGACGTGCCCGGCCTGTCAGGCTGGTTGCCTCTGCGGGGATCCGGATATAATTGGACTCGCTCAGGCGCACCTGGTCACAGATTCCCATGGTCTTCATGTAGGACCTGAAGTTAAACTGGTGTGGATTGGCAGGAGGGTGTATGGGCTCTGGTATGCCGTAGAAGAGGATACGGTCATCCACCTCATAGGTAATATTTCCGGATCGCTTTTGCCGGCCGAGCAATCTCCCGCTGCGGACAGTGCCATCCACCGCCTTCACTTCCAGGATAAAGGAGTTGTAGAAGGATGAAGGTCTTAATACTTCCTTCACTCTTATTTCCCACAGGGAGTTCCCTTCAGAAAAATTATGAGAATAGTGATCCGGCCGAAGTGTTGGCTGGGCCAGGGTTATGGCCAGGGCTCCCAGACACGCTGAGGTGCTAAGGACCGCCCAACCAAATAAGGAACCGTACCTGTAATTCTCAAACTGGAAGGTCAGAAATAAAAAGATCAGGCTTGCGGAGAGGGTAATGAGGACCCACTCGGGTTTAAGGGGCATGAGCCATCCCAGAATGATCCCAGGGATGAGGGAAAGTGTCAGTCTGACAGCCGTAAAATCCAGGAGTTTCATCTCACAGAATGCGGGTAGCCTTGACAAAGGCGTAATTCCAGTATCCCTCCTTCAGGGATGAGACAATCACCCCACGGGAAGTGGTGGAATGTATAAAGCGGATGTCCTCTCCTTCCACGGAGACGACCAGGCCGACGTGATTTATCCTTTTCCTGCGATTAGAAGTGGTAAAGAACAGGAGGTCTCCCTTGCTGACTTCCTCCAGAGGGATTTTTTTTCCTTCATTGGCCATGTAAAAAGATACTCTGGGCAGATAAATGTCGTGTTCGAGAAAAGTGGCGTAAAGCAGGCCTGAACAGTCCATGCCTTTTCTCGTGGTTCCCCCGTACTTGTATCGGACCCCCGTATAGGTCAGGGCGGTGTTGATGATCTCGTCAGACCTTGTCACGGAAGTGGATTCTGGTACTTCTTCCACTTCGGTAGTAACCTCTCCATTGGAATCAAAGCCATCCTCGACCGTCTCCTCGGCCGGGGCTACAGTTACCGTGCGCCCGCTGCCATAAGTGGTCCTCTTTTTCACAACGCCACAGGAGGCCAGGGCGAGAAAGCAAAGGAGCAAGGCGTTTTTTTTCCACATGTGCCTGTAAGATCTTAGGGCTTTGATCTCAAAATTATAAATTATTTCTGAAGTACCCTTTCAGGTCTGAAAGGCTGTCGATAGAAAAGGCCTACGGGTTTTTGAGCTTTTCGACGATCAATTTCGCCGCTTTTTCGCTCGCCCCGGGACCACCGAGTTTTTCTTCCAGGCGGTCGTAGGCAGAGAGGATTTCCTGCCTCCTCTCCCCGGAAAGTATGACATTGAGCTCCTCTTGCAGCGCTTTGGGGGTAAGGTCGTTCTGAATGAGTTCCCGCACCACTTCCCTGTCCATGATCAGGTTTACCAGGGAGATGTATTTCAGGGTGATCAATCGCTTGGCGATCTGATAAGAAACCCAACTCCCCTTGTAACAGACCACCTGGGGAACTTTGAAGAGGGCGGTCTCCAGGGTGGCTGTTCCACTGGTGACCAGGGCCGCCCGGGCACATTGGAGGAGGGCATAGGTTTCTCCCCGGACAAATGTAACCCGACTCTCCCCTGTGAATCGGGAATAAAAATCATCCTCCAGGCTGGGCGCCCCTGCGATGACAAATTCGTAATCCGGGAAGGCCTGTACCGTGGAGAGCATCACCGTGAGCATTTTTTCCACTTCCTGTTTCCGGCTCCCGGGGAGGAGGGCGATGATGTCCTTGGCGGGATCCAGGTCGTGTTTTTGCCTGAAGGCTGAAGGATCTGGTTGTTCGGAACGCGCGATAGCGTCGAGGAGCGGGTGTCCCACAAAGTTCACGGGGAAGTCGTGCTTCTCCTCATAGAACTCCTTTTCAAAGGGCAGGATGACGAACATGGCGTCAATCGATGATTTGATCTTTTCCACCCTGCCTTCACGCGAAGCCCAAACCTGGGGTGAGATATAGTAGTTGGTGCGATAACCCTGCTCTTTAGCCCAGGAAGCGATACGGAGGTTAAAGCCTGAAAAGTCGATGAAGATGATTACGTCCGGTTTGAATGAGGCAATATCTTCTTTACAGTATGCGATGTTCTTAAAGATCACCCGGACGTTTGCCAGAACTTCCAGAAAGCCCATGAAGGCCAGTTCTTTGTAATGTTTCACCAGGGTGCCCCCAGCTTCTTCCATCAAGTCACCACCCCAGCATCGGACCCGGGCCTCTGGATCCGTTTTTTTCAGCGCACGGATGAGGTTCGACCCGTGTAGGTCGCCCGAAGCTTCCCCTGCGATGATATAGTATTTCATGTCAGAATACCTTGTAGTATAAAATGACCAGGGCGGCCAGGAGGGTGGCTATCAGTACGCCTTTGGCCCGCTGGTCCCTCCGGATCCTCAGAAAGCCGAAGAAAGCCAGGAGATTCAGGATTGCCCCGAGGGCTACGAGGCTTCCCAGGTATCCCTGTTCCTCTGCCACCTGGAAGGTTTCCCGGAAACTGAGGTCGGAAAAAAGCAGGATATAGAGCAAAGTGCCAAAAACGTTGGCGATGACACCCACGGCAAAGCCGATGACGATTTCTTTTTTAGTATTCATGGAGTTTCCAGGAGTTGATGTCTTGAATGGCAAAATGGGCGGTGAGGTCGAACTGGGTGGGGACCACGGAGATATACCCCTGGGAAAGCGCCCACTCATCGGTGTCTTCCCCCTTGTCCATCAATTGAAATTCCCCGGTCAGCCAATAGTAATCCTTGCCCGAGGGGTTGGTACGCTTGTCGAATTTCTCCTTCCAGTTGGCACGGGCCTGTCTGCACACCTTAATTCCTTTGAGTCCGGCTTTGTCCACTTTGGGGATATTTACGTTGAGCACAACTCCTTTTGGGATCTTGTTTTCGAGGGCTTCGGCCACGATCTTTTTCACAGCCTCTTCCGCCGGGCTGAAGTCGGCTTCCCAGGAATAATCACAAAGGGAGAATCCAATTGCGGGGATCCCTTCGATCCCCGCTTCAATGGCCGCACTCATCGTACCGGAATAAATCACATTGATAGAGGAATTGGAACCGTGGTTGATCCCGCTGACGCAAATGTCAGGTCGTCGGTCCAGAATTTCCTGAAGGGCGAGTTTTACGCAGTCTGCCGGTGTCCCACTGCAGCTGTACTCTCTGGGGGCCCCGGCATCGGGGTCTATGACCACTCTTTTTGAGTAAAGCGTATTGTCTATGGTAATGGCGTGCCCCATCCCCGACTGGGGACTGTCCGGTGCCACTACCACGACCTCCCCGAGATCCTGCATGCATCTGACCAGGGTACGCAGGCCCGGGGCAGTGATTCCGTCGTCATTGGTCACCAGGATCAAAGGTTTGCTCATCTCGCATACTTTAAGCCGTAAAAATACGTTTTTACTGAGGATTAGCGCGGCCTGCCTTTAACAAAAAATTATCGCCGGGGGCATGTATTGGCATGGTTTTTTCTATATCTTAGGGTGTTCATAGCAATAACAATCCTAGGTTTTTAGGGCATTGCGCAAGACCATTTTAACCCCGAAGAAAATAATGTACATGAAAAGGAATCTGGTTTTAGGCTTTTTGGCGGTCCTGATCGCAGTTGCATCCTGCAGTTTCACGAACAAGACTTTCGAAAACAATGACAAAGACAAACTTTTACTGGATATTATCACCTATATCCTGGAAAAAGGACATTATTCCCCCAAGGCGATCAACGACGACTTGTCCGTCGCCGTTTATGAAGATTTTATAGACGTCCTGGACCCCACGAAAAGATATTTCCTCGCGGAGGATATCCGGGATTTTGAACAGTATAAATTCCAAATAGACGATCAGATCAAAAATACGGATATCTCCTTCTTCAACTTGGTACACGAGAGGTATATGAAGCGAATAGGGGAGGTGAAGACACTGATTGAAGAGATTCTGAGTGAGCCTTTCGACTATACGGTTGAAGAATCGATCAATTCGGACTATGACAAGCGACCCTTCACCAATTCCAGGGCGGAACTGAAAGAGCGGTGGAGAAAACAATTAAAACTCTGGACCCTCAACACCTTTGACTCCAAATTGAAGGATGAGATCCAGAAAAAGAAGGATGATCCTAACTACGTTTCCCTCACCATGAAGGAGGTCGAGAGGGAATCCCGTGACGTGACACGAAAAAACCTGGAAGACTTCTTCGAATTCATCGATAACATGGAGCGAAAAGACAGGTTCGCCCAGTATATCAACTCTATCGTGGACAAATTTGATCCGCATACCTCTTATTTCGCCCCGGAAGACAAGGATTACTTTGACCGGCAGATCTCAGGACGGTTTGAAGGTATCGGAGCCCGACTGCAACCCGAACCAGAAGGTGCCAAGATCGTCGAGATCATTTCCGGGGGCCCGGTCTGGAGAGGCAAGTTGCTGGAAGTAGGAGATGAGATCATCAAGGTGGGCCAGGAAGACGAAACGCCAGTGAACATTGTCGGCATGCCGCTTGACGATGCCGTTAAACTTATCAAAGGCCCCAAGGGGACCAAGGTATTCCTCACTGTGAGGAAAGTAGATGGCACCATTGAGGAAGTGACCGTTATCAGGGATATCGTGGAGCTGGAAGAACAGTATGCGAAATCTGCCAAGATCATCGATAGTGATGAAAAATTCGGCTTGATACAGCTTCCCGGTTTTTATGCCGATTTTAAGGATTACGCAGACCGCAATGCAGCCACCGATGTGGCCAGGGAAATAGAAAGGTTAAAAGAAGAGGGCGTTGAAGGCCTCATTCTAGATCTCAGGGACAACGGGGGTGGATCCCTTCGCACGGCTATCGACATGGCCGGGTTGTTCATCAAGGACGGACCTGTAGTACAGGTTCGCGCTTCAGACAATGACAAAATGGTCTATGAAGACAAGGATGAAAGAATACAATGGGACGGACCCCTGGTCATCCTCGTCAACGAATTTTCAGCCTCGGCCTCAGAAATCCTGGCTGCCGCAATGCAGGATTACAAAAGGGCTATCATCATCGGTAGTAACCAGACCTTCGGGAAAGGTACCGTACAGACTATGTATCCCCTGGAAAACGTGGTACACGTGAATGAATATGGGGACCTGGGTGCTA